>BNUC01000028.1 GCA_025997075.1 Betaproteobacteria bacterium | reverse complement strand
CCTCCCGAAAATTGCATCCGCACTCCTTGCATTGATAGCGTTGCCTCCCTCCGACCAAACCACTCTTCACCGTCCGCTCAGAACCACACTTCTTACAAGTCGCCATCGCTCTCCTCCTTTCTTGCAATGAGGATATGTTACAGCATATATATATTTATATCAACACTCTCGAAAATATAAGGAACAACCGGCTAGTCAAAACCTGTCCTACGAATGATTCTTCAGGATATGCGAAGGGTAAAACCTTGAGGGCAAATCGTCCGCATCACCTGCACGGAACGTGGAGAGAATTTTCGGGTCATCAGCTTGCGAAAAGCTACCAAAGATGAAAACAGATACTTCGCCAAAACGCTTTCCCACCAGTCCTGAAGAATGGGAGGCTCTGATCGCGAACGCGCCGGAAACAGCGCCGGACGATCCGGATTGCCCCGGCGCCTTGCCGGATAGCGATGATAAAGTCATTGTCAGCCGTTCTTTGGGCGATCTGAAAGAAAAGCTCGCGGCACGCAGAAAACGCGGCGCGGGACGCCGCCCGAAAAAGGAACAGGTGGCGATACGGTACAGCCCCGACGTGCTGGCGGCTTTCCGCGCCACCGGGCGTGGCTGGCAGACGCGCATGGACAACGCCTTGCGCGAATGGGTTGAGACACACGCGGCATGATGGCAAGCATCCAGGCCGCGGCGTGGACAGATGGGAACAACATCCCAGCCAGGCGGCAGGTCAAGGACTATGCGGGCACGGAGGCCGCGGTCATAACGCCCCTGAAGCGTTTTTGCAATATTTCGAACAGGCAGGGCTTCGCTGACTCGGAATAATCGTGTCCCCAATGTCACTCGCAGGAATTTATTCGGGGTACGTCTCTATTCTTGCGCGATCATGATGGTTCCCGATAATCCCGGCAGTGACGCTTATATTAGAGCAAATCGTGTCCTGTCCGGGATTCCCGGTCACGCGAAGGCGGAAAAATCACCGTCATTCCGGCGAAAACCGGAATCCAGTCAGCATAGGTTGGGGTGAGCGAGGCAAACCCCGACATTGGAATAACTCATTAGCTGTGTGTTGGGGTTCGCAAGCTCACCGCCAACCTATGCGAGCTACGCAGGCAAAGCGGCGATTTCCTCAAGAGAAAGGCCGGTGGCATCAGCAATAACAGCGCTGCTCAGTCCCTGACGCAACAAATTGATCGCTACTTCAGTCCTGGCTTCAGCCTTTCCTTCGGCCTTTCCTTCAGCCTTGGCTCTAATTTCAGCGTGATGCTTTCTGGCGGCTTCATCCCAGCGGGCTTTGTCCCATGAGTCTTTCTGAGCGCGAATAACTTCGTCCGCGCTCATGGCGATCAGCCGGGCCACGGGCTTTTGCAGTTCCGGATAGGTTTCTTGCAGCATGGTGAACTCCTTCGCTATCAAGCCTCGCGCCACCAACATTCCAGGAAACGGCCGGCTACGCAGACAAAGCGGCGATTTCCTCAAGAGAAAGGCCAGTAGCATCAGCAATGGCAGCGCTGCTCAGTCCCTGACGCAGCAGATTGATCGCTACTTCAGTCTTGGCTTCGGCCTTTCCTTCGGCCTTTCCTTCGGCCTTTCCTTCGGCCTTTCCTTCAGCCTTTCCTTCAGCCTTGGCTCTGACTTCAGCGTGATGCTTTCTGGCGGCTTCATCCCAGCGGGCTTTGTCCCAGGAGTCTTTCTGAGCGCGAATAACCTCATCCGCGCTCATGGCGATCAGCCGGGCCACGGGCTTTTGCAGTTCCGGATATGTTTCTTGCAGCATGGTGAACTCCTTCTCTGTCCTGGCGGACAGAAACTTCAGCCAGGGCAAGACCTTTTGATCGTCTTCGCTGGCAGGGATTTTACTCAGTTCAAGCGTATGCACTTCAAGTACCTCCGTCAAGGTGATTTTCCCGCTCGTATCGCGCAGACGAAACCAAGTATGGTAGTCCTTCGTTTCCTTCAGCAGATCAAAATCCGTGATCAGCACGGAAATTACCCGATTGACAGTCTCATATTCCTCGCCGGACGAAAGTTGTTCAGCCAGGAGTTTTGCGGCGTACACCGTGATGCGCTCACGCATTTCATCCGTGTCTTCACGCTGGATTTCCACATTGATGATCCCGCCCGACCGGGTGGTGAGCTTGAGGTCAAGGACACATCTCTTGCCGTCTTTAACCTCCGGCAACAGATTGGGGTTGGAGATCGCGACATCCGTATATTCAGCTTCCGGCAGATCCACGAAGGTCTTCAGAAACGAGAGGATCATATCCAAATTGTTCTAATCCCCGAACAGCTTGCGGAAAACAAAATCTTCTTTGGGAGAAAATATGTCCAAGGGAAGCATCCTCCTGAAATCCAAAGATACCGCATTTTACAGGTAGGAGCGTCTTCCGCCAAAACATTCGGCGGATAAGACGTAGCGCACCGCCCTACACGAGCTGATCGTCTTCACTGGCAGGAATTCTACTCAATTTCGGCAACCGTGGTTTCACGTCGTCAAACAGCGTCCAGCATTTCTTGAGGAGTGCGGCGTTTCACGTTCAAACCGTACTTATCAATCATTTCCTGTGCATCACTGCGAGTAAGCGCAGCACGTTCCTCAGGCGTCATGTTTTTTGTTTTATCATGAAGCATAAGGCGTATCGCATGGATCTCGCGCAGAGCCGTCGGTTCATCTACGATGTCTGGATCATTCATGTATTTTTCATAGTTATCCATTTTCGATAACCTCCGATGGAGAATAAATTCCCATTTGCTTATATCCTTCACGCAAATTGATTGCACTCGTCATAAGTACAGTTTTTCTCTTAACTATATGCTTAAAGTTATAGCTAACGATAAAATCAAGACTTGAATCTGCCATTCCAAAGCGGCGCTTGTTATTGCCGTACTTAATATTGTGCATTCAGCGGAATATGCCCACCAGCCTCTCTCTTTAGCCCCTCAATTAGCGGAACCATGCCATGAGTACCAGCATTAGGTACAGTCACAAAATCATTCGACAAATACGTAGTTTTTGTCAAAAAATTCCTCATCACCATAGTTTCGACAAGATTTACAGGTTGTTTATCAAGAGCGACCTGAACACCTTTAGATAACACCTCATTTTCTGCCAGCTTAACGGCACTCTGCGCATCTTCTGGTGTATAGCTTGCAACCGTGGTCAGAAGATCACCTGCACTTCTGACAATATGGATGTTATCAAAATTTCCTAACGAGCCAGCATCAATCGTCAACAAATCTACAGGAACGGGTGCTGGATTAAAGGCATATGTTTCAACGCCTTTTACAGCACCAATAAACTGCGCTAACGCTCCCCCAAGCGAATGCCCTGCAACAATCACTTTTGCCTCACCATTACGGACACGCTCACTTATTATAAGGTCATTTAATACCGCCTCATAATATCTTAATGCTTCAGTGAACTGAGTATAGTTTCTAGAATTCAGAGCAAGATTAATATCTTCTATAATATCTCCAATCTGCTCCAGCTCCGTGCCTCCAAATCCAATGACAATAATGTCAACGCCATTGTCATTTTCTATATAATATGTTTCTGCTGTGAAATTTCTTTCTTCTATGCCAAATGTTTTAGTAGACAAGCGTTCGCTAGTAAGTGGATCAGAAAAACGGTCAACATAACTCGAATCACTGTATGCTGTCAGTGAAAAAAGAGCAAAACCTAGCACTTCATAAGCATAGTCTTCTGTAATCTTTGGGCTGCGAGCCAACAAATCAGAATCGGAAAGTAAATACGGTGTATTTATCATATCCTTCCGCTTCTGGTCGTGGCTGGTCACGATACGCTGGCGATGTTCATTGTGCTGCCCAATAAGATTCTGAATTGCCTGACTGCAATTATTATTAGGGCAAGTAACAGATTCAGTGGTGCCGTCCGGGAAAGTAATGGTGGCAACACCATCAATCACAACATAAGTCGTGTCATTGTTATTACCACTGCTGTTGTTGTTATCGCCGCCATTGCTATCACCACTGCCGTTGTTATCACCGCCGTTGTTGTTATCACTTCCGTTGTTGTTATTATCGCTGCCTTTGTTGTTGTTGTCATTTGTCTGCTGTTTTACGATTTTTGCCTGGTTGTATTTGGCGATCAGGTCGGCCACATTGCCATTGAAGGCATAGTTTGGGAAACCGCCGTATTGCCCGATGAGTGTCGTCATATTTGATATGGCGGTGTTGTAATCACTTTCCAGGCTGGTCGAGCTGTGGCCGCTTCCGTAATAGGCGTTTACCACGCTTTGCATATCATCCTGCTTCTTCTTGTTGTCATCTGCCTGTTGTTTTGCGTTTTGGGCGCTAGCGTAGGCAGAGAATAGTTTGGCTTTGTCGGCTCCATTGTAGTAAGAGAAAGTGAATGTCTTGTCGCCCCACTGGCGGATAAAATTCACCATTGTATCCAGGACCGTGTTGTAATCACCACGCACGATAGATCGGTCATTGGGGGTCTTATAAGCGCCATTGTAATTTTTGATTACGTCCAACATGAACTGATATTCCTGTTCGGCCGCCTGAATCGCTGCTTCCCGTTCTTCTGCTTCTTTTCGTAATTTGTCCCTATACATCTGGTCGTATTTGTCCCGGTAGGCTTCGTACAGCGCCGCATAACTGTCGTTATTGTTCGCGACGTAAGGGAAGGTAACGCCGGCTCTTTCCAGGAAGCGCAGCATGAACTGCGACAAGCTAATCCTGGTCGCGGTGAGGTTACTCAGGGATAGGTTATAACTTGGGGAAAGATAGGTGTGAAAGTAATCCAATGTCTTGCCCAGAAGCGTCGCTACCGGAGCACTGGTCAAGGTATTGAAATTTGTCTGGCTGACATTGTTATAGTCCTCATTGGCTAGCAGGCGAGCCCGAGCAGCAAGGTCACTGCTCGCCTTGTCAAAATCCGATTCCTTGTAAGCGGAATTATACTGGCGCAAGAAGTAATTCACATAAACCACCCATTCCGCCTTGGTAAGATCGTCGCCGGAAAGCTGGTCGAGGTTCGGGATGATTGCATTTTGCTGTTTTGCGATTTTGGCCTGGTTGAATTTGGCGATCAAATCGGTCACATTGCCACTGAAGACATAGTTTGAGAGAACGTATTGCCTGATGAGCACCGTCATGTTTGATACGGCGGTGTTGTAGTCATTTTGCAGGTTGGTTGATGTATAGCCATTTCCGTAGTAGGCGTTTACCACGCTTTGCATATCGCTCTGTAACTTCTGATTGTCTTCGTCCGCCTGCTGTTTTGCAATTTTGGCTTGGTTGTACTTGGTGATCAGATCGGTCACATTACCACTGAAGACGTAGTTTGAGAGAACGTATTGCCTGATGAGCGCCGTCATATTTGATACGGCGGTGTTGTAGTCATTTTGCAGGTTGGTCGATGTATAGCCATTTCCGTAGTAGGCATTTACCACGCTTTGCATATCGTTCTGTAACTTCTGATTGTCTTCATCCGCCTGCTGTTTTGCAATTTTGGCCTGGTTGTATTTTTCCAGATAAGCTTCGTACAGCGCCTGAAAACTGTTGTTATCGTTCGCGTCGTAATCGAACGAGACTCCGAATCTTTGAAGGAATCGCAACATGAACGTCGACAGCGGGTACTTGGTCATGCTGTTTTTGTTCAGGGAAAGGTTATGGTTTGCGGACAGATAGGTATGGAAGTAATCCGATGCTTTGCCCAACAGCGTATCCACCGGAACATTGTACAAGACATTAAAATTAACCTGACTCACATTGTCATAGTCCTGATTGGCAAGCTGATTGATCAGAGCGGCAATGTCACTAGACGCTTTGTCGAAATCCGATTCCTTGTAAGCGGGTTGATACTGGCGCATGAAGTAATTCACATAAACCACCCACTCCGCCTTTACAAGATCGGCGCCGGAAAGTTGATTGAGGTTCGGGATGATTTCGTTAGGGTCATCCGGAGGATTGGTTTGATCCGCCTTGAAAACTTTACCGTTTGCATTTTTGAAAATGACAGAGGGGAATTTTTCGGCATCACTTGTGTAATCCACACTTGTGTTAAGTCCAAAGATATGTGGCTGGTTCAGATTGGTATCAAGGCCTTGTAAGGTAGCTTTCGTGCCGTATCTAATTTCAGATGTCTGAATAGCATAAGGATATAAATTGTAGGTGTACGTAGCATCATCACCCGCCAAAGCTACAAGTCCGGTAGCTCGGATGGATGGTTCTTGCTGCGTTCCTCTGGGAATCATCAATATCCCACTTCCTGGAGCATTAATGTCAATAGCGTTAGCTGAAATTCGTGTTCCTGCTTGATACTCATTCCCAAAGCTCAAATTTCCAAGGCCTCTAAAATCTATCCATCCAGAAGACACTATCTGGCTGGTATTACCCGCAACGTCATCAAGCAAAGATAACGAATAAGGGGAATAATCAAAAAAATCCCAACCTTGATTAGAGGGAAAAATAACCACGTTTTCTGGTAAAGCCACACCAGAATAAATCATAATCTCAGACTCTCCTATTATCTGCGCACCTGAAAGCTTGATATCTTTGGCATAAATATATACATCACGACCTTTAACCGAAGAACCGCTTTCTAACATTACGTTATTCGTCGCATTTGGGGTAATACTGAATTTATTTCCATTTTTATCACTGTAAACGCCATTAGAATTGACTTGAAGGTTATCGTGATTCCCTAATTCTACATCACCTGATGCGATCAGTTTGGAATTTGATCCAATCGTAATTTCATTTGCAAGAATTTTTAGCGAAGTTTCAGACTTCATTTTGGCGTCACTGCCAACCGAAACCCGTCCATAAACAGACATCAAATTCAAACCATGATATTCGCTTCCTGCTGTATTGAGCAGCATACCCTCTCCAATTGACAGATTATTATCTGTATGAATAATTAGCGAGGATGCTTTCACATTAAATCCTGATCCTATCGTTGTAATAGAATTTATATTTTTCAAATCCGCATGAGTATTTTCTATTGACATATAGGGTGCAGTAATTTTCACATCATTCCCTATTGTAATCGGCCCTGCATTATGCAGATGAAAGGCATAGCTTGATTCAATTTTAACATCGTCTCCAATTACAACAGTTGACTCTTGTTGCCCTTCACCCCAACCAATGTGCCCTATAGCAATTTCTCCTCCAGATATAACAACCCCATTCCCTAACACTAAACTACCACCACCTCTAGGACCATCTCTACGCTCTGCTACTAATGATATTCCACCATCACCAGAACTTGACGTAAGAGTTCCTATATTCCTGATATAAGAACCGTCTGATAATACAATGTTTTCCCCATACAGTTCAAACCAGCTATGGCTACTATATTCCACTCCTTTTTCCAGTATCAAATTACCATCAGAAATTATATTTACATTATTTAAACTATTATTCAAAGCATCTTCTAACCAAGTCGCATTGATATTTACGCTCTCGCCTGCGGTGCTGCTAATTATCCCGACATAGTCAAAAGGGTTAGTTCCTTGATTGTTTAATCCATCTGAATTAGCTCTATCAGAAACAGTTACATTCTTCGGGTCAATCAACCAAGTCCCACGCTCATTCACAACCGGCGCAACACCAAGATTCAAGCCTCCCCCGCTTGTTTCCACAAACTTCCCGCTCAGTCCCTTATCAATACTCGTCACGCCGTCACTCCATGCCACTAGCGTACCGTCTTTCCCTGCATTAATTTCACTGTTATTCACGGTCAATGCTGCTGCATTCGCCAGCGGTACGACTTTGCCAAAGCGGTTTACAAAACCCTCCTTCAAGCTTTCCGAGCCGGCTTTGTCCTTACCACCTTGAAATTCACCGCCGAGGCGCACCAAACCTTTCTCTTCGCCCCCAGCCGTGATTTGGGCGTTTTCGATGCGGGTTTCTGTCTTGCCGGAGATGTCGATTCGCCCGCCCGTGGACACGCCCTGAGCATCTATGCTGCCGGAAACCGTGACCGTGCCATCGCTTACGATGCTGACATTACCACCCGCGTTGTTCGCCGAGGCGACGGTGATTTCGCCGGCGTTGGCGACTTTCACCTCGCCCTCGCCCCGGAACACAATCTTCCCGCCCTCAATTTCCGCCGAGGCCGCGCTAATCGTGCCGCCGTTGTTGATGACGGATTTGACGACCTTGTCGAGTTGGCTGGCGGTAAGCAGTACTACACCGCCTTCGGCCTTGATTTGCCCGGTGTTTTCTACGCCGAGTTGAGTTCCGTCCTGCGTGTAGAGGGTGTTCACCACCTCTTCCGGTGTGGTGAAGTTAATCAGGTCGTCGCCGTAAACATCGAGTTTGTAGCCTTCGCCGGAAGCGAGAACGATTTTGCCCAGTCTTGCGGCGATGATGCCGTCGTTCCGGACGGTCGGCGCAACCAGCGCGGCAAAGCCGGTATCGCGCACATTGATGCGCCCCAGATTGATGATGACGGCGTCGTGATGGCCGGGTTGGGTGAAGGCGTAGTTGCCTTGCATGAAGTCTTTGTTGTCGATATCCGCCGTGCTGGCGACAAAGCCGCCGACATCGATTTTTGCGCCTTTGTGAATGGTCACGCCCGCTGGGTTGACCAGAAAGATGTTGCCGTTGGATTTCAATTCGCCTTCAAGCTGGCTCGCGCCCTTGCTGCCGGTGACGCGGTGCAGCGCCGCAGAATTGACGTCGGGCATGTTATGCAGGACACATTCTTTTTGCCCGATGTCGAATTTGTTCCAGTTGATGATGGCGCGCTTGGTGTTCTGGTCGATGGTCGTGGCCGCACCGTTTTGCTGGATACTGGCTTGTCCGGCGACGATCTTGCCGCCTTCGGGAGCGGCGATGGCGGTGTTGTGGCCGGTAAAGAGGGCGCTGATAGCCAGGGCGATGAGTTTCTTTTGCATGATGGAGTCCTTGGGAGGGGTTAAATCAGAGAGAAAATGCTTGAGTGAGCTTTGTAGTTCGTAGGTTGGGAAAGCCGGAATGTTAACGTTGCGGCGTATCCCGACGCTTGTATCTTCCGGCGCTACGCGCCGCTTGTTCAGGTTTGTCGGGTTGCGCTACGCTTACCCAACCTACAAAGAGGGCGTGGTTTTTCATGCGCTTAAAACGACAGGACGCCTTGCAGCATGTAGCGTTCGTCGGAGGTGCGCGCGTCGCTGACGGCTCGCTGAGGTTTGCCGACAAAGGCGGTGAGGCTGAAGCGCAGGGGCGTTGTGCCGGGCAGATTGCCCATCAGGCGCGCGCCGATTCCCGCCGAGGCGAGGTATTCTTTTTGCAGGCTGCCGTTTAGGCGTTTGTCGGCCCAGGTTTTACCCCAGTCGATGAAGATGAAGGGTTGTACGGTGTGGCCGGAGAGATTGCCGTTCCAGCGGCCTTCGAGACTGGCTGCGAGGCCCTTGTCGTTTTCGATGATGCCGGGGTCGTAGCCGCGTCCGAACTGGTTGCCGCCCAGGGAGTAGCGGTTGTAGGAGGAGAGCGGGGAATCCGAGTATTGCGCTTCCGCCGCCGCGAAGAGGCTGAAGTCGTGGCTCAGGCTCTGATTGCGGGAGAGGTAAAGCTTGCCTTTGGTGAAGACGGCGGGGGCGATGGGGGTGCTGGCGTTCGGGTCGCGGTCGGTGGCGTCGTACCAGTTCAGTCCGCGCGTGAGGCTGGGAATGATCTGAGTGGTTCCGCCCCATTCGTCGGAGAAGTCGAAATTGACATCGAGGATGAGATCGCGCAGGTGGTCGGTGGTGTAGCGCGCGCCGATGAGATCGGATTCGCTGTTGCGGTGCTCATAGCTGAGGCCCGCGCTCAGGTTGATGTCCCGGCTGCGGATAAAGGGGTAGGAGAGGCCCGCGGTGAAGGTTTTGCTTCTGGTTTCGTAGTCAAAGAGGCGGGCGAACTCGCTGTCGGGTTCCGGGCTTTTGCTGTAGGCGTAGGAGGCGCTGGCGATGAGGCCATTGGAGAATTGATGCGAATGGGCGATTTGCGTGGAATAGTATTCGCGCCGGTCGTTGGCCTGACTGTAGGAGATCGTGGTTTTTGCGCCGATGAAGGGCAAGGCGTTGAGACCCGCAGTTACTGTAGCGATGCCGTGCCCGGCGGATTGGGTGCCGGTGTTGCCCCAGCTTGCGCTGAGGTCAAAGGGCTTTTTTGTGAGTTCCAGCACCAGAACGGAACCGCCGGGAACACTGGCTTCCTTGAAGCGGGAGGAGACGCGCAGGCTGGGCATATCTTGCAGGATGAGCAGTTCGCGCTCGAAATCGGTGTGTTTCAAGGGACGCAGGGCAAGGAGTTTTTGCTCGACGCCAAGCCAATAGGATTTGAAGCGTTCGACAAGTTCGGCCTCGCCCTGATATTCGATGGCGCTGATGTAGCCTTCAATAGCGACCAGCCGGACGCGGGCGTTTTTGGGATCCCCTTGTTGCGTGGGCAGGATGACGCGCGAGAGCAGATAGCCTGCGTCCCGGTATTTGCGGGTGAGTTCGTCGGCAATGCTGCGGATGTGCTGGAAGCTGGTTTCCGTACCGTAAAGGCTTTGGTAGGGCGCTGTCAGTTCGGCGGCAGAAAAGACAGTGACTCCTTCGACCTGCAAAGAACCAAGGATGAAACGCTGACTTAAGTCGTTCCCGGTTTTGGCGGCATCATCAACAATTTCAAGAGAAGGCAGGGATTTGGGCGCGGGAGCTTCCTTGCGCTGTTTATCCAGTATGTCGATATCAGCCGCCAGGGCTACAGAGCAGGAGGCGAGTAAAACCGCGAGACTTATGGGTTTGAGCATGGGCTTGAGCATTTTGGTTAGTAAGGATTGGGAACGGGGACACTGCCGGACACTGTGCGTGGTGCAATAAAAAGCCCTGTTTCCTTGACGGGAAACAGGGCCGGAGAAAAGACAAAAAAAGGATTGAAAGCGCGGATGAATCCGCGCCGCCGCTTTTCGCGGCGAAAGTAATCAGGCGATTAGTGAGTGAGCAAGAATCGTGCCAGAACTACCGATTCCGGCTTTTTTTATTTTTATGCCGGGCGAAATCACCGATTCATGGCGGGAGACGCCCCATTTGTTCCGTTGTGCCGCCATCATTCCCACTGAACATAAATAATCCATATAGGGCTGAATACTACCGTACCTGTCAGGGTCGGAACCACAAATTTCAAGAGGCTGTTTGCGGCAATGCCCTGTTTTGTTGTTTTTGCAACGGCGAACAGGGTTGATGACCCACTACGCCTGTCGCGCTTCGTCCTTTCTCCCCAACCCTTGGAGAAGGAGTCTTTTAGAACAGTTTGCGTTTATGTGATAACAGTCGCTATTTTTACCCCGTCATTCTGTAGAAAGCCGGAATGACGGGCGGATGGCATCCAGCGTCTTTATGTCAATACTTGACGAGAAAATTCTCTAACGACCTTCAATCTCTCGCGTGATAAAACGCTTCACGGCATCAATATCCGCGTCCATCACCTCGACGCGCTGCGACAGTTTTTCGATGCCGGCCGTGGACTCGGGGCGCTCAGGCTGACAGCCCAGCGCCTCGACGATTGTTTCCTCGAACTTGGCCGGCTGCGCCGTTTCGAGCACCAGCATGGGCATTTGCTCCGTGCAATGTTCCCAGGCGAGCTTGAGACCGTCGGCCGTATGAGGGTCGATCATCACACCGTGGTTTTCGTGAATCGCGCGAATCGTCGTCAGGCGATCGGCGTGGGTGCTTTTGCCGGATACAAAGCCGAATTTTTGCAAACCGGCAAAATACGGCGTTGCCGACAGATCGAAGCTGCCGCCGGCATCGACCTTGCTCCATAACTCACGGATCACCGCCGGATCGCGGCCAACGAGGTCGAAAACGAAGCGTTCGAAATTGGACGCCTTGGAGATGTCCATCGACGGACTGCTCGTCGCCCAGGTGTCCGCCGTGCCGCGCGGACGATAGACGCCGGTACGGAAAAAATCGTCGAGCACGTCGTTCTCGTTGGTCGCCAACACCAGCTTGCCAATCGGCAAGCCCATCATGCGCGCGATATGGCCGGCGCAGATGTTACCGAAGTTGCCCGAGGGAACGGCGAAAGCCACCTGTTCGTCATTGGATTGCGTGCCGGCAAAGTAGCCTTTGAAGTAGTAGACCACCTGCGTAGCGACGCGCGCCCAGTTGATCGAATTGACCGCGCCAAGCCGGTAGCG
The DNA here is from genome assembly GCA_025997075.1 of Betaproteobacteria bacterium. Lineage (GTDB taxonomy): Bacteria > Pseudomonadota > Gammaproteobacteria > Burkholderiales > Rhodocyclaceae > Propionivibrio. Next base: position 21,686 of record BNUC01000028.1, on the reverse strand, counting down.
CGCCTTGAAGTCGCGATCATTGAAGATCGCCTTGACGATGTCCTGCGCGTCATCGAACACGCCGCGCACGGCGATGTTGAAAATGTTGGCGTCCTGCAGCGAATACATCTGCGCGCGCTGGAAGGCGCTCATGCGAGCGTCCGGCGAGAGCATGAACACGCGGATGCCGCGCTTGCCGCGCATGGCGTATTCAGCCGCCGAACCGGTATCGCCGGACGTCGCGCCGAGAATGTTGATCTGTTCGCCCTGCTTCGCCAGCACGTACTCGAAAAGATTGCCGAGCAACTGCATGGCCATGTCCTTGAACGCCAGCGTCGGGCCGTTCGACAATTCAAGCAAACCCAGGCCCGGTTTCAGCCAGCGCACCGGCGTAATTTTTTCTGCCTGTGTTGGATCACGTCCGTTGCAATAGACTTCGGCGGTGTAAGTCTTGTCGACCAGCGCCTTCAGGTCGGCTGGCGGGATGTCGTCGATGAACTTCGAAAGTACGGCAAAGGCCAGGTCGGCATACGAAAGCCCGCGCCATTGATCCAGTTCAGCGCGCGTGACTTGCGGATAGCTTTCAGGCAAATAAAGTCCGCCGTCTGGCGCCAGGCCGCCGAGCAGGATTTCACAGAAAGTTTTTTTGGACGACTCACTCGCGTCGCCACGGGTCGAGATGTAGAACATAAGGGATGGTAGAGAAGCTCAGAAAGCTTAGGAGTTTACCATCTCCGCGCTTTGCAACCTCCAAAACCGTTGACGATCACAGGGCCATCGCATGAATATATCTGTCATGCTAAAGCATGAACAGGCGTTTGCTTTCCCTCTCCCCTTGCGGGAGAGGGTGCCCCGGCAGGGGCAGGTGAGGGGGATCGGGCCTGTTCCAGCCCTGTTTCGCGCTGAACCGCCGCCCCCTCTCCTGCGCTTTTACCAAAATTCGGGGCATCCTCCCCCACGAGGGGGGGGAGGATGATGGCTCACCATACTCCGCGGGAAGTGCCGCCCTGCTGACGATCAACCCGACACGATCCGGTTTTTGCCGGCGTGTTTAGCGGCATAGGTCGCGGCATCGGCGCGCTGCAGGGCTTCATCCAGCGATTCAAGGTAGTCATGACTGACCACGCCGGCGCTGAAGGTCACCGCTTGCCCTATGTCCGGCACTGTCCGGGAAAATTTGGAAAGGAAACGCTGCACGACCTTGCAGGCAGCACAGACCGGCGTATCCGGCAGCATCAACACGAATTCCTCACCACCGAACCGGCACACTACGTCCGACGGACGCATCGAATCCTGCAACACGCGCACCAGGTGCGCCAACACTTTGTCACCCGCCAGATGCCCGTACTGGTCATTGAGCGCCTTGAAATCATCCAGATCGATCATTACCAACGCCAGATTTCTCTTGTTTCGTCGGGAACGCGCCATTTCACGCGCGTAAGCACGTTCGAAGCCGCGACGGTTCAAAGCACCGGTCAGCGGATCGGAAAAGGCCGCATTCCGGGTTTCCTCCAATGCTTTCTCCAGCTCGACGATCCGCGTCTCGGCGGCCAGGAGAAGCTTGTCTACATCACGCCCCTCTTCGCCCGAGAAGCCAACCGGTATATGGAATGCCGTCAACTGGGCGAGTGGCGAGAGGATAGCGCCCATGTACGCGAGGGCCGTTTGCGCGAAATGGCGATGCAGACGGCGCGAAGCCAGCCGGTTCGACTGGAATAGCGACGTATTGCTGTGATTCATGCGGTTCTCCCTTCCTCTCACTTTTCTCCGAAGGTTTCCCGACACCGGGAATACCAAAGGAACTCGGGTTGATCTACCACTCCAGCAAAGCCCTGGCTTTTACCGAAACGACAGTGTCGTTTTCCGGGATTCTAACGTTAAACAGGAAAAACTTCACATTTATTTTAAGAAAGCGCTGTAATATATTGTTTTTATACGAAATTACAACAAATTCCATCTTTTGACCGGGCAAAGGAAGGTTTCATTCCGTTTATCCTGAAGACTTCGTTCAACCAAGGAAAACATAGTGCGCGCAGCACCCGTCAGAGTGATGCTCAATACTCCGTCATCCCGGCATAAGCCCACTGCTGTCCGGAATAAAAAGGAAATAGATGGAGGGATGGTTTGCAGGGCAAAGCGGAACGGGTGTCGCCGGTTTTTGGGACTTACATTCGGCGGATAAGGCACATATCTTGCCCTAAGCGCTATTTTTAAGCTCGTCATTCCCGCGAAGGCGGGAATCCAGAAGCGTACCTTTCGGCGCAACGCGCCGCCATTCTTTGATTGGCAGCCTTTCGGCTGGAGAAAACGAACTGGATTCCCGCCTTCGCGGGAATGACGAGGTAGAAATAGCACGCGCAGGGAGGGAATTTGCAAAACGTATAGCGCCTTAACTCCCCTCACCACCCCGATTCGCCCGACGGCGTTCATGCTCGGTGAGAAAGCGTTTGCGGATACGAATGCTCTTCGGGGTAATTTCCACGAGCTCGTCGTCGTCGATAAACTCGACCGCGGACTCCAGCGTGAGCTGAACCGGCGGCGTCAGCCGGACCGCTTCGTCGGTGCCGGAGGCACGGATATTGGTCAACTGCTTGCCCTTGATCGGGTTGACGACCAGATCGTTCTCGCGCGAATGGATGCCGATGACCATGCCCTCGTACAGACGGTCGTTGGGCACGACGAACATGCGTCCGCGCTCCTGCAGTTTCCATAAGGCATAAGCGACGGCTTCGCCATGTTCAGCGGAAATCAGCACGCCGTTGCGCCGACCGGGGATGTCGCCCTTGACCGGCGCGTACTCGTCGAACACGTGGCTCATCAGGCCCGTGCCGCGCGTCAGGTTCATGAACTCGCCCTGAAAACCGATCAGGCCGCGCGCCGGTATGCGGTATTCGAGACGCACCCGTCCGCGCCCGTCGGAAACCATGTCCTGCAAGTCGCCCCTGCGATTGCCGAGCACTTCCATAACCGCGCCCTGATGCTTCTCCTCGACATCCAGCGTGAGCATTTCATAGGGTTCGCACTGCTCGCCGTTGATAGTTTTAACGATCACGCGCGGCCGCCCGACCGCCAGTTCGTAACCTTCGCGGCGCATGGTTTCGAGCAGGATCGTCAGATGCAGTTCGCCACGCCCGGAAACAAGGAAAGAATCGGTGTCGCTCGTATCCTCGACGCGCAGCGCCATGTTGGTCAGCAATTCCTTTTGCAGGCGCTCGCGGATCTGGCGGCTGGTGACGAACTTGCCTTCGGTCCCGGCATAGGGGGAATCATTGACCATGAAGGTCATGTTCAGCGTCGGCTCGTCGATCTTGAGCATCGGCAGGGCCTCCGGCGCCTCCGGCTCGGTGATCGTGCAGCCGATCGACAGATCGTCGACGCCCGTTACCAGCACGATGTCGCCGGCCACCGCCTCGTTCAGCGAGACGCGTTCTATGCCGCGAAAACCGAATACCTGGTTGACCTTGGCGTTTTTCGGCGAACCGTGTTCGAAATTGCCGTCGGCGTCGGGCTGGCCATACATCACCGTCACCTGCTGCGCCGCTTTGAGTCGTCCCCGGCCGATACGGCCGATGCCGATGCGGCCGACATACGAGGAATAATCCAGCGCGGCGATTTGCAGTTGCAGCGCCCCGTCGACATCGCCGGCTTCCGGCGCCGGGACATATTCGAGAATTGCGTCGAACATCGGGCGCATGTCAGTTCCGGGAATTTTCAGGTCGGTCGTGGCGTGACCATTGAGCGCCGAGGCGTAGATCACCGGGAAATCGAGCTGTTCGTCGGTCGCCCCGAGCTTGTCGAACAGATCGAAGGTATGGTCGACGACCCAGTCGGGACGCGCCCCGTCACGGTCAATCTTGTTAACCACGACGATCGGTTTCAAACCCAGCGCCAGGGCCTTCTTGGTTACGAAGCGCGTCTGCGGCATCGGCCCTTCGACCGCATCGACCAGCAAGAGTACGCCGTCGACCATGCCCAGTACGCGCTCGACCTCGCCACCGAAATCCGCGTGTCCGGGCGTATCGACGATGTTGATATGCACGCCCAGATAGTCGACCGCCAGGTTCTTGGCCAGGATGGTGATTCCGCGTTCCTTTTCCAGGTCGTTCGAATCCATGACGCGTTCGGCGATATGCTGGTGGGCGGCGAAGGTGCCGGCCTGCTGCAACAGCTTGTCGACGAGAGTGGTTTTGCCGTGGTCGACGTGAGCGATGATGGCGATGTTGCGGACAGGACGGGACATGAAGGGGACTCGCGGGAAAATTTCGGATTTTATCACACACGGCTGTACCCCGGTTCAGCCATGAGACAGGGCAATCGCATATGGCGCAAAACCAGCCTCCCCCCGTCATTCCGGCGATCAAAGGAATGACGAGGGGGGGCGGGGCGTAGGTTGGGAAAGCCGAAATGTAACGTTGGGGCGCATCCCGACGGTACTTATCTTCCGGCGCTACGCGCCGCCTATTTACGATTGTCGGGTTGCGCTTCGCTTACCCAAGCTACGCAAAAACCCCGTCATTCTTTTGATAGCCGGCAGGGCCATCGCATAGGCTCCTCCTGCCAGCGTGACGCCCGATACTCCGCCATCCCGGTGCAGGCTGGAACTCAGGTTCATTCATCAAATTTCTGGATTCCGGCTTGCTCAGGAGTCAGATCGAGCTTCGATTACCTGTGCACAGTTTTTCCTGTTTGCACTCCCGCCAACTGTGGTTTAGTCTTTCATACCTGTCATCGCCTGAAAGTAACAAGTCTTTGCTGCCTCCCCGCCACAGCCAGAGGATTTCTCATTTGACTGTCGAATAAATAATTTTTTCGAAGGATTTTTACTCATGGCGCTCACTGTTGAACAAATCCAGAAAGCGTATATCGCTTTTTTCAATCGTCCTGCGGATGCAACTGGCCTGGCTTTCTGGGTGAACTATCCGGGTAGTGCGGAAGATCTGCTGAACACCTTCTCGACCACGCCCGAATATCTGGCCGAATACGCCGGTAAGACTCCGACACAGATCGTAAACGCGGTTTATGTCAACCTGTTTGGTCGCCCTGCCGAAGCCGGGGGCCTGGCTTTCTGGGCCGGCCATCTCACGGCGGGTACTCTCACCATCGGCAATATCGCTATCACCATTCTCAATAACGCTGGCGCTGGGGATAAAGAGGTTATCGACAACAAAACCAGGGCGGCCATTGATTTCACTGATTATCTGGCAAGCCATGCGAGCGCCAAAGCCGCCTATGAAACCGGCGCTGCCGTCGTTGTCGAGGTCGCCAAGGATTGGCTCTCCGATATTGGCGCATCCATCGCTAGCAAGGATGGCGCCATAAGTGCCATCGGCAGTATCGCTGACGATCTGATTGATGCCGTAGCCAACGACCCCGACGCCGGATATGAAGTAATCAGGTTTCCAGATGACGGTCATGCCTGGCGTCTGAACGGCTATGAAACCAACGAAAAAGTCTACGGCACCAGGTATGACGACATAATGTACGGCAACGGAGGCGACGACTGGCTGATCGGCGGGATGGGCATGGACACGCTGGATGGCGGCGTGGGCAACGACATTCTGGAGGGCGGCCCGGGCAGCGACATCTACAATTATTCGATACCGGAAGGTGGAATCTCCAGACCCGGAGCAAGCAACGGTCATGACATCATCCATGATTCCAGTGGAATGAATGACCAGATTGTATTGCCGTTGTTCTCCCAGAACCAGGCGGCGCTGGTTGATCTGGAGCGTTCGGGAACCCGTCTCATTTTGCATCTGTATTCGGCTTCGCCTTACGACGACACGATCACCATCGAAAATTATTACGCTGATTCGCGTAGCGCCACTCTTGGCTATGGCGCTATTGAAAAAATTACGAATGGCTCAACCGACTCGACTGGCTGGACAGTTGATCTCGCCACAGTGGCAGCTACGTTGACGGATGCCGCGACCTTCAGTCTGGCGAAATACTTCAATGCCAAACCCGGCGCTTTTCTCAGCGAGGGCGCAAAATCCGTATTGGGTATTCTTGACGCAGACCAGAATGAAAAATATTTCGCCCGCTGGAATTTTCCTGAAGTCATGGGCGAACCGGCGAACAAACCGTTCACCGCCGGCATCGGGAAAAGCGTCGTGATCACTTACACTTTCCTGAGAGACAGGCTTCCTGATTATTACACGCCGGGAAACAAAGGGTACGCAAGCCCCGCGTCTGGCAATAACTACAATCAATTCTCCGCATTCTCTGAAGAACAAAAGGACAGCACACGGAAAGCCCTGGCGCAAATTGCGGAGGTCGCCAACATCACTTTCATAGAAAGAACAGAAACAAGAAGTAGCGTGGGGGACATCACTTTTGCCAACCTGCCGCTGGACATAGGTGTAGCAGGACATGCCTACCTCCCGGCTTATCAGTACACCACCATTGCAAACAGGATCATCTTCATCGATAAATTGAACATTGGCGGCGATGTCTGGATCAACGGCGCGAATGTCTGGAGCCCAAACGACTGGAAAGCAGGAGGAGATGGTTTCGCCACCCTGCTTCATGAGATAGGTCATGCGCTTGGCTTGAAACATCCCCACGACGAGAATTATGACAATACTGTTTTGTCTCCATCCCTGGATGATGATGGCCATACCGTCATGTCTTACAATACGACGGAAAATTCCCTGATAACCGGAAATTCAGGCTATCTTGACTATCTTTGCCCCAGCACCCTGATGCCCTTTGATATTGAAGCCCTGCAATATCTCTACGGCGCCAAAAATACAACACGGACAGGTAATGACACTTACCACTGGGACGCAAATGCCAATATCCTGCAAACCATCTGGGATGCAGGGGGCGTTGACACTATTGATGCTTCCAATCAGGCACAAAGCATCATCAATCTGAATGCGGGAGGATACAGTTCCATCGGTCTGCGCGACGCGGCCCCCGGCTTTTATTCCGGTCGTGACAACCTCGCCATCGCCAAAGGCGTGGTGATTGAAAATGCCAAGGGCGGCAGCGGCAACGACACCTTGATTGGCAATGAGGCCGACAACCGCCTGGAGGGGGGCCTGGGTAACGACACCTATGCAGGCTATAAACTTGGCGCAGCCATCGGCAATGACGACATCCGCGACACAGGCGGCAATGACCGCATCGAGATCGCCAACGCCAGGAGGGATGCGGGGCTGGAAAATGTAGAAATCCGCCACCTCGGGGGCAATCTCGTTTTAACGCTCTCTGCCGATAACAGCATCACCATGCTCAATTTCTACGCAAGCGGAACAACCCCCGGCAGTGGCGCCATCGAAACGCTTGCGGGAACCGACTGGTTGATCAACCTGGTGGGCGTGGCGGATGATCTGGCGGCAAATAGTTACATCACCTTGGGAGATATCTGGTCTGTGTGACCAGGGGACTACTTTAATAAGTTGTGGTGAGTGAAGCGAACCACAACAAAAAGCAGCCTCAATAGTCCGACGAACACAAGCCCTGGCGCCGCCGAAACACCCAGGTATCATCATCAGAAGCATCGGCAGCAAAAGCATAGCCTTCACTCTCGAAATCACGCAGCCCCGCCACATCCGCCAAATGTCTGTCAGCGGCAAAACGGCTCATCAAACCGCGCGCGCGTTTGGCGTAAAAGCTGATGATCTTGTAGCGTCCGTCTTTCCAGTCTTCAAATACCGGCGTCACAATGCGCGCGGTAATTGATTTCTGGTGCACCGCCTTGAAATATTCCCCTGATGCCAGATTGACCAATACGGGCAAGGCGCCGGTTTTTTCTTCCTCTTCACGCAGCAACCCGGCAAGCGTCTGACCAATCCTGTCTCCCCAGAAGGCGTATAAATCCTTGCCGCGCGCATTGCCGAGCCGCGTTCCCATTTCCAGCCGGTAAGCCTGTATCAGATCAAGCGGACGCAGCACGCCGTATAGACCGGAAAGAATGCGTAAATGCAATTGCGCCCAGGCAACCCCCTCCGTATCCAGGCTGCGCGCGGCGAGGCCGTCGTAGACATCGCCATCAAACGCGAATAGCGCCGGACGCGCATTCTCATCGGTAAAAGGGCGTGACCAGCTTGCGTAACGCGCAACGTTCAGCGTGGCGAGTTTGTCCGACAAACTCATCAGCGAGGCGATTTCAGCGGGCGATTTCGGTTGCAGCAGATCGATCAGTTCAGCGGCTTCGTTGAGAAAGTCCGGCTGGGTGACTGGTTGCGACAGCGCGGGCAGAGGTGTCTCGAAATCAAGCGCCTTGGCGGGAGAGATAATAAGGATCATGGGGGGAGCCGGAAAGATTTGACTAACGGTGCGGGACGGGGTGCTTAAACCCGGCTCGCGCTCCCGGAGGAACCAGCGCGCGCGGGCCGTTGCCGATGAGATCACATCGCCCCATTTTTATCAATGCTTCACGCAACAGGGGCCAGTTTGCCGGGTCGTGCCAGCGCAAAAATGCTTTGTGCAGGCGGCGCTGACGTTCGCCGCGCGCGGTGGCGACGGTTTCCGGGGCGGGTGAGATTTTGTGCAGCGGATTGAAACCGCTGTGATACATCGTCGTCGCCAGCGCCAGCGGCGTGGGGAGAAAGGTCTGTACCTGATCGGGGCGAAAGCCGCGTGCTTTCAGCCAGAGCGCCAGCCGCAGCATGTCTTCGTCGGTGGCGCCGGGGTGGGCGGCGATGAAGTACGGCACGAGGTGCTGCTTCTTGCCTGCTTTCCGGCTCTCACGCTCGAAAAGGGCGGCGAAGGCGTCCAGGGCGTCGATGGTCGGCTTCATCATCAGCGCCAGCGGACCGGGTTCGCTGTGCTCGGGCGCGATTTTCAGCAAGCCGGAAACGTGGTGGGTGGCAAGTTCGGCGATGTATTCGGGCGAACGCACGGCGAGGTCGTAGCGCAGGCCCGAGCCGATGGTGATGCGTTTGACGCCGGGCACGGCGCGCGCGGCGCGGTAGAGATCGATGAGCGGGGCATGATCGGTGTCGAGCCGGTCGCAGATTGTCGGCCAGACGCAGGACAGGCGGCGACAGGCGGCTTCGATTTTTTTGTCCTTGCAGGCCATGCGGTACATGTTGGCGGTCGGCCCGCCGAGGTCGGTCAGGTGGCCCTTGAAGCCGGGCGTGCGCTCGCGGATGTCGCTGATTTCCCGCAGGATGGACGCCTGCGAACGGCTCTGAATGATGCGGCCTTCGTGCTCGGTGATGGAGCAGAAGGTGCAGCCGCCGAAGCAGCCACGCATGATGTTGACCGAGAAACGGATCATCTCCCAGGCCGGGATGTGCGCGTTGCCGTAGGCCGGATGCGGCCGGCGGGCATAGGGCAGGCCGTAGACGAAATCCATTTCGGCGCTCGCCAGGGGAAGCGGAGGCGGGTTGAGCCAGACATCGCGCGCCCCCGGCCCTTCGCCGTGGCGCTGCGTCAGGGCGCGCGCGTTACCGGGGTTGGATTCGAGGTGAAAGAGGCGCGAGGCGTGGGCGTAAAGCAGCGGGTCGTCCTTGATCTGTTCGTAGGACGGCAGGCGGATCACGCTGCGCCCTCTCCCACCCCTGCGGGGCACCCACCCCCTCTCCCGCTCGCGGGAGAGGGAAACCGTGGGGTCGATTTCTGACCAGCCTTCGGGAAGCCAGCCGGGGCGGGTCATGAAGGCGGCGCCGCGCAGGTTGCGGATGTCAGCGATGTTTTCGCCTGCGTCCAGCCGTCGGGCGAGGTCAATCAGTGCTCTTTCGGCGTTGCCGAAGAGGAGGATGTCGGCTTTGGAATCGGCCAGTACCGAGCGCCGTACCTTGTCGCTCCAATAGTCGTAATGCGCGACGCGGCGCAGGCTGGCCTCGATTGAGCCGATCACCACCGTCACGCCAGGGAAGGCTTCGCGCGCACGCTGTGCATAGACGGTGACGGCACGGTCGGGGCGCTTGCCGGGAACGGCCTCCGGCGTGTAGGCATCATCGGAGCGGATTTTGCGCTCGGAGGTGTAGTGATTCACCATCGAATCCATGTTGCCCGAGGTCACGCCGAAATAGAGCCGTGGTCGCCCCAGCGCGCGAAAGGCGTCGGCAGAATGCCAGTCGGGCTGGCTGATGATGCCGACCTTCCAGCCATGCGCTTCCAGCAGCCTGCCGACGAGCGCCATGCCAAAGCTTGGATGGTCTATGTAGGCATCGCCCGTGATGAGGATGATGTCGCAAGCTGTCCAGCCGAGCGCCTCCATTTCTGCGCGCGACATCGGCAGGAAAGGGGCGGGAGAAACAGCTTTGGACGGCAGGATTGAGCTGACGCCCGCGCCCTCCTCCGTGGGCAGCAACGCCGTCATTGCCTCGGAATCCGCAGGGACATTCCATCGCAATCGCTGAACCTGGCTTCCAGTTTGTTCATCGCCATGAAATACTCTTATTTTCAATTGGTGCGGCGTAGTGCGGTGTGAAGCCAGCAAGAAATTAGCGACAGGCCTTCGACCTGTCGGTCTAACGTGTTTTGGAAGGGGTTTGCATCCCCTCCCAAAACAGTCGCCGAAACCCCGGCCTTCAGGCCGGGTATGGTTCCCACCTTTCTTACGAGCGGGGTTTCAACCGAAGTTAATTTTACGATGAAACCCCTGGAAGCCTAACGACTACGGGGTTTGTGGTGCTGGATGAGGCTGGGTGAAACTAGGCTCTGGGGCAGACCCCGTCTTCAAAAAGGACATTGAAAGTAAACTCGCTCATGATTTCCTCCCTGTCGATGTTTCCATTATAGCGCTTGACCGCCCAACGCGATGCGGCACAATTTCAAGGATCAGATGTCAGCGAAGTAATCGGGCCGGAGCCGAAAATCGTCCCGAAGAAACACGAGGAGGACGAAATGGTGAAATTTTTTATAAATAAAATCAATAGATTAGGATGTGTTTCTTGAGAGGAATCAGGGATCAACACCGATCGGTTTTGATTCAAACCACCAATCTCAGTTTCGGGGAAAGTCCGGCGCGAGCCGCCAGCGTCAGCAGCATATCCAGGCTGAAATCCTCCACCTGGCCCTTGATGAGGCGGGAGACGCGCGGTTGCGTGACGCCCAGATGACGCGCCGCTTCCGCTTGCGTCCATCCTGTTTCTTTCAGACGTTTCTTCATGCAGATCATCACCTCGGCGCGCAATTTCATCACCTCGGCTTCGGCGGGGGGAAAGCCCAGATCGACAAACACGTTGCCGCTGCCCGGCGTGCGGCTTTTGTCGTTCCAGCGGGGATCGTCCGTGCCAGCGAGCGTGGGGGTAGTTTTCATAATTCATGCTCAAATCATCTTGTAGCGTTTTGCGGCCAGTTCGATATCGAACCGGGATGTTTTTTGCGTCTTTTTCTGGAAAGCGTGAAGCACATAGATGGCCTCGGCGAACCTGGCGACATACATCAATCTGAATGCGCCATTGGCATCACGGTAGCGAATTTCATAAGCGCCCGCGCCGACATCCGGCATAGGCTTGAAATCCCCAGGTTCAAAGCCGTACTGTACATTCATCAGTTCAATACCCAATTCGTGCCGCGCATCGGCGGGCATTTCGCGCAAGTCTTTCAGGCTGGAACCGAGGAATTCAACAGGCTTCATGCGTCAAATTATACAAAAAACTGCATAAATAGACAAGAAATATTGTCACGGATTTTTAAACTTGACCGATTTTGTAGTTTTGGAATTGTCCGCTTTTTGCCGTGGGGAGGGAAATCGTTGGAGGGCGTAGCCCGGAAACGATTTCTCTCCTCACGGCGGCGCCTGGCGGACGCTCAGGCTGCCTTTGCCAACAACGGCGTGCGTTTGTTCTCCTTGTCATAATCCGCCAACTTCCCCGGTCCGTGAAAGACCGCCAGGCGTCCATCCAGATAACAATGAACCTGCACCTTCGCCTTGACGTCATGGCAACGATGCCGGTCTGTCGGGATTTGCAGCGCCCGTCCCTCAAAACGGACACAATTGTCCGCTCCCACCGTGCGTTCATGGTGTTCGCACAGAATGTCCGCCAACGTATCGCCGCCAATCCACGGGACGAACGCGCTGGCTTCTTCTCGCGCCGGTACCGCAAACCCGGCATTAAAACGCGGCAGGTACGTCTCCCGAAGGGAGCGGTTTGCCGCTCCCAGTGTCGTGATGCCCAACAGCGCCAGTTCCTTGGGCAACCGTCCCTGATGTGTGGCGAACGCCCGCTCCGAACGTCCCCTGGCTTCCGGCGAACAGGCGGCAATCGTCTCAATGTCCAGATGTTTCATCGCCCGTCCGAACCGGGTCAGGTTCTTCTTGTCCACCTTGCCCCCGGCTTCCGGCGTGTGCCAGTAGTGGCTGCCCCGGTCACTGTAGAAGGCGCAGGGAAGTCCGTGGGTTTCGATGACCTCCCGCATTCCCGGAAAGCTCGATGCCGTGCCTTCTTCTTCCACCAGACGCATGTCGTCGTGTTCTCCCATGGCATCGTCCATCGTGACGATCAGGTCGTGCCATTGTCCTGCCAGCCATTCGTGACGACTTCCGTCTTGATGGATCAGCATCCCCGGCAAAGGGCGGCGTTCCCGTTTCTTGCGATGAGCGCCTTCTTGTTTGTACCCACTGTGAAAGTGACGGGCATTCCAGCCTTGATGACGGATTCGGTACTGTTCTTGTACCTTCAGTACTTCATCCAGCGGCGCGCTTCGGTTCGACCGCTGTTCCAGTCGTCTGTCCAGCAAGCCTTCTTCGCCTTCCGCTTCATAACGATCGAGGGAGCGCCGGAATGTCCGTTCACTCACCCCCAACAGGCTTGCCGCTTCTTCCTGCGTCAGCCGTCCTCTATTCCAGCTTTCATACGCTTCTTCGAATCTCATCTTCCGTAGCTCCTGTAGCAACTCCGTTCGCCTCATCTCCAGCCTCCTCACAGGGAAGTTGAACAATATGACGACCGGACATTTCATTTGCTACAAAACCGGACAGATTCAAAACTCGTGACATTCCCGCAAGCGGTGCGCGGTGTCCATGTGTCCTGCGTCACGGACGCGCCGGATGCAGGCCAGCAGCTCGGGCGCGGTCAGCTCCGCCAGTGGCCGCGAGCCGATCCAGGGGAAGGCGCAGCGCTCCAGGACGCGAATGTTTCGCCGGGCCGTGCTGGCAGTCCAGGCGGGTGACAGCTCACGGCGCCATTCGCGCGCCACGGCCTCGAAACTGACTACATCCCGATATTTTCGGGTGATTTTCTCAATCTTGCGCTGTTCGCCGGGGTCTATACCCTCGCGCAGGACCTCGCGCGCCTTTGTGCGGGCTTCCCTGGCCTTGGCCAAGGTCACGTCAGGGAAAGTCCCAGCGCCAGCGTTTTGCGCTTGCCAGCGTAACTGTAGTCCATTCTCCAGTAACGCCCCCCACGGGTGTCCACCAGCAAAAACATTCCGTCACCGTCGGTCAAACGGTACGGTTTGTCCTTCGCCCTTGCCCTTTCTACTTGTTCATTTTTAAGCTTATTTGTTGCCATTTACAGTACATTTTCGATTTTGGAGTTTCTATTTTAAATGTACTGTAGTTTGTACTGTAAAATTTTTTGAATCAGGATGGTTTTTGATGGTGTGAGATGAGAAAGAAAAAACCCCGGAAGCCTTGCGGTTACGGGGTTTGTGGTGCTGGATGGTGCTGGGTGAAACGACCTTCTGGGGCGATGTACCGGGCTTGAACCGGTGACCCTCGGAATCACAATCCGATGCTCTACCAACTGAGCTAACACCGCCGTTGTCCTGGCGCGCCCGGCGGGACTCGAACCCACAACCCCCGGCTTAGAAGGCCGGTGCTCTATCCGGTTGAGCTACGGGCGCGAAGCTCCGGGCTTGGGGAATTTGCACTCCCGCTGTAACGCATTACTACTTATTAACTGGTCGGGGCGGTGGGATTCGAACTCACGACCCTCTGCTCCCAAAGCAGATGCGCTACCAGGCTGCGCTACGCCCCGAGAAAGCGGGCATTCTACCCATTGTCCCCAGTCAGGTCAATGACGAAATTCGACTGTGTCACGAACTTTGAATCATTTCCGCACCGTGGTGTCCAATTTGTCAGAAACTCTCCACACCGCGACCCGATTGCTTGCAGTATTATGGTATTTCTGTTATCTAGTCGCTTCTTTGCAAAAACGTATGGATGGTTCCGAATATGTCAGAAGAATTGCTACCCAGGCAGATTACCCCTTATGTTCCCAAAAAGGGTGAGGAATACATGAGCGAGAGGCAACGTGCTCATTTCCGATCTATTCTCGAAACCCTCAAAACGGAGTTGATGGGTGATATCGAACGGACAGTCCATACCATGCAGGATGAAGCCACGGTATTCGCTGATCCGAACGATCGCGCCAGCCAGGAGACCGACATCGCCATTGAGCTGCGCAACCGCGATCGCGGGCGCAAGCTGATCAAGAAGATCGAGGAGACCATCGCCCTGATTGACAGTGGCGACTATGGCTATTGCAGCGGGTGCGGCGCGGAAATCGGCATTAAGCGGCTGGAGGCCCGGCCGACGGCGTCTCTGTGTATCGACTGCAAGACGCTGGAGGAAGTACGCGAAAAACAGATCGCCAAGTAATGAAGATGCTTTTTCGCCGATTGCCGACAAAGCGCTGTTCCGACAAATGAGAAAGCTCCCGATCAATAGGGAGCTTTTTTATTCAAGGCTAATGCCATGTCAGTAGGTAGTAATGGAAAACATCGCTTCTTCCGACCTGAAAACCATCCTCCACTCCAAACGCGCCAATCTGTACTACCTGGAACACTGTCGCGTGCTGGTCAATGGTGGGCGGGTTGAGTATGTCACCGACGAAGGCAAGCGTTCGCTGTACTGGAATATCCCTATCGCCAACACCACCAGCCTGCTGCTCGGCACGGGGACTTCAATCACGCAGGCGGCCATGCGCGAACTGGCGAAGGCGGGCGTGTTGGTCGGGTTTTGCGGGGGCGGCGGCACCCCGCTTTTTTCCGCCAACGAAACTGATTTTGAAGTGGCATGGTTCTCTCCACAAAGTGAATATCGCCCCACCGAATATCTGCAACACTGGACACGCTTCTGGTTCGATGATGAAAAGCGCCTGCAAGCCGCCAGGCTTTTTCAAACGGCGCGACTCCACCGCACGGAATCCATCTGGACGCACCGCCTTCTGACAGAACAGGGCTTTAGCGTTGATGCCACGCAGTTGCATGACATGCTCGAAAAGTCCGCCGCAGCCATATCACGGGTAACGGATAACACGGCGCTGCTGACTGAAGAAGCCCGGCTTTCCAAACAGCTTTTCCGGCTGGCGGCACGGGCAACGGAATACGGCGACTTTACCCGCGAGCATGGCAATGGTCACGACCCCGCCAATCGCTTTCTGGATCACGGCAATTATCTGGCCTATGGTCTTGGCGCAACCGCTGCCTGGGTTCTGGGATTGCCACACGGCTTGGCCGTACTGCACGGCAAAACGCGGCGTGGCGCTCTGGTTTTCGACATCGCCGATCTCATCAAGGACGCCACAATTTTGCCGCTGGCCTTTATTGGCGCGGTGCGCGGGGATAGCGCGCAGGATTTCCGGCAGTCCTGCATCGAAATGTTGACCCGCACCGAAGCGCTGGATTTCATGTTGGATACCGTCAAGGAAGTTGCCCTGAGCGTAGGGAAAGCCTCCGCATGAATATCCTGCTGATTTCCCAATGTGAAAAACGCGCCCTGACCGAAACCCGCCGTATTCTCGACCAATTTGCCGAACGACGTGGCGAACGTGTCTGGCAAACGCCCATCACCCAGGCCGGTCTGGATACACTCCGCAAACTGCTGCGAAAGACCGCCCGCAAAAATACCGCCGTTGCCTGCCACTGGATTCGCGGACTCGACCATAGCGAACTGATCTGGATTGTGGGTGATGCCAGCCGTTTCAACGCACAGGGCGCCGTGCCAACCAATACCACTCGCAACGACATCTTGCGTGGCAAAGACGAAAACGACTGGCATACGCTTGAAGATATTCGCCTGCTGGCGCAAATGGCGGCGTTGTTGCACGATTTGGGCAAGGCCTGTGAGGCTTTTCAGCAGCGGCTATTTCATAAACCGAAAGAAACCAATCTGTACCGCCATGAATGGGTTTCGTTGCGCCTGTGGCAAGCGTTTGTTGGAGATGACGACGACGCTGCCTGGTTGCAACGGTTGAGTTCCCCTTCCGCCGATGACGATTGGCGCAAAGCGGCGGCTTTATGCACCAGTCTGGAACACGCCCCTCTGCCTTTTGAAAAACTGCCGCCACTGGCGAAAGCCATCGGCTGGCTGATCGTCAGTCATCACCGCTTACCGATGCTGCCGGTTTTTGACGAAATGGGATCCAAAAAACAGTTGCGGTTGGGTCAGCGTGATTCGGATTTTAATCGGTTGGATAGACTGCCGAATCTGCTCGAATCCATGCAACACCACTGGAACGAATGCGAGCGTGAGACCGATGCAGCAGAGACGGCGACATATTGGCGTTTCAAACATCCGCTGCCGGTTTGCCAACCTCGCTGGCGCGCCAAGGCAAGCAAAATCGCCACGCATCTATTCGCCTTGTGTCAAAAACCCGGCAAAGACAATTGGCTGGATAACCCCTATGTGATGCACCTTGCGCGTCTGAACCTGATGCTGGCAGACCACTACTATTCTGCGCTGCCTCCCGATTCGCCGGAACGCCTGCGTGGCGACCATTCAGGGCTGCTCTTTGCCAACACGGATAAAACAGGCAAGCCCAATCAATCTTTGGAAGAACACCTGCTTGGCGTAACACATAGCGTTGCCAGCATCGCCTATGCACTGCCCAACTTTGCGCGCCATTTGCCGCATCTGGCACGTCATCGCGGTCTGCGTCAGCGCAGCCGCCTGCCAAACTTTACCTGGCAAAACAAAGCCGCCGATGCGGCGGAAGCCCTGCGTTTGCAAGCGGCTGAACAAGGCGCTTTCATCATCAACATGGCCTCGACCGGCTGCGGCAAAACGCTGGCGAACGCCCGCATCATGTACGCCCTGGCGGATCCCCAGCAAGGCGCGCGCTGTACCTTCGCCCTGGGCTTGCGAACCCTGACCCTGCAAACCGGGCGCAGCTACCGTCAGGATCTGCATCTGGACGAGGACGAACTGGCGGTACGTGTTGGCGGTTCCGCCAGTCGTGCCTTGTTCGATTATTACCAGCAGCAGGCGGAAGCGCAGGGTTCCGCCTCCATACAGGAACTCACCGAAGAAGACAGTCATGTTGTCTACGAAGGTCAAACATTGGCGGACGGATTACTTGGCAAAGCCATGCGGGACCCTCATACCCAATCCCTGTTATCCGCGCCCATGCTGGTATGCACCATCGACCATCTGATGCCAGCGACCGAAGCCCAACGTGCCGGGCGACAAATTACGCCCATGCTGCGTTTGATGAGTAGCGATCTGGCGCTGGATGAACTGGACGATTTCGACCTGGCTGATTTACCCGCATTAACCCGTCTGGTGCACTGGGCGGGGATGCTGGGGACGCGGGTACTGATTTCTTCAGCCACTTTGCCGCCCGCTCTGGTGGAAGGACTATATCTCGCCTACCGCGCCGGACGCGGGCATTACCAGAAAAACCGTGATCAAGAAAAGACCAATTCGCCAATCGCCTGTCTGTGGGTAGACGAATTCAGTACCGAATCCCAGGCTTGTGCCGACCTTGAAATTTTCCGCAACAAACACGCGGCATTTGTACAAAAGCGTGTGCAGGCCTTGGGAAAAGTCACGCCCAGTCGCCGTGGCGAACTGTTGCCGCTCGTCATCGCCAGCACAGAAGAAAACAAAATCCGCTGCGAATTTGCCGCCCGTGTCCGCGAAACCATACTCCATGCCCATGATTCGCATCATGAAATCTGCCCGCAGAGCGGCAAACAGATCAGCTTTGGTCTGGTGCGTATGGCGAATATCGAACCCTTATTTGACGTTGCGCTGGAATTGTTTCGACTGGGCGCGCCGGAAAATTACCGCATTCATTTGTGCGTCTATCACTCGCGCTTCCCGCTGCTGCTGCGTTCTGCCATTGAACGGCGGTTGGACAATACGCTGAATCGGCGCAAGCCAGAAGCCGTCTATGCCATCCCGGAAATCCGCAAAGCCATTGACGATTTTCCGGAACGACATCATCTGTTCGTTGTACTCGGCTCCCCGGTCACGGAAGTGGGTCGTGACCATGATTACGATTGGGCTGTCGTCGAACCCTCGTCCATGCGCTCACTCATCCAGTTGGCAGGCCGGATTCAACGCCACCGCAATACGCCCTGCCCGGAAAACAAGCCGAATATTCTGATTTTCGATACCAATTTGCGCCATTTTCTTAACGGACTGAACAAGGGCGAAAACACGCCAGCCGCATTTATCCGCCCAGGTTTTGAGAGCAACGCACCTTTAGCCAGTCACAATTTTCGCCTCATCCCGCATCAACTTGGCAAATTGTTACGGGAAGACGAATACAAAACCATCACCGCCCGTCCGCGCATCCAGCCTCTTCCCAAAACAGAATGGCTACCCAAAGAGCGTCTGGTTGATCTGGAACATGCCCGTTTGTTTGACACCATGCTTCCCAAAAAAACGGGGACGCAAACAGTACCCCGTGGCGTCAAACCCGAATCTGCCGACCTAAACGCTGCCTGCGCGTGGCAATTCCCACAGGCGGCGCTGACATGGGCACTCCCCCAACAACAGCCTTTCCGCGACAGTTCAATCCGGGAAACGGATCTCCTGTTCCTGCCGGATGAGCACGACGAACAAACGCTGGTACTGCACCGCATTGACAAGGACAGTTCCAGAAAATCGAACATCTACACCAAGCAGGAACTTAGTCTGGAAGTTGTTGATCTGGAGGCCTTGCTTGGCGCACGCATTTCACCCTGGGGACAGAATGACCTGCTGGCGCTACTGGAAGAACAGGTAGAAGCGCAAGATTTGCCCCTGCGTGCCTGCGCTGAACGCTTCACCACGGTCAGTGTCCGTGGGAATAATTGGCGCTACCACCCGGTGCTGGGGTTCGCCAAATTGTAATGGCTGCGGAGGTCATACCCTCCGCGCGCTCATGCAATCGACTGCACCTCGCGCAAGAGGTCTGGGTGGCGCGTCAGAAGTTCCAACAGCAACGCCGTGGATTTAGGCGGATGCGCCTTGCCTTTTTCATACCGGGAAAATGCGTTCGCCCCTCCCCCAAAGAGTTGTCCCGCTTCGACCTGGGTCAGCTTGAGGCGCTTGCGTTGCGAGCGAATGTCGCGCCCTTCTCCTGCACGTGCTTCGATCCATGCATCTTCCAGTGCACGCCCGGCGCGCTCCGAACTGTCATGATCAATGAATTCAATCTCACCGCACTTCGGGCAATGCCAACCCGCGATGTCCTTGACAACGCGCGTGACATGTTTGGCGACGATCGTAACGTCCTTGACGCCAAGTTCCATCACGGTGCCATCGTCGCACGCCAGGCAGTAGTGGGGGGTTCTGGATTGTCCGACCATTTTTATTTCTCCTTGAACTGGATAACGACTTCGGGGCGTTCTTCGTTGAGCGTGAACTTGATGTAAGCGGTTTTTCCGTTCGGGCAGTAGGCGTGATAGACGTCCTGCCAGATACGGTGATTTGCATACGTCGTCATCGACTTGAAGAACATGGAGTGATCCAGTGTGGCGATGATGTCCATTGCGTCTTGCATGGTCAGATTCATGGCCCACACGCCTTGGCGCGCTGTAAACGTGAAGGCATGTTCGCCTTCGCGGGCGACAAGCGCCTTGATGTTCGACAGCAGGTAGTGGGGTCTGTTCTTTTCCATGGGCGAAATTATAACCTTTAAGTGTAAAAAAATACATATAAAACAACCTTTTAGGGTTATAAACAGCATCTTTGACATCCCGATTGAGCCTGTTTTCGGCTCTTGCCTGGGGATGATCCTGCGTACCCGCGAAGGCTTCGACATGGTCAGCAGTTCTTCCCGGAAGTTTGCTGCCTGTTCGGCAGTGGATGGCATTCAACAAAAAAACCATTTTCTGAGCTGCCTGTTCGGCAGTGCAACCAGCGTTGGCAAGTATATCAAAAACTTTTCAATAAAAAAACCATGGTTGACATCTGACCGCTCGGCATCTACACTGACGATGGCATTTGCCGAGTCGATTTGGAGTTCACTTGATGGCTGAAACAACAGATCAAAATTCTCGAACGGCAGCGTTCCGTGCCGCTATCGCCCACTTCATCAGCGAGCGCTTTGAGACAAAGCGCAAAGGTGCAAGTGATGAAATTGCCGCATCCCTCACCGCCAAGTATGAATACAGCGCCTGGCTTGCGGATGCGGCGCGGCGGGTTGGGCAAATTCAGGCTGTTACCCATGTTTTGAAAGCCACCCATCCCGACGCGCGGGGCAGCAGTTTTCATGTAACACCAGAACGCTTACCGCAGCACCTTGAAATCGGCACTCATTCGCTCGGCGAACATTACGCCGATGACATCGTGGGTAACGCCGCCGCGCTGGATGTTTACAAATTCCTTAAAGTAGAAGTGAAAAACCGTCGTCTGTTGGACTGGTTCTTGCAAGACGATACCGATTTACTGTCTGCGCTGCATGACAACAAAGCGACAGCGCAAGAATGGGCGGCTGCGTTCAAAGGGCTGGTTCGCCCCTCGTCCGCTGCGTTGGCATCGCATGAAAAAGCCAAGCAGGTTTACTGGTGCTGCTCTGGCGAGCCAACGGATGATGCAGGTTTTCATCTACTACAGCCTCTTTTTTCCAGCACACTCGCTCATGCTGTACATGCAGAAATCAGCGAGGCGCGCTTCGGTGAAGCCAATACCAAAGCGCGCCACGCCAAGCGAGACAGACAAGCCCATGATGGTATTTACAGGAACTACCCCAACCTCGTGGCGCGCAAGCTGGGCGGAACCAAGCCACACAATATCAGTCAGTTGAACAGCGAACGCGGCGGCATCAATTACCTGTTGGCATCACTACCGCCCGCATGGGATCAAGAACGTCCGAAGAGCTTTCTTGGCATTGATTCGAGCTTCTCCCACTTTTCTCGTTATGAGGATGTTCCCTCGCTGATTCAGGCACTTCGCCAGTTGCTGAAAAGCAATCCCGACCCAACGATGGAAACCCGCATCAAACGCGAGCGTATCGAACAAGAACTGAGGAAGGCTCTGGCGGCCTTTGGTCTGGAAATACGGTATCGACTTCACGCTGGCTGGACGCGCAATGAGGACTGCAAACTGCCTTTGTGCGAACAACTCTGGCTAGACCCGGAACGTGCCGAATTACCGCCTCGCGCTGACCATGAAGCAGAAGACATCGCCTTCACTCAGGCTTTTGAGTGGAAAGACTGGCCTGACGAAGTGGCAACCCGTTTCGCCCGCGAACTGAACGACATCCTGCATAAGGCCAAACTGCCCGTGGGCGATACTGAACTGAAACACTGGGCCAAACAAGCCATCGTTGATGCTGACTGGCCTGCGACCATGCAACGCCGTGCAGTTTTATCGCAATCCGCCGAGGAGCAGACTCATGGCTGAATGCCCCTATTTTGAACACTTGTTGGTTATTCCGCATCTGCGGGTACAAAACGCCAACGCAATTTCCAGCCCACTCACGCACGGCTTTCCGTCCATGACGGCCTTCCTTGGGCTGATGTGGGCGTTGGAGCGTAAAACGATGGCGCACGGGCTGGATTTATGTTTTCAGGCCATCGGTGTGGTTTGCCATGACCATCAGGAACAGATTACCGATGGCGGTTTTGTAAATGCGTTTCGC
>BNUC01000027.1 GCA_025997075.1 Betaproteobacteria bacterium | reverse complement strand
TTGTGGGAGAGGGTGCCCCGGCAGGGGCAGGTGAGGGGGAGGATTGGGCTTATTCCGGCTCTGTTTCGCGCTGAACCGCCGCCCCCTCTCCTGCCCTTCGGGCATCCTCCCCCACGAGGGGGGAGGAAGATGGATCGCCATACTCTGCGGGAAGCGGGGCGTAGGTTGGGAAAGCCGCGAAATGTTAACGTTGGGGCGCATCCCGACGGTACTTATTTTCCGGCGCTACGCGCCGCCTATTTACGATTGTCGGGTTGCGCTTCGCTTACCCAACCTACGGGATCAGGGCATAGGTTGGGCTGAGCTTGCGATGCCCAACGCAGCAGCCGATGAGTCAATCTCCCCGCGCCATATATCCCGGCGCGTCACTTTTTCCGGGGCGAAGGCTGACAGCAGGCGGGCGTAGGCGTCTTCGGCGGCGGGGCGGTTGTCGCGGCTGAAGTTGCAGACGTAGAGGTCGAGCGTCGCGGCGTTTTGTTCCGGCCAGGTGTGCAAGGCAAGGTGCGATTCGGCGAAAATGACCGCGCCGGTCGCGCCGGCCGGGGATTCCGGGGTGCCGAAGGGATGGAACAGCGCGCCGACGACGGTCAGCCCCGCCGCATGACAGATACCCAGACAGAGGCTTTCGAGCGTGGCGGCGTCGCGCAGCAATTCGGGCGCGCCCCGGCATTGCCGGAATTCCGCGAGAATATGCAGCCCTTCCATTACGCCAGCCTTTCCTTGAGACGCGCGCCCTGCGCCGTCAGGATGTTCTCCGCCGCCCGCACGCCCCAGTAATTGGATTCCTCGAACAGCGACAACCCGGAAAGATCGGCATGGGCCAGACGCACGCGGCCCCAGCCGTCGGCGAGGCGGCGGCGACGCGCCGGGTCATTGAATCCCGGCAAAGGCCGGCTCATGGCGTGGCCGTGGCACTGGATGTCGAGGCGGGTGGTCAGCTCGCGGATGTCGCGGTGGGCGTGCGCGAGGTCGCGCAGGATTTCTTCCGCCCAAAGCCGGTGGGGTTTTGAGAGCAGCATGTGCCTGGCCTGGAAGGGTTCGATTCCGGAAAGTGCATTGTAATAGGTCAGCACCGTGGGACCGCCCGCGACCCGGATGTTCTGATGCGTCGCCGTGACGTAACCCAGGCTGGGACTGTCCTGCAGCACGTTGTCCCAGCACAGCGGCAAACCCGCGCCGGGAGGCGGCGTCTCGGAAAGGCTTAAGTTGGCGATTAGCCAGGGCGCATAACTCAGGGGGGCGATGGCGGCGGAAAGTTCCGAAGGCAGTTCGTGGGCGACATGCGCCAGAACGAAGAGCGGCGCGGCCCAGACGAGGTGTTCGGCTTCATAACGTAAACTCACCTGCCGCGCCTCATTCCACACATCGACACGGCAGCCGCGCGGCGTTTGCGCGAGCGCATGAACCATTTCTCCGCAACGCGGCGCGTGCGCCTTGCCGATGAACGCGAGCAATCGCTCGACCAGCCAGCCATTGCCTTCCGGCGCGGTGAGCACGCTGTCATTCGCGCCTTCCCCGCCGCGCCCGATGCGGCAGGCAAAGTAATGCACGCCGGCCCAGGCGGAAATGTGCCGGTAGTCCGTGCCGTAATCGTCGCGGCAGACGTAATTGACGTACCAGTGCAGCGAAGGCGCGTTAAAACCTTCCTGCCGCATCCAGTCATACATCGTCAGGGTGTCGAGTCCGGCGACCCATTCCGGGGCTTCTCCGCCGTAGGCGAGCGGCAGGGCGAAGACGCGCCGGCCGCGTTTGTCGCGCAAGGCGCGCAGGCTTTCCATGCGCGCGAAAAACCGCGCCTGCTCGTCGAGTTCCGCGCGGGCGACGCCCAGATGCGGGATCAGCCCTTCCTGCCAGACGCCCAGACGATAAAGCCGCTCCTGCGGCGCGTGACAAAGATAACGTTCGTCATAAACAGGTTCCGGCGCGTCCGGGTCGCTTTGCAGCGCGCCAAGGTCGGCGAGCAGGGCGCGGACGGCGCGGGCCTCCGGGTTGGGCAGCGGCAGATAATGCGCCGCGAGCGGGTAACGGGAGATCGCGTTTTCGCCATAACGGGAATTGCCGCCGGGCGTGTCTTCGAGCTCGATCAGCGCGAAGTCGTCGAAACCCTCGCGCTTCAAACGCCACGCGGCGGACAAGCCGGCGATGCCCGCGCCGGCGATGAGTACCGGCGCGCGGATGACTTCGACGGGCGGTGGGAATTCGTCATGGCGCAGCCGATGCCCCAACCTGGCATTGCCGCTGTCGAGACTACCGGGAGGCAAGGATTTTGTGTCGGGCGCACAGCCTGACAAACCCGGCAAGGAGAGGCCACACGTTGCCGCCGTCATGTCCTTGAGAAAATCGCGCCGCCGCATATCACCTCATGCGCTCTTGGCCGGAAACGCTGCCGCCGCGAGCAAACAGCCTCACAAAAATACGCGGCATGTAGCCAGCGATGGCAAGGTATGAAAAAGACAAGGCAAATAGCAATGAGCTGGCCCCAATCCACCAATCCTTGCCGAGCAGCGCTACGACACCCGCCGCCCAGCCAGGAAGCGCCGCCAGACCTGCAAGTACTCGCAGCACGGGCCGGGCTTCGTTTGGTTTAAGTGTTGTCATTGCGCCCATCGCCTCAATGATTCCCGGCAACGCCGTGCCATTCCTGCTCGAAAATGCGCACCAGACTCTGCTCGTTCAGGCGGTTGGGCTCCATCGGCAGATATTCCATGTCGGCCGGGAAGCGGAACAAATCCGGCGTCCCCTCAATGGTGAGAAAGCGCAGTCCCGGCGGGTAAACCGCCGGCGGAACAGCGGGTTCGACTCCGGCCAGCACATAACCCCATTCGCCAAAACTCGGCACCAGCGCGTGGTAGGGCGAGGTTTGCAGACCGGCGGCCCGCAAGGTGGCGACAATCGTCCAGAAGGAGCGGCGGGCGTAGAAAGGCGAGGTCGCCTGCACGGCCAGCCGTCCGCCGGGAGCGAGATGGCGTTGCAAAAGCCGGTAAAAGCCCGTGGAATAGAGTTTGCCCAGCGAAAAATTGGACGGGTCGGGGAAATCCGCGACGATGAAATCGAACACATCCGCGTGTTCCTCAAGCCAGCGCGCGGCGTCGTCATTGACCACCGTGACCCGCTTGTCGTTCAGCGCGTTGTCATTCAACTGCCTGAGCAGCGGCGCGGTGGAAAATATCTGCGTCATGGCCGGATCGAGATCGACCAGTGTGACGGAAGTAATTTGCGGATAGCGCAGGATTTCGCGCACGGCAAGACCGTCGCCGCCGCCCAGCACCAGCACGCGCCGCGCCTGGGGAAGCGCGGCGAGGCCGGGGTGAATCAGCGCCTCGTGGTAACGGTATTCATCCTTCGAGGAAAATTGCAGATTCTGATTCAGGAACAATCGCACGTCATCGCGCCAGCGGGTCACGACAATGCGCTGATAAGGCGAATTTTGCGCGTAAATGATCTTGTCGGCGTAAATCCAGCTCTCCGCCATATCGGAAACCTGACCCGCCAGCGCCAGCCCGCCGCCGAGCAGCGCGAAACAGACGGCGGCGGTAGCACGCAGGCCGCGGACGGAGACAAGCTGCGCCCGGAAAAGCGACAGGGCAAAAATCGCCACGCCCACATTGAACAGGCCGAACAGCAGCCCGGTACGCATCAGCCCGAGCCAGGGCGCGAGCAACAGGGGAAAGAGCAGCGATACCGCCAGCGCGCCGAGATAGTCGACAGCCAGCACCTGCGACACCAGATCCTTGAACGCCACCTCGCGTTTCAGAATCCGCATGACAAGTGGAATTTCCAGCCCGACCAGCACGCCGACCGCCAGCACCGCGAGATACAGCAAGGCGCGAAAAGGCCCCGCCTGCGCCGCGAAAGCCAGAAACAGGGCGGCGGCGGTAAAACCGCCCACCACGCCGACCGCCAGTTCGATCTCCACGAAACGCCGCACGAGATTGCCGCCCACAAAGCGCGAAAGCCACGAACCCAATCCCATCGCAAAGAGATACGCGCCGATGACGGTCGAAAACTGCGTGATCGAATCGCCCAGCAGATAACTGGCCAGCGCCGCCGCGACCAGTTCGTAGACCAGGCCGCAAGAGGCGATGACGAATACCGAGGCCAGCAGCGCGTGCCGGGTGCGGGTCGTTGAAGGCGTTGATGGAGCGGAAGCGGTCATTTTAGAAGCCCAGCTTCACATTCTATAAAGAGGTGATTTTTTCATCGAGCAATTCAAAACGCGTTTCGGTCGGTGACCATTCCGCTATAAATTGATGAACGAACCTGGATTCCCGCCTTCGCGGGAATGACGGAGTGGGTAGGGCAAACCGCAACGCCTCGAGACGCACAGTAAAGCCATTGAAAATTTGGGGACGGCTTGAATCCGGATAATCCCCATCCCGCTAGCCGTGTATCGCCGCCGCAATGATGGTCGCTACACTCAGGCACATGGCGGCGATGACGATGGACAGCGGCAGATTCTTTTGTTCGACGATTTCCCGCCACAGATTTTGCGGCGTGAGTTTGTCCAGGATCAGGAAGGAAAGCCAGAACACGAGCACGCCGAGCACGGAATAAAGCAGTGAATTGAGCAGGAGTTTCAGATTGAAGATGTCTTCCATGAGAGTTCCTTATTTGTGAAAAATATTGCGCGATCCCGCCTTGGACACTTCCTGTTCCGCGACTTTGTCGAACAGGCCGTAAGCGTTGTATTGCGCCCAGGCGAAAAAGGAAAAAGCGGTGGCGGCGAAAATGGCGTAGAGATGCTTCATGTCATGCTCCGCGTAGGACAAAAACGTGTAACGCGCGTTTCATTCATCATCGTCTTCTCATTAACCGGAATAAGCCTGAAAGACCAAATAAATGACTATAAAAACGACTATAAAAACGACTGTAGAAACATTAACTTGTCCTGACGATGCCTCGGAACTTTGATCGCTCTCTTCCCAGCGACTGCTTTCAAAGGAAAACGAGCGCCAAAAAATAAACAAAGGCCAGAGCAGCAAGGCGAACAGGAAAATAAAGAGATTACTCCAGGGCGGCAGGACTTTGCTGATGCTCAGGGAAATGCCTGGGAACTTTCCTGCTTTTACCGCCTGTGGATCAAGCGATTGTTCGACCATCAGCCGCCAGGTTCCGGCGGGCAAGTCACGAAAAACGAGCGTCCGCCGCCGGTCGCTTTCGACCCAGGCGCCGTCGCTGTCCCGGCCGCTGTAGTAGCTCAACTCCACGCTTCCGGCGCGGGCTTCGCCGTTTTGTTCATTGACCAGCCCGAGCCCCAGTTCGACCCAACTGTTGTCAAGGCCGCTCGCTTCGCTGATAACGCGCAGACTGACGGGCTGCGTGAGGGTGAACGGGGAGGAAATCCAGGCTTCCTGTTCCTTTGGAAGCGCTTCCAGGGCCTGTTTTCGCGACTGCAAATATTCCCGCGCCTGTAGCGCGTTCAAATTGCCCGGAATCTGTTGAGGATTTTTTACCTGTTCCCGCAACGGAGGAATCTGTTCCCGCAGGTATTCCGTCGATGAAGAACCTGCGCGAAGCGCGAATTGCAGCGCGAGCGCCAAGGCGAAAAAAAGCAGGGCGATTTTCCAGACCGGGCGGCTGCGCGCTTTCCAGGGCGAGGGCTGGTTGGCGTAGATGCCTATCGGTTCGGGCAGGGCCGCCTTGAGGCCGAAGGCCTTGGCAATTTCATCCGGCGCGATGTACTCGGAAAGACTCCAACTGATTTCTTTGTCCGTTTGCTCGTTGCATAACATCTGCGGCGGGGCGATATAGTCCGTGAGGCGCGCTTCCTCGCCGATCTTGACGCGCC
The DNA here is from genome assembly GCA_025997075.1 of Betaproteobacteria bacterium. Lineage (GTDB taxonomy): Bacteria > Pseudomonadota > Gammaproteobacteria > Burkholderiales > Rhodocyclaceae > Propionivibrio. Next base: position 28,298 of record BNUC01000027.1, on the reverse strand, counting down.
AGGTGAATTCGCCGATGACGAAATTCACCCGCGCCGTGTAAGTCTGAAAAAGCCGGAAGGTTTTTCCCTGATAAGTTATGTTCTTGCCAGGGCCGCCGATGACATCCGCAACATTCCAGTGCCCGTCGTACTCGGTGAGCCAGCGATAACCCGGTTTGTCGACGCGGGCCAGCAGATATTCGCGCCAGTCGTAACGGACGCGATCGACGGTCATCTGGCGCTGCATGAAACCGATGACTTCCAGTTTTTCGCCCTGAAGCTTGCCCTTCGCGCCCAACGGGATTTTGGGCCTGAGCTTTTGCGCGGATTCCAGGGCGGAAAGCAGTTTTTGCGTTTCCGCGTCCGTTATCGCGCCGCATTGGACGCAGCCCACCGCCAGAATGCCCTCGTGCCTTATTTCCAGCGGCGCGCCGCATTGGGCGCAGCGCAAGGCCTTGGCCTGGGTTTTCGGCCCGATGGGAAACGGGGTGTCTTCGCGCAGATGGGTCCAGGACAGGCTGGAAAAATCCACCGTTTCGCCGACGAACAGCAGCGGTTTGTTCTCGCCCTCGCTGTAATCGAGCGTCGCCATGCGCGACCCGGAACGTAAATCCGCCACCGGCGCGGGATAGCCGCTGCCGACCTTGAACGGCAGTTCGCCTTCGCCGGCAACGCATTCGGCGCGCTCGATGTCGGTGACGATCCACTCATCCGGCTTCGATTCTGGCGTCACCTCCAGCGTCAACACATCGCCGGGAGCGAGTTTCGAGAAGACCGGCAGGGGGACGGTAGCGGTCTTTGGAAAAAACAGCGCGTACTCGCCCGAGGCTTCCGAAAGCCAGCCCGTGCGCCCTTTGTCGAACAGCAGAAACCACTCGCTCCACATGCCCTGTTCGTATTTGAGCTGCAAGCGGCCAATGACGGTAAAGTGCTTCTTGTTCCAGCGTCCTTCCGCGCCGAGGCGAAGCGGCGAGCGGTCTTCCACGAGCGCCGCCATTTTGCCCAGATTCTCGATTTCGCCGTTCCGGTCGAGAAGCGTCGTCCGGCAGTATTCGCAGACCGCCAGAACGGATACGACGGAACGGAAAGTGACCGCCGCGCCGCAGGAAGGGCATTGAGCGATGCGCGCCACGGCTTACCCCAGCTTTTTCAGCAATTCTTCTTTCTTGGCGTCGAATTCCGTCTGACTCAGGATACCTTTGCCGACCAGCGCATGCAGCTTCTCCAGCGTGGCGGCGATTTCATCGGCAGTGGAAATGGGTGAATTGGCAGTGGGCGCGCCTGGAGGCGGAACAGCGGCTGGCGGATTCGCGGCCTGCGTGGCGGCCAGCATTCCCTGCGCCATTGTCTGCCCCATTGCAATCCCCGCGCCAATGCCCACGCCCGCGCCCGCCGCGCCGCCTTCGTTCTGCGCCGCGAGCGGAATGGCATTGGCGACCTGGAATTGCGTAAAACGTCCGAGGTCGCCCACCACACCCATGCTGATACGCGCGTCGAGCGCCTTCTCCAGCTCTTCCGGGAGCGAAATGTTCTGCACCACGAAATTGTCCAGCGCGAGGCCGAAGCTCAGGAACACCGGCGTCAGCTTTTCCTTCAAGGCGGCGCCGAAGACTTCCTGATTGGCCGCCATGTCGAGGAAGGGCACATCGGATTCGCCAAACAGCGTGGCGATGCTCCCGGCCACCGTATTGCGCAACTGACCTTCCAGTTGCTCAGTGGTGTATCGCTCAATCGTGCCGGAAATGGTGCTGTGGAAAAGCCCAGGGTCGGCAAGATGGTAAGAATAAATACCGAACGCCCGCAGGCGCACCGCGCCGAATTCCTTGTCGCGCACGGTTATCGGATTGGCCGTGCCCCACTTGCGGTCGAGGCGCTGGCGCGTGCTGAAGAAGTAAACGTCGGATTTGAACGGCGACTCGAACAGCTTGTCCCAATGGTTCAAATTGGTGAGCACGGGCAGGGTTTGCGTTATCAGCTTGTAGCGCCCCGGTTTGAACACGTCGGCAATCCGGCCTTCATTGACGAAAATCGCCATCTGCGATTCACGTACCGTCAGACTCGCACCGTACTGGATTTCAAAATCCTGCATCGGAAAACGCCAGGCCACGATGTCCGCATCGTCCTCCACGCACTGGATGACGTCGATGAACTGTTTCTTGATGAAATCCATAATACGGTTCATGGTGATTTCCCCTTCAGGATATTCAGGATGAAAAGGCGAACGAGAGCCAGAAAAACATCATTCTAGCAAGGCGGGGGCGGCGGATGTGCGATTCCGATCAAGGCCAATATTTATTACGGCCCAAAAAGAGCCGATCAAAACTTTTCCCCTGCTCTCAGAATTTCACGCCCTTTGGCGGTGAGGCGGTATTTTTGAAGGCGACTACCCGGTTTTTCGGGAACCGTATATTCGATAGTTTCTTCCGCAAGAAGAATAAGGGTAAGCCGGTTCAAGCGTCCGGAAATTTTCTCTCGCCCAATTGATTTGGCGATTTGAGATTTGGACAACGGCTTGTCCAACAGGGTACGCAGAAATAGTCGTTCAAGTGACTCTGCCCCCGACTCTGCCCCTGACTCTGCCCCTGACTCTGCCCCTGACTCTGCCCCTGACTCTTGCCTCGACTCTACCCCTGACCCTACCCCCAAATCAGTTTCCTCATGAACCCCCTCTAAAAACATAAACGTAACAACCAGAAAACTCGGTGTCAGCTCAAAAATGGAGCGGTTGTAAGCCCGCAGGATGCGTGTCATGCCGGAGCCGAGGCTCTCGACCAATTCCACATCACGAAACACCCGCATCAAAATACGATTGCGAGGCATGGAACGGCAGTTGAAAAAATCCTCCTGTGACAGACCGCTCACCAACCCCCCAGCCGAAGTCACCACGATACGGTCGGAAAATATCTCGACCAATGGCGTCGTCAGACTGTAGTCATTGTGGACAATGGCGTTGATGACAGCTTCGCGCAAAGCGGTTTTATCCACCATGCTTTTTTCGATACGGGTCGGATAGCCGATTTTCGCAAAGGTACGGTTTTCGGATTCCAGACGCTCAAGCACCCGGTGCGTAGCGGACAACAGGCAACGGTTGCCGTACTCCTCGTTTTCGATCAAGTCGTATTTATCGGTGCCCGCATATTTGGCGACCTTGATTGAAACACCATTGTCATCCGCAAGCATATAGGCAGCGTAGTTGTAAGCCCCGTCGTCATCCGTCAAATCGAGTGACGACAAAAACTCATTGTTGGGCGAAAGGTTTCGTTCCTCATAATGAATTTTCAACTGCCGGAAGGTCAGGTTCTGGCGTGGCGAGCGCATGGTTTGAAGCGATGGAAGCTGCCGCTTGGACAACAAGCCTTCAATCATGTGTTCTGTCATCGGTTGGGAAGAAGTGCCAACGCGAATAAAACAGCCATCCTCCGTCATGCCTCGTGCCCGCAGGTAGTAGGGACGTTGTTGTCCGGCAGACACAACAATACGGACAATCTCCTTGTCATCGCGTTGCTCATGCGCGACATCAAACAAACCAAGCGTGGCAGGACGAATATTGTTTTTAATGCGGTCAACGATTTGCAACTGCACCTGGTCGACATCATCCACGCCTGCAACGGAACCATCGTCGTCCACACCGACAAGGATTTCTCCACCACCTGGGTAGTTCAGGAAGGCGATGACCGAACGCTCAAATTTATCGGTCAGTTTGCGTTTGAATTCGATGCGCTTGGTTTCGGAAATCGCAGGTTTGTCGTTCATGCTCGCTTTCCTCTTTTCGCTTTGGGTGCTGCCTTGGCTGTTGCCGCCGTCATCTTTGTATACAGTTGCCGCCGAAGATACCCTGGGAGCGCGGGCGTCCCGCTCGCTCTTCTAAAGCGGGTATGGGTAAGCCCGATTTTACAGGCGGCGGATTTTTTCCAGCAGCGCCGTTGTTGACTTCTGGTGGATGAAAGGAATCGATGCGACCGTCCCGCCCCAGCCGCTGACTTCGGCGTTGCCGACGATTTTCTCGATTGGCCAGTCGCCACCCTTGATCAGCACGTCAGGGCGGCATTCGAGGATGCGCGCGAGCGGCGTGTCCTCGTCGAACCAGATGACCAGCGAGACGCATTCGAGCGAGGCCATCACCGCCATGCGGTCGGCCAGCGCGTTGACCGGCCGGTCGTCGCCCTTGCCCAGGCGTTTAACCGAAGCGTCGGTATTGAGCGCCACCACCATCGACTTCCCAAGCGCGCGCGCCTGCGCCAGCAGCGTGACGTGACCCCGATGCAGAATGTCGAAACAGCCGTTGGTAAATACCAGCGGACGCGGCAGTTGCGTTAAACGCGCCGCAAGCTCGCCCGGAGCGACGATTTTGCTTTCAAAGACGGGAGCGGGATAGCGACTCATCGCCGGGCAGTCTTTGCAGTCTCAGGGATTCCCGGATTGGGTAGTCGCGCTTTTATTCCCATCAGACTGCGTGAGATCGAGTTCACGCGCCCTGACCGGCGTGATTATCTCGAACAAGGGGACGACCTTCTTGACTCCGGAAGTAGTGCGGGCGACCTGAATCGCCGCGTCCGCCTCGGCCTGAGTAACCAGTCCGAGCAGGAACACGACGCCGGCTTCGGTGACGACTTTCACGTTCAAGGGGTTGAACTTGCCATTGTCAACCGAGCGGCTCTTGACCTTGGAAGTGGTAAACGAGTCGTTGCTGCGATCGGTCAGCGAGGACGACGGCCCGATGATCAGCTCGTTGAAGACGCCCAGAACGTTCGGGATTTTCGCAACGATATTTCCGGCTTCGGTCCTGACGTCCGCTGAAACCACTTCGCCGCTGATCAGCACCTTGCGGTTGATGCTGGTGAAATTGAAATGACCGCGGTCTTTGAGTTTGTCGTCGACGCGGGAACCGGCTTTCCACTCAATTGCTTCGTCTTCGGTCTGCGTCCCCAAGGTGCGCCGATCGAGCGCGGTCATGACGCCGGTGCCGACGCCCGTAGCGACGACTCCGAAACAGCCCTGCAAGGCAGGAAGGACGATAACGCCGAGCAGCAGCGCGGCAATCAGTTGTTTCTTTTTCATTCTCCAACTCCTAATAGCAGGCAATCGACGCCATCGCACAGGCAATGGACAATCAGCGCGTGGACTTCCTGAATACGGGCCGTGCGTTCCGACGGGACACACAGATGCACATCGGTCTCGCGCAGCATCCGGCCGATGTCGCCGCCGCCTTTTCCAGTCAAGGCCACGACGTGCAGATCGTTTTCATGCGCTGCCCGGATGGCTTCGACGACATTCGGCGAATTGCCCGAGGTGGAAATCGCCAGCAGGAGATCGCCGGGCTGGCCGAGGGCGCGCACCTGCCGCGCGAAAACGGCGTCATACCCATAATCATTGGATACGGCGGTCATGATCGAGCTGTCGGTGGTCAAGGCGATAGACGCCAGTCCCTGGCGCTCCATCTCGAAACGACCGACCAGTTCCGCCACGAAATGCTGGGCGTCGGCAGCCGAACCGCCATTGCCGCAAGCGAGAATCTTGCCGTTGCCGACCAGCGTGCCGACCATCAGTTCGACGGCGTCGGCAAGCGGCGCGGCCAACACCTTGATGGCGTCGAGCTTGGTCTGGGCGCTATCGGCGAAATGTTGGCTGATGCGGGAGATCAAGTCCATGGCTTTGAGCGAGTAGCAATAATGAATCGTTAGTCTAGCACTATCGAACTACACGGAACCGATCCGATGCCATGGTCGCGCTTCTTTACGCGGCCTTGTCCCTCGTCTTCACAAAGATAGCCCGGTGGCGTTGAAGATGATTGTGGAAAGCACTGAATATGAATGTAAAATTACATAATTCTTGGCCGAAGGCTGGTTTCTTTCCTTAAGAGGGCGTTGTGGAACTCTGGTACAAACTTTCCGTTCGTGTTCGCTTGATCCTGGTTTTCATCGTCATCAAGGTCTTGCCTTTGGTGTTACTGGTATGGATCGCCTGGAGCCAGACGCAGAAAACCGAGGAAAATCTTAAACAGCACATCGAAAATCTGGTGGCCACGGCGGATAAGGCCATCCATCAGGTGGGCGATCTGGCGATCGACGACGCGGTCGATGCGCTCGACGCCCGCGCCACCGAGGAAATCGAACATCTGACCACCGACACGGCTAACCGGGTGGCGGACTTCCTTTACGGGCGCGACTCCGATATTCGTTATGCCGCGACGCTGGCGCCCGACGCGACGGCCTATCGCAATTTCGTCGCCAACAAAAGCCATGCTCTGATCGTGCACGGTAAATGGCGTTTGAACGAGAAAAAAAGCGCCTGGGAAGCGGAAAATCCGGTACGACCCGATGCTTCCAGCGCGGAACCGGGAAGCAAGGATAACGTCAACAGTTTCCATTACCGCCCCCCCACGATATTCAAGAGCGAACGTCGGCCGCTCTATCTGGAAATGACTTTCGTCGGCCTTGATGGCAGGGAACTCGTCAAGGTCACCACCTCCGACCGGGTTAACCCGACACCGCAGGATATCTCCCAACGGCGCAACACCTTTGCCCACGCGGAAGACTATTTTCCTGAGCTGAAAAAACTCAAGCCGGGCGAAATTTACGTCTCCGACGTGATCGGCGCCTATGTCGGCTCCCAAATCATCGGTCCCTTTACCCCTGCTGCCGCCGAAAAACGCGGTATCGCCTTCGAACCGGAAAAGCACGCCTACGCCGGCAAGGAAAACCCGGTGGGCAAACGCTTTCAGGGCCTCGTGCGCTGGGCGACGCCAGTGGTTCAGGACGGCAAAATCATCGGTTGGGTGACGCTGGCGCTGAACCACGACCACTTGATGTCCTTCACCGACCATATCGTGCCCGACGAGGAACGCTATCGCGACATCAATGACGCTTCCGACGGCAATTACGCCTTCATCTGGGATTACAAGGGACGCAGCATCATCCATCCGCGCCACCATTCCATCGTCGGCTACGACGAAAACGGCGAACCCGCCGTGCCCTGGCTGGAAGACAAGGTATTCGAGGAGTGGCAAAAAAGCGGCAAGTCCTGGCGCGAATACATGAAAACCGCGCCAACCTTCGTCGACCAACTGCAAAGCAAAAAACCCGAGAAAAGCCTCACCGCCAGCGGCAATGTCGGTCTCGACTGCCGCTATCTCAATTTCGCGCCGCAGTGCATCGGCTGGTATAACCTCGCCGATCCGGGGGGGTCGGGGTCTTTCCTCATCCTCTGGAGCGGCCTGTGGAAACTCACCACGACGGCGGCGATCCCCTACTACACCGGGCAGTACAGTCCGGAGGTGCAAGGTAACCGGCGCGGCTTCGGCATTGTCACCATCGGCGCCAATGTCGAGGATTTTCACGAAGCGGCCAATGCCTCCAAGGCGCGCTTGAACGACATCATCTGGCGCGTCGAGGGCGACATGAATGTGAGGGGTCAGGCGGCCGACGAAGCGCTTATCAACGACATGAAGGAGACAGCCTCCACCCTGACGGTTTCCACGGTTGTGCTGGTCGTGGTGGTGATTCTCATTGCCCTCTGGCTTGCGGCCTACCTTTCCCGACAACTCGGTTGGCTGAACAACGGCTTCAACAGTTTCCGCCTGGGCGAAAAGAATTTCCGCTTTCACTACAAGTACGAGAACGAAATCACCTCGCTGGCGGGCACGTTCAACGAAATGGCCGACACTCTGAACGAGCACATGCTCAAGCTGGAAGAAAGCATGGCCTCCGTCCAGCGTTCGCGAAAGATGATGGTTGAAATTGCCGATTCACTGCCCTGCGCGGTGTTCCGCTACGAAAAATCGCCGATAGCGGGAGGACGGTTTACGTTTGTCAGCAACAACGTACAGGAAATTCTCGGCTTCCCGAGCGAGGAGATTCAGAACGATTCTGAAGTGCGCTGGCTTCATGTGTTGCCGGAGGATCGGGAGCACGCGCGGCGGCTGCTGTCGGCCGAGCTTAACGAAAACGTCATTCTTGAACGCATTACTCTGCCGGACAAGGGTTTGCGCTGGGTGGAAGCGCGGGCGAAGCACTCGATACTGGATAACGGCGATCATTGCTGGAACGGCTATTGGCTGGATGTGACCGAAGAGCAGGCAGCCAAGAAGGAATTGGCCAATCAATTGCTGTTGCAGGAAACCTTGTTCGATATTTTGCCTAATCCGATATTCGTCAAGGATGCGCAGAACCGTTATCTGATGTGCAATCGGGCCTATGAACAATTTTATGACGTCAGCCGCAGTGATCTGATCGGGACAAACTCACTGGAATCCGATATTCTTCTTCGGAAAGAGCTGCAGCAATGGCGGCATGACACCGATGGGCAATTGATCGCCCAGCCGGACAGCACCGTTCGTCAGGAATTCGATATAACTCACCCGAATGGGATGACGAGCCATATGCTTTATCTGGCGAGCAGCTTCAAGCTGGCCGATGGTCATCTGGGCGGTATCGTCGGCACGACCGTGGATATTTCCTCCCTGATCAAGGCCAGGGAAGCGGCGGAAGACGCGATGCGCACCAAGGCGGACTTCCTCGCCAACATGAGCCACGAGATTCGCACGCCGATGAACGCCATTCTGGGTATGACCTATCTGGTGCTGAAAACCAGTCTCAATCCCACGCAGAAGGACTATCTGGGCAAAATCCAGCAATCCGGGCAGCATTTGCTTAGCATCATCAACGACATTCTCGACTTTTCCAAGATCGAGGCGGGCAAGCTGGCGGTCGAGCATATTGAATTCGATCTGGAACGGGTGCTGGAAAACGTCAGCAATCTGCTGGCCGAGAAAGTGGCGACAAAAGGTCTGGAACTGGTGGTCAATATTGCGCAGAACGTGCCGGTCAATCTGGTGGGCGACCCGCTGCGAATCGGGCAGATTCTGATCAATTACACCAACAACGCGGAAAAATTCACCGAGCACGGCGAGATCAGCATTCTGGTCGAACTGCGCGAGGAAGAGGGCGAAGAGGTGGTGCTGTATTTTGCCGTGCGCGATACGGGTATCGGATTGAACGAAGAGCAAAGAGTGCGTCTCTTCCAGGGCTTCTCGCAGGCGGACACCTCCACGACGCGTAAATATGGCGGCACGGGGCTGGGGCTGGCGATCTCCAAGAGCCTGGCTGGGCTCATGGGAGGCACGGTCGGTGTCGAATCGCAACCGGGGCGTGGGTCGACCTTCTGGTTCACCATCCGCGCCAAGCGCAGCGGGAAAAAGCGCCGTCCCCTGGTGTTGAGTCATGAACTGGTCGGCCGCCGGGTGCTGGTGGTCGATGACAACGAAAACGCCCGCGCGGTAGTGCGCGACGTGTTGCAAGGCATGAAGCTGGAAGTGAGCGAAGCCGCCTCCGGTTTTGCCGCTCCCGAAATGTGCCGTTATGCAGTCACCGCCGGCAAGCCCTTCCAGATTGTGATTCTCGACTGGCAGATGTCGGGAATGGACGGTATCGAGACCGCCCGCAGGTTGCGGCAGGAATTCGGGAAAGAATGCCCGCATCTGTTGATGATGACCGCGTATGGCCGTGAAGAGGTGATGTACGGCGCCAATGAGGCGGGCATCGAAAACGTCTTCATCAAGCCGGTCAGTCCCTCGCTGCTTTTCGACACCATCGTGCGCACCCTTGATGGCGAGCAAGGTAAGCATGGCGAGCGCGAGGCAGCGAGCAACAACTCTCCGGAACATGATCATCCGTGGTTGAAGGCGATCAAGGGGGCGCGCATCCTGCTCGTGGAAGACAACGAGCTGAATCAGCAGGTCGCGACGGGAATTCTCGATACGTGTTCTTTCCAGGTCGATGTGGCCTCCAATGGCAAGGAAGCGCTTGACCGGATACGCAAGGCGCCGTTCGAGCGTGCCTACGATCTGGTTCTCATGGACGTGCAGATGCCGGTGATGGATGGCATGGAAGCGACCCGGCAGTTGCGCGGGCAAGGCTTCACCCCGCCGATTATCGCCCTGACCGCCAACGTCATGCAGGGCGACCGCGAGCGCTACCTGGAAATCGGGATGAATGACTACCTCGCCAAGCCTATCGAGCCGGACAAGCTGTGGAAGGTGCTGTGCCGATGGATCCGGCCCAGGGATAATCTGGGGCGGCAGATTGTGACGACACAGGAGGCCGCAGCGCCGACGTCGGCGTCCGGGGACGATGTGGACAGTTTAGCCGCCATCCCCGGTCTGGATGTCGAGGGGGGGCTGCGCCGCGTGCTCAACAAAGTATCCTTGTATCGCAAGCTGTTGGAAAAATTCATCAACGACCATGCCGATGACCCGGCGAAGATACGCGCCGCCATCGGCGACCGGACGCTGTTCGTGCGCCTGTCGCATACTCTCAAGGGCGTGGCCAGCAATGTCGGCGCGGTGGAAGTTCAAGCCGCCGCCGCGCGGCTGGAAGCCCGCGGCAAAGAAGCGGCGGACGAAAAGATGTCGGACGATGGAGAAGCCCTGCAGCCATTGATTGCATCGCTCGAAGCCTGCCATGCTCTACTGATACAGCGCCTGGGCGAAGTGTTGACGCGCGCCGCCGGGAAATCGCCTGCCGGGGGCGCGGCGTCTGTCGACCTCAAGCTTCTGCCACCCATCGTCCAACGTCTGACCGCCATGCTGGAGGATAATGACTCCGAGGCGGGCGATTTGTTGCAAACCGAACAGGAACTGCTGCAACAAGGCTTGCAGGGAGTATTCGGCGATCTAAAAGAAGCTATTGAACATTTCGATTTTGACAAGGCACTGGAAATTCTGCGAGGGGCCAGCGGGAAATAATCCGCAGGCGCCTTGCCGGAGGAATGATGTGAGCACTGAGGAATTTAACGAAAAAGCAACCATTCTGGTCGTGGATGACGCGCCGGACAATCTCGCCCTGATGAGCGCCCTGCTCAAGGACGCCTACAAGGTCAAGGTAGCGACCAATGGTGAAAAAGCCTTGCAGATCGCCAGTTCGGCAGCGCCGCCCGACCTGATTCTGCTCGATGTCGTGATGCCGCACATGGACGGTTACGAAGTCTGTAAACGGCTCAAGGCCGACCCGAACACCCAGAACATTCCTGTCCTCTTCCTTACCGCCAACGTCGACGCCCATAACGAACAGCGCGGATTGCAACTGGGCGCGGTGGATTACCTCACCAAACCGGTGGTCTCCTCCATTGTCCTCGCGCGCGTCGATACGCACCTCAAACTCAAGGCGAGCGCCGACTTCCTGCGCAGCAAGACGGAATTCCTCGAAGCCGAAGTCGCACGGCGTACCTTCGAAGTGCAGGCCATCCAGGATGTGACGATTATGACTATCGCCTCGCTCGCGGAAACACGCGACAACGAAACCGGCAGTCATATCATCCGCACCCAGTATTACGTCCGCATTCTGGCGCAATACCTTCAACTGCATTCCAGGTTCAAGAATGCCCTGCACGACAACGCCATCAACCTCCTCTACAAATCCGCGCCACTCCACGACATCGGCAAGGTCGGCATCCCGGACAACATTCTGCTCAAGCCAGGCCCCCTGACTGATGACGAGTTCGCCATCATGAAGACGCACACCACCCTCGGGCGCAACGCGATCAGACATGCCGAAAAACAACTGGGCATGAAGGTGGATTTCCTCGCCTGCGCCAAGGAGATCGCCTACAGCCACCACGAAAAATGGAATGGCAGCGGTTATCCGAAAGGATTGCGTGAGGAAGATATCCCGGTATCGGCCCGGCTGATGGCGCTTGCCGATGTTTACGATGCCCTGGTGAGCTGTCGCGTTTACAAGCCCAACATGACTCACGAGCAGGCGCGGGAAATCATCGTGCGCGGGAGCGGCAGTCACTTCGACCCGGATGTTGTCAATGCCTTCCTGGCGACCCAGAACGATTTCCTCGAAATCGCCGCGCGTTACGTAGACGGCAACAGCGGAGTGCTCGACGGGGACGACGAGTAATCTTCTCCAGCACTGTCTGTGCGTCTCGTTTCTAATGCGAACCGGAAGCAAGAAATTAGCGACAGGCCTTCAGGCCTGTCGATCTAACGTGTTTTGGGAGAGGTTTGCATCTCCTCCCAAAACGGTCGCCGAAACCCCGGCCTTCAGGCCGGGGTATGGCTTCCACCTTTCTTACGGGCGGGGTTTCAACCGGAGTTAGTTTTACGATGAATGTTGTTGAAATGATGAACAATATTTCCTGCGGAGCACTGCGGTCAATCCCTTCGCCCCGCTTGCGGAGCGTGCGAGGCCAAGGTGGCCGAAGGCCGGATGAGGGGGCGGCAATTCAGCGCGAAACAACACTGGAACATGTCCAATCCCCCCCTCACCCGCCCCTGCCGGGGCACCCTCTCCCGCAAGCGGGCGAGGGAAAGCAAACGCCGCTTATAAGAGGAATTTCAAACCGGAGTTAGTTTTACGATGAAAGATGGGGAGCGCAGCGAGCATCAAGCTCCCCCTTCTCCCGGAGAAGTGGGTTGGGGGACGATCTAATCATCCTGGTAGTCGACACGGTCTACTCGCGCCCGTGGCGGGCCGAAGTGCGCCCAGGCGGTCAGAGTGTTGACGGCTTTGGCCGGACCGCTGATTTGGGCTTCGACACTGCCGTCGGCACGGTTGCGCACCCAACCGTCGAGCTTGAGTTGGCGCACCTGTTCCATAAATGACCAGCGGAAGCCAACCCCCTGGACATGGCCTTCGATGCGCAACCGTCGCGTAACATTGGTGGCGTTGGTGACGGCGGTCAAACTTTTTCTTCCTGCATGGCCTCCGGTACGATGGCCGCGAGGATGCCCTGCATCAGTTGCAGCGGCGTGGGCGGGCAGCCGGGGATGCTGACGTCGACCGGGATGACGTTGGCTATTCGTCCGCAGCAGGCGTAGCTCTCGCCGAAGATTCCGCCCGTGCAACCGCAATCGCCCACGGCGACGACCAGTTTGGGTTCGGGCGTGGCGTCGTAGGCGCGTTTCAGGGCGATTTCCATGTTTTTGGCGACCGGTCCGGTGACCAGCAGCAGATCGGCGTGACGCGGGCTGGCGGTGAACTTGATGCCGAGCGCTTCAAGGTTGTAATACGGATTGGAGAGCGCGTGGATTTCCTGTTCGCAGGCATTGCACGAGCCGGCGTCGATCTGGCGGATGACCAGCGCGCGTCCGAGCTGCCGCAACATGACTTCGGACAGGCGCTGTGTCGTGGCGCGCAGCGTCTCGTCGGCGTCCGGGGCGGGTTCGCTGACGATGCCGGTACGGAAAATCTGGCGAAGCATCGGAAACATGGTTGCTTACCTCATGAAAAGGCAGTATCAAAACCGAATGGCAGGTTTTGGGGTTGATACCTGATCTCTGACATCTGATACCTGACCTCTATAGATCCGGTCCGGCGTAGGACAGGTTGAACGATTTGTTGATCAGGGGGAAATCGGGAACGATGTTGTCGATTATCGCGTGTTCCAGCGCCGGCCAGATCTGCCAGGAGGGATCGTGGCAGTGGCAGCGGCGAATTTTGCCGTCGCTGCCGGTTTCGAGCGCGACAAAGATGTCGCCGCGCCAGCCCTCGATCCAGCCGAACCCGCGCTTGTTTGCATCGCTCCTCACTTCGCTGCGAATATCGCCGTCCGGCATCTCGCGCAGAATCTTGCGCACGAGGTCAAGCGATGCCTTGACTTCTCCGAAGCGCACCAGCGCGCGCGCGGCGACATCGCCGTTGTGTTCCAGTTGCATATGCGGTTGTAATTGGTCGTAGGGCGCGCAGGGATGATTGCAGCGCAGATCCCAACACTGTCCGCTGGCGCGTCCGGCCAGACCGATGACGCCCAATGTTTCGGCCAGTTGCGGAGTGATCCGGCCGGTGGTCAGGAAACGGTCCTGCAAGCCGGCGTGGTCGTCGTAGATATCCTTGAGCGCATGCAGTTCGCCTTCCAGCACATCGCATTGCGCGGCGATGGCCCGTTTGCCGTCCTCATCGATATCGACGCTCACGCCGCCGGGAACGATGCGGTCCATCATGAAGCGGTGGCCGAACAGGCGGGCATTCTCCCGCACCCAGTCCTCCTTGAGACGCATGAACTGCATGAGTCCGAAGGCCAGCGCAACATCGTTGCCCAGATAGCCGAGGTCGCCCAGATGGTTGATGATGCGTTCGCGTTCGAGCAGCAAGGCGCGCAGCCACAGCGCGCGCGGCGGCGGCGTGACCGCGCCGATGGCTTCCGCCGCCTGGGCATAGGCCCAGGCATAGGCCACCGTGGAATCGCCGGAAACTCGCCCGGCCAGGCGCGCGCCGTCGGACAGGCCCATGCCTTTGAAGCGGCGCTCGATGCCCTTGTGTGTCCAGCCAAGCCGCTGTTCGAGACGCAGCACGCTCTCGCCGGTCACGGAAAAGCGGAAATGGCCCGGTTCGATGATGCCGGCGTGAATCGGGCCGACCGCGATTTCGTGGACTCCGTCGCCTTCGACGCGCACGAAGGCATAGTCCTCATTCTGCGCTTCAAATTGCGCGTCTTTGGCGTCGTTACGTAATGGCCAGAAATCGGCCGGCCAGTTGGCGTGACGCAGCCAGGGGCGTCGGTCGGCGTCGCCTTCCGGCATCGCGCCGATCGTGTCCATCACCGCGCGCTGCATGCGGTTGGCGACGGGATAGATGGGCGCAAGATCGGGGAAAGAGGGATTTTCAGCCGCCAGCGGCAAAGTGAGGCAGACGAGACCTTCGGACAGGTCGAGCGCCGTGTGCAGGGCAAAACCGAAACCTTCCCCACGGTCGCGCTCGTCGCTGCCCCACAGCGCCACCAGAGGTCGCTTCGCCTTGCGGGCGGCGGCGCAGAAAGTCAGCAGTTCTCCCGCGTTGACACGGGCCGCATAGCTTGTCACCGCAGGGTTGTCCAGCGCTTCGAAATCGATGGTTTGATTGAGGAGTTTCATCCGATGTTTATCCCACCATCTGCGCGGCCAGAAGGAACCACTTGTTCAGGTAAGGCGGAATCCACAGGCCGAGCATCAGCACCAGACCCAGGTGCAGAAAAACCGGTAACAGCGCCGGATTGTGTTCCAGGGGTTTGACTGTCGGCTCGCCGAAAGCCATTCCCTGGACCTTGGCGAACATCGAGGCGAAGGCGACTCCAAGGGCGACGAGTAGGATCGGCGTGGCCCACGGGTGATATTTGATGGCCGTGGTGAGGATCAGGAATTCGCTGGTAAACACGCCGAAGGGCGGCATCCCGAGGATAGCCAGCGAACCGAGCATCAGTCCCCAGCCGATGGTCGGCGAACGCCGGATCAGCCCCTTGATGTCTTCGATGACCTGCGTGCCGGCCATCTGCGCGGCGTGACCGACGGCAAAGAAAATGGCCGACTTGGTCAGCGAGTGTACGGTCATGTGCAGCAGCCCCGCAAAGGTGGCGATGCCGCCGCCCATGCCGAAGGCGAAGGTGATCAGGCCCATGTGCTCGATCGAGGAGTAGCCGAACAGCCGTTTCACGTCTTTTTGCCGCGACAGGTAAAAGGCAGGAACGACGACGGTGAGCAGGCCGAAGCCCATCATCAGTTGGCCGGCGAACTGCGTTTCCAGCGCGCCGTCGACGAGCACCTTGCAGCGGAGGATGGCGTACAGCGCGACATTGAGCAGCAAGCCGGAGAGTACCGCGGAGACCGGCGTCGGACCTTCGGCGTGCGCGTCGGGCAGCCAGTTGTGCAAGGGCACCAGTCCGGTCTTGGTGCCGTAGCCGACGATCATGAAGACGAAGGCCAACGACAGTACGGTCGGTTCCAGTTCGCTGCGGCGCTCGAAGAGGCGCGTCCACAGCATCGCTCCCGGATCGTGGCCGAAAACCTGTTCCGCCGCGAAATAGATCAGGATGGTGCCGAACAGCGCCTGGGCGATACCGACGCCGCAGAGGATGAAATATTTCCAGGCGGCTTCCAGACTCTCGGGGGTGCGGTAGAGGGCGACCAGCAGCACCGTGGTCAGCGTGGCCGCTTCCATCGCGACCCACAGGATGCCGATGTTGTTGGTCGACAGGGCCACCAGCATGGTGCACATGAACATCTGGAACATGCTGTGGTACAGGCGCAGGCGGCCGACCGAGAGCTTGCCGTGGTCGTGCTCGACGCGCATGTAGGGGCGCGAGAAAACCGAGGTGGTGAAACCGACCAGCGCGGTCAGGGCGATCAGGAAGACGTTGAGCGGATCGACGAAGAAGTTTTCGCCGAGCACGTTCATCGGGCCGTCACGCACGATGCGGATGGTCAGCAGGACGGCGGCAAGCAAGGTCGCCAGGCTGCCGGCGATGTTAATGTTGGCCGCATAGGGCCGGTGCCCGGTAAAGGCCAGGAGTATCGATGCGGCGAGCGGAATGGCCAGGACGAAGAGGAGCTCGTTCATTCTTCCTTGATCCTTTCCATCTGGCGGATGTCCAGGCTGTCGAACTGCTGCCTGATCTGGAAGAAGAACACACCGAAAATGACCATGCCGACCATCACGTCGAGCGCGATGCCCAGCTCGACGACCATCGGCATGCCGTAGGTGGCGCTGGTGGCGGCGAAGAACAAACCGTTTTCCATCGACAGGAAGGCGATGACCTGGGGCACGGCCTTGCTGCGCGTGATCATCATCAGGAAGGACAGGAGAGTGCAGGCCAGCGCGATGCCGATGGTGGCGCGGGTGATTGCGCCCGAGAGTTGTGAAATCGGCTGCGCCACGTTGAAGGCGACGACCACCAGCGCGATGCCGAAAAGCATCGTGGTCGGGATGTTGATGATCGTCTCGACATCCCACTTGACCGACAGCTTGCGGATCAGCCGGTGCAGAATCCATGGCAGGGCGATGACCTTGAGCGTCAGGGTCAGCGCGGCCGACCAGTAGAGGTGGCTTTGATTGGTGGTGTAGGCGACGATCAGCGTCGAGGCGAAAAGCGCCATGCCCTGCATCATGAACAGATTGATCAGCGACAGGATGCGACGCTGCGCGAGCATGGCGAAGCCAAGCAGCAGCATGACCGCGGCGCAGAGGTTGATGACCTGAATGGAGAACGCATCGGGGATATTGAGCGCCAGCGTCATTTACCCACCTCCAGCAGCAGATGCACCAGCATGGCCAGGACGGCCAGCAGGAACGCGGTGCCGAGGAATTCCGGGGCGCGGAAGATACGCATCTTCGCGCTTAAGGTCTCGATCAGCGCCAGGCCGAAACCCATGGCCGCCAGCTTGACCAGCATGGAGGCGGCCGCCGTCAGCAAAGGCATGATGCCGGCCGTCGCGGAAATGCCATAGGGAATAAACAGGGCGATGCCGAGGCAGGAATAGGCGAACAGTTTAAGCGCCGAGGCCCATTCGATGAGCGCGAGGTGCCGGCCAGAGTATTCGAGAATCATCGCCTCGTGGATCATCGTCAATTCCAGATGTGTCGTCGGATTGTCGATCGGGATACGCGCGTTCTCGGCCAGCGAGACCATGACAAAGGCGGTGCCGGCGAAAGCCAGACTCGGGTAGATGATGAAATCGGTGCTGGCCAGCGTCTTGACGATCGACGAGAGCGAAGTTGAATGCGAGATCAGCGAGGTGGTAAAAAAAATCAGCAGCAGCGCCGGTTCGGCGAGAAAACCGATCAGCATTTCCCGGCGCGAACCGAGCGAACCGAAAGCGGTGCCGACATCCATGGCGGCCAGCGCGATGAACAGGCGCGCCAGGGCGAACAGGCCGACGAAGGCGATGGCGTCGGCGGCGGGCGCCAGGATCAGGGTGGTGGACAGCGTCGGCACGATGGCCGAGGCGAGCGCCATGCAGGCGAAGATGAGATAGGGCACGGCGCGGAACAGCGGCGAGGCATTGTGCGCCAGCAGAACATCCTTATGGAATAGTTTGTGCAGCGTGTAGTAGGTTTGCAGCAAGGGCGGCGCCGAGCGGTTCTGCAACCAGGCGCGGCACTGGTTGATCCAGCCGACGAGCAGCGGAGCCAGCAACAGGGCCGCGATCAGCTCGATCAATTGGGCGAGGAAGGCGTAGAAAGTAATCATCCGCGTGTCAGCACCAGAAGGATAATCAGCGTGGCGAAGCTGTAGGTGAGATAGACGGCAATACGCCCGTGTTGCAGAAAATCGACGACGCGGGTGCAGCGCTCGACGAGCCAGGCAATCGGCAGATAAAGCCAGTACCACAGGGGATCTTCGACGATGGAGAGGTAACGCGGCCGGGTATCGAAGGCAGACGGATGCTGGCGCGTGCGCTTGAAGAATGGCGAGAAGATGCGCCGGATCGGCTGGCTGTAGCCTTCCGAGGTATCCTGCATGCGCCCGGTCTGCATCGGGAAACCGCAATCCCACGGCGGTACGCGCGTCGCGCGGTCGTGGTAACGGCGGCGCACGACGTGCCAGGCGGCGAGCGTCAGCACGGCGATCCCGCCAAAGAAAATCAGCGGGCTGTAACTGGCGCGTTCGGCGGAGTAAGGCGCGAGGAACATCCAGTTCCCGGTGCGCGTATCGAGCAGCAGGGCGGAGTAGATCAGCGATTCCACGACCGGCGCAAGCAGGGCGATGATCGCGTTGGGCAAGAGACCCAGCAGGACGCAGCCGGCCCCCAGCCAGAGCAGGCCGAGGCGCGACAGGCGAGAAGCGTCGTGCGCCTGGGCGAGTTTTTCCTCGCGCGGCTGGCCGAGAAAAATGATGCCGAAGAACTTGACCATGGTGAATCCGGCGAGCGCGGAGATCAGCGCGATGGCCCCCGCGAATACCGGCAGCAACATGTTCAGGTAACCGTGCGGCACATCGGGAGTAAACAGGAAGCTTTGCAGCAGCAGCCATTCCGAAACAAAACCGTTGAGCGGCGGCAGACCGGCCGATGCCAGCACGCCGACCAGCGCCAGCCAGGCCACCCACGGCATCTGATGGATCAGGCCGCCGAGTTTGCCCAGATTGCGCTCACCCGTGGCGTGCAATACCGAGCCGGTGGACAGGAACAGCAGGCTTTTGAAAAAGGCATGGTTCAGGCAGTGGTAGAGCGTGGCGGTGAGCGCCAGGGCTGAAAAGCTGTTCATGCCGAAAGCGCTGAAAATCATGGCCAGACCCATGCCCAGCACGATCAGGCCGATGTTTTCGATCGACGAATAGGCGAGCAGGCGTTTCATGTCGGTCTGTACGGCCGAGAAGACGGCGCCGAACAGGGCCGAAGCCAGACCCACCAGAAGGAGCAGCAGGCCCCACCACCAGGCATGCGCCTGCAACAGATCGAACCCGACGCGCAGCAGCCCGTAGATGGCCGTCTTCAACATGACGCCGCTCATCATCGCCGAAACGGGCGAAGGCGCCGCCGGATGCGCTTCCGGCAGCCAGACATGCAGCGGCAGCAGGCCGGCCTTGGCGCCGAAGCCGAAGAGCGCGAGCAGGAAGGCGACGGTTCCCCAGAACTCGCCACCGTTGAAACCACGCATGGCGTCGAAAGTATAGTCGCCGGCGCTGCCGGCCATGACGCCGAACGAAAGCAGGATCGCCACGGCGCCGATATGCGCCAGCAACAGGTAGAGGTAACCGGCCCGGCGGATTTCGGCATGGCGATGTTCGGCGGTGACCAGAAAGAACGAGGAAAGCGCCATCGTTTCCCAGGCCACCATGAAGGCATAAGCGTCGTTGGCCAGCATGACGAAGACCATGCTCGCCAGGAAAATGTGATAGAGCAGGCATTGCAGTCCGAGCGCGCTTCCTTCGGCTTTGCGGAAATAGCCCGCGGCGTAGATCGAAATGCCGGCCGAGACGGCGCCGAGCAGGAAAATGAAGAAGGACGAGAGCGCATCGAGGCGCAGATGGAAAGGCAGGTTCGGCAAGCCGATCGGCAGAATCAATTCCTGCGTCCCGGAGGCGATGGCCGTCAGCGCAAGGAGCGCCATGAAGATGCTGATAAGCGCGCTGAGCGGAAACAGCCGGTTGCTGATGAGGATGAAATCGCGGGCGAAGAAAATGCCGACGCCGCCGATGATCAGCCAGATCAAGGCAGAGAACGCCAGCGCATGGATCAGCACGGAGTGTCCTTCCTCATTGACCGGATTCCCTGTTCTTGAGATGTTTGTGCAGGAACAGCGCAATCAGAATGCGCGATGCCGCCACTACCATCAGCAGGAATCCGCCGATAATCGAGATAACGGCGCTGGGCGTTCCGGTCGGAAAACCTGGAATAAGCCGTGATTCGCCGTGTATAAACCACATGACGCCGGTGAAGAACAACACGATGCCAGCGATATCAAGCGCTATGAACAACAGCAGGGCGAGCGTTGAGCGCGGGCGCGAAGCGTTTGGTGTCCGGGATTGTGTCATGGTCATGAGAGTTTATTTTACGCGCATACCGGGGTGGGCTCCAGTATCCGGGGCGAGCAGGAAAATGCCGGGGATCGCGCCTTCGGGGTCGGAGGCGGCGAGAATCATTCCCTCGGAGAGGCCGAACCTCATTTTGAGTGGCGCGAGGTTGGCGACCATCACCGTCATGCGGCCAATGAGCTGCTCCGGATCGTAGGCCGACTTGATGCCGGCGAAGACCTGACGCGGTCGCATTTGACCATTTTCCGTCTCGCCGATGTCGAGCGACAGGCGGATCAGTTTTTCAGCGCCCTCGACATGACCGGCATCGACGATGCGCGCGACTCTCAATTCCACCTTCATGAAGTCTTCGATGCTGATCGGGGCATTGGCTTCGGGAGAGGCGGGCAGGGCCGGGGCCGCCGTTTTGTCCTTGTCGTTTTTCTCGTCCTTCTTCTCCACGACCGGCGCCAGCGATTCCTTGTTGGCTTCGACCAGCGTGGCGATCAGCCTGGGGTCGATGCGCGTCATCAGGTGGCTGTAGGCCTTGATCGCGTGGCCCGCCGGCAGCGGCGTCGCCGCGTCGTTCCAGGAGAGCGGCGCGATGCCGAGGAAGGCTTCGACGGCTTCGGCGACTTTGGGCAGCACCGGCTTGAGGTATAGCGTGAGCAGGCGGAAGGCTTCGATGGCTTGCGAGCAGGCGGCGTGCAACTCAGTCTGCTGGTCGTCATGCCTGGCGAGTTCCCAGGGTTTTTTGTCGTTGACGAAAATATTGGCCGTATCGGCCAGCGCCATGATCTCGCGCAGGGCGCGGCCGTATTCGCGCTGCTCGTAGGCTTCGGCGATGCGGGCGGCGGCTTCGCGCAAGGGTTTTTGCCACTCGGCCTGCGTCGCGGCGAGCTGGCCGTCGAATTTCTTGCTGATGAAGCCGGCGCAGCGGCTGGCGATGTTGACGTACTTGCCGACCAGATCGGAATTGACGCGGGCGACGAAGTCCTCCAGGTTGAGGTCGATGTCCTCCATCGTGCTATTCAGCTTGGCTGCGTAGTAGTAGCGCAGCCACTCGGGATCGAGGCCGGTCTTCAGGTAGCTTTCGGCGGTGATGAAAGTGCCGCGCGACTTACTCATCTTGGCGCCGTCGACGGTCAGAAAACCGTGCGCGAAAATGCCGCCCGGCGTGCGCAAGCCGACATGCTCCAGCATGGCCGGCCAGAACAGGGCATGGAAATAGAGAATGTCCTTGCCGATGAAGTGATACATCTCGGTCGGGGTGTCGGGCCGGAAGAACTCGTCAAAGTCGATGCCTCGCTGGCCGCACAGGTTCTTGAACGAGCCCATATAACCTATTGGCGCGTCGACCCAGACGTAAAAATATTTGCCCGGCGCGTCGGGAATCTCGAAACCGAAATACGGCGCGTCGCGCGAAATATCCCAGTCGGTCAGCTTGTTTTCGCCTTCCGCGCCTAACCATTCCTGCATCTTGTTGGCGGCTTCCGGCTGCAAGCGGCCCGGCAGACGCGTCCAGCGGCGCAGGAACTTCTGGCAGCGTTCGTCCGAAAGCTTGAAAAAATAGTGGTCGGAATTGCGCAGTTCGGGTTTTGCGCCCGAGATCGCCGAGTACGGATTCTTCAGTTCGTTCGGCGTGTACGCCGCGCCGCAGGCTTCGCAGTTGTCGCCGTACTGGTCCTTCGCGCCGCACTTCGGGCATTCACCCTTGATGAAACGGTCGGGCAGAAAGAGCTCTTTGACCGGGTCGTAGTATTGCTCGATGGCGCGTTTTTCGATCAGCCCGGTCTTCTTGAGGCGGTCGTAGAAGAAGTTGACCTGTTCCTGCGTTTCCGGGGAATTCGTGGTGTAGAAGTTATCGAAAGCGACATGAAAACCGGCGAAATCCCTGGCATGTTCGCCATGTACCCGCTCGATCAGCGCTTCGGGCGTGATGCCGTCATTCTGCGCGCGCAGCATGATCGGCGTGCCGTGCGTGTCGTCGGCGCAGACGTACCAGCACTCGGCGACCTTGTCCTTCGGCTGCATCTTCTGGAAACGAACCCAGATGTCGGTCTGGATGTATTCGACCAGATGACCGAGGTGAATAGCGCCGTTGGCGTAGGGCAGGGCGGATGTAACGAGGATTTTACGGGGCATGAAGATGATCCTTGGTATTCGTTTTGTCAGATGCGGCGGTACGCGGCAAAGCAAGCATTCTAGCAAAGCGCGCGGCGTGTTTGCAGCGCGTTTGACGTGTTTGTAGCGCTCCCGGCGCCAGGCGCTTTGCCATTGCGCCCCACTCCTTATGCGCTACGCTTGCTAGAATGGGCAGACGGAGAACGATTGAGCTAAAAGTGAAGGAACTACTATGAAATGGGTTGTTTGCCTGGACAACACAGGTTACGAGCTCGACTTGGAACCGCGCAAACTGTACCAAGTCGTTGAGGACGAAAAATCGGCCAAATCAGGCTGTATTCGCATCATCGATGGTTCGGGCGAAGACTATCTTTACGACGCGAACCGCTTTATGACGGTTGAAGTGGCCGCGCCAGTAGAGGAGCGCCTGAAGGCGGCAGCCTAGCAGTTTCTCCATCTCGATGACCTGCAACTGCCGTGACGACGATCATGGCCTCACATAAAGCTTGCGCCAGCTCCCATCACGTCTTATCCGTCTTTTGGTTTCCGGCGGCGGGCGGAACAATGCCGCAAGCTCCCATACAGCGCATTCCGCCGCAATGCGGACACTCCGTTCGCTTCAGGTTGTCTGGTGGGGTTAAAAACCTGGATATTTTCCAAGTGGCGACAATGACCACAATGACGGTTACGGTGTCGGTGATAAAGGAAATAGTCAGTACACGCCAGTACCAACACAGAAGCACGCTCACAATAGTGAGGCCGGCCAAGAATGCCAAAAATTGCTTTGATTTGTGATGACGCATAATTTCTCCGTAGACACTCCTTGTTCGCCTGCAAGCCTGGTCAATCATAACCTGCCTGACATCTGACCGGAAAAACGCTGGCTGATCTTCGGTTCAGGCCCGCATTCCGGTCAGAGTCCGCGCCCCCTGACGCATGGATTTTATACCTCTTGGTTCAATTGGCTCAATTTGATCATCCATCTTCAAGCGCCATTGATACCGCTCGTATATACGCAGAATCAGTCAGGATGCACTGCGGCTTTTTCAACCCACACCCGTCTCCACCTCTCGTCATTCCGGCTTTCGCCGGAATGACGAGAGGCTGGTTTCGCGCCATATGCGATAGCCCTGGTGCCGGTAAAAATCATTCCGCTGCAACCTTGAGAGACGTGTTATATTCCGAGCCTGTAATTTTCGTTCTGATAATTTCGTCCGGTCACGGATGGGGATAGAAACATGGATTTTTCCTGCCCTTCATGCAAAAGTGCCGACATTCAACAACTCTCCGTCATTTATGAAAATGGTTTGCCCGACATCGACACCACGTCAAAAGGCAGGTCTTCAGGCGTGAGCTACGGGTGCAAGTGTATGGGCGCCGGCTTACTGACAAGCACCGGCGAGACAAGCGGTTCATCACAAACGCTGGCCTCAAAAAAGGCAGCGCCGCCCGAAAAGTTGTCTTATCTACTTACAACAGTGTTTCTTTTCTTCTTTTTTATTATTATAAGAATCATTTTTGAAACATTCATCGAAGAGAGATGGCCGCAAACTCTGTTGTTTATCGTCTGGGCTATCCTCACAGTTGCCTTGGTTTACTTCGTCTTCCAATATAACACCAAGACATGGCCATCAAAAAAAGTGGCTTGGAACAATTCATTTTTCTGTAATCATTGCGGTAATACCTTTGGTCACACGAAGTAACAAGTACCTGATGACTCAGCCGACAGGGGTGCGGAAACGGAGCCAGGGTTCAACTACTTGGGCACCGACAGACGAAAGGGTCGGCCAAGGATGGTCTGTTCAAATACCCGTCGCGCTTCATTTTCGAACTCGGCCCGGCACACCTCGCCTTGTGCAGTGCCGCTTTTGCCCCCGGCGAGCGCGTGATTCATCCCGTTTTCGGCGTGGGCGCGATCGTCGCGGTCAACGCCCGCGAGCTTTGCTACACCATCCTGTTCGATGCGCTCAAGACCGAGAGGAGCATCCAGTTCGGGGCCACACTCAAGCGAGCGTGAAGGCAGGGTAAAATATCAATAACCCTTGTGTCGCCACGCAACCGTGTTCCCCTAAGGAAATGAAGAAGAAAAACGAAATCACCATCCGCAGCTCTGCCGCTGAGTACCTGACGTATATCACTTCCACGGGCGACAGTCAGGACAGCCATGAAATGCGATATGAAGACGAGAACGTCTGGCTGATTCAAAAAATGCTCTCGACGCTGTACGACGTGAGCGTTCAAAATATCGGTCAGCATATCAAGAAGATTTTCGAGGACTGCGAGCTCACCCGCGAGGCAACTATAAAGAATTTCTTTATAGTTCAAACAGAGGGAAGCCGCACGGTTTCTCGCGAGGTTGAACATTACAATCTTCAAATGATTATTGCCGTTGGCTTCAAGGTCAACAATCAACGGGCAGTGCGCTTCCGTGTATGGGCCAACCAAATCGTGGAGCAGTACACCATCAAAGGGTGGGTCATGGATTCCGAACGCCTGAAAAACGGCGGCACCATTCTCACGGATAAGTATTTCGAGGAACAGCTTGAAAAAATCCGGGAGATACGGCTGTCCGAGCGGAAATTCCATCAGAAAATCACGGACATCTACGCAACCGCGCTTGACTATGACAGGACAACTCTTACGACTCGTGATTTTTTCGCCAAAGTGCAGAACAAGTTGCATTTCGCCGCACATGGGCAGACGGCGGCAGAGGTTGTTTTTGACCGAACGAAGGCTGAAAAGCCGCATATGGGATTGACGACCTAGAAAGCCGCGCCGGACGGCAAGATTGCCAAAAGCGACGTGACCATCGCGAAAAATTACCTTTCGCAAGAAGAACTTGGTAACTTGGAGCTGATTGTTTCAGCGTACCTTGACTTGGCAGAACTCAATACCCGCCACCATATCCCTATGACGATGGAGGACTGGGCGAAACACCTTGACTACATCCTGCAAGCGGACAAGCGCGAGCTTTTAACGGATGGCGGCAGAATATCCGCTGAAATTGCCAGAACTCACGCCGAAACAGAGTTTGAGAAGTACCGCGTTGTTCAGGACAGGCTTTTCATGTCCGATTACGACAAGTATCTTGAAGAACTAGAAGCGACAGCGAAGAAAAACGCGAGCAAAAGTGACGGTGAATGAAGCTACAATTCAGACATCAGAAGTTTTAAGCTGGTGCTGCGAAAACCGTCTTCCCAAGAAGAGCTTATATTATCCGGACTTCAATCCATGGAATCGCAGGAAAAATTCATATTAGATGAGTTGCAAAAAAAGCCAAAAAAACGATGCGAGCGCTCGGTACCAGCTTGAGAAAATAGGAGGGAGAAAATAGGGACCACGTTCTTCTTCTATTTTTGCTTTTCTAATTCTGTAGATAGCATAAAGTAATAAAAACGCCCAAATGATTGCGAATAAGAATTTTCCTGTCATCAGTGTATCCCCAACCAATAGATAATCATTGACATGAGCAATCATCAGCAAACAGCAAGTGTAGGTTGGGAAAGCGAAGCGTATCCCGACAATCGTAAATAACCGGCGCGAATGCGCCGCTTCGCGGCTTTCTCAAGCTACGCTTCCGCCCTGCGGCCTGTCCCCCTATGGTTCTCCTGGTCAGCGTCAATTTGGAATAACGCGCATTTGCTTGATTTCGATTTCTGGCGATTCCATGAAGTCATTGTCGATTTTACCGCGAAGTTCTACGAGGGTTTTTTCATCGACGGGTTGTTGGACAAAATCCTTTCTGTCAATTTCCACCCGGATTGTGCCTGTGCCATCGGTGAATTCGTAATGCTTTTTGTCGATTTTGCGAATGAGCTTTCCCTGAAGCACGACAGGAAAATCGTCGACCGGATTTTTCAGGATGTCCGCTACCGTGACTGACGTGCCGTAGGCAGTTTTTCCCGAACCCGCGGAGAGTTGTGAGCCGGGTCCGACAAATTGCGCGAACGCGACGGTTGAGAATGCGGCGAGTATAACGGCAAGCGATTTGTGGCTAAAGGTCGATTTTTTCATCGTAAAACTAACTCCGGTTGAAACCCCGCTCTTTAGGGCGGTGGGAACCATACCCCGGCCTGAAGGCCGGGGTTTCGGCGACCGTTTTGAGAGGGGTTGCAAACCCCTTCCAAAACACGTTAGAGCGACAGGCCTGAAGGCCTGTCGCTAATTTCTTGCTAAAAACTCCTGTGATTGCACAGCGCAAAGAATGCGCCGTGAGCTTTTCATTCTATACCTTCTCCCATTGGCATCCTGGCAAACACAATCCGCACAGTCTCCTGAAAGTATCCATCCGGCGGAAGGGCAACCCACCTGCTTAATGAGAACCGAACGCGCTTGCAAACCATCTGCCCGGTCGTGTGCTACGCGACCTGACCCCGCTTACCGATTAACGAGGTGCTCTCCTGCTTCGCGAGTCCATCTCGTTATACCGAGTGTTGGCGGTGCTTTCGAAGACGAGCCGCAGACAGTAAATCCAGCTCGCCGATCACCCGCAAATGCGCAAGCGCATCGTCTTCTACCTCGCCCGGATGATGTGTCAGGGCAAAGTAGAAATGTCCGGTTTTTTAGCAAGATAGAAATGTCCGCTTTTGGCTTGGAGAGTGGGTCAAGGGCGAGCCGCAGGCTCGGCGAAGCGAACCCTTGACGCACTCGGAAAGCCTTATGCTGTCTCATGGCCAATGACGAGGCAATATTCGGCATTGACCATGGATGCTATGCGGCCTTGCGCACTGTCAGAAGTCAAAAACCGGACATTTCTAACTTGCCTCTACACCTCGCCCGGATGATGATGACTTTAACGCGCAATTTTGTTATTATGCACGGATGTTTTTTATGCTGTCGCCTTGACAAACGAACAGCCTGAAATGTCTGAAATGCCTCAAACGCTTTCACAAACGCCGCAGAGCGCAATCGAAACACGCCGTGTCTGGCGTGTTTTTGTCGTGCGCGAATCGCGCAAAAAGTCTGATTTATTTATAAAAAATATTGTAAAATCAAATAGTTGCATGCATAATACAAGCAACAGGCAACAGCGGCATAAGCATAATTTCGCCCTCATTTTTGCGCGTTTTCGCGTATCTTCCGTCACGTTCCTTTCCGTCAGTTTTTCTTGGCGCAGCATCCTTTTCGGGGGGTGGCGTTTTTTGTCGTTCACATCCACATAACCCGCAAGCACCCACACGCCAAAACGCGCGGGAAGACGGTTTTACCTTTGTCATCCCACTAAATTGGAGCTCTTTAAATGAAGATCAAGCTGAGAGTAAGTTTGCTGGCTAATCTGGCCTGGGCTGGTATTGTTATTATCGCTGGAGTTGGCATCGAAAATTCCCTGGGTGATGCCGAAATCCTCAAAAACGTCAGCGAGGTCAACCTTCCCAAGGCGGAAGCGCTGTTGAATGTCCGGGCGCAGACCAATAACGAGATCAGGCGCTCCTATGAACCGCTCGCGGTCAGCGATCTCCCTCTGGCGGAACGAATCCCGCGCGTGCAACAGGCCCTGGAAAAGAAACAGGTTGCCGACCAGAAAATCCAGGAATATCTCGATCAATACGAAAAGCTGCCGCGCCGCCCGGATGCGGATGCGATTTTCCAAAAGATCAAGAGCCTCTATTCGGAATGGAAACCGGTCATCGTCGTCGGAGTGACGCGCGAATTGACAGAGGGCTTGCGTAACCCGACGGAGGAAAGTCTGGATGAAATGAACACACGAATTCTGAAGAGTTCGGGTACCGTTCGGGAACACACGAACCAGATCACCCAATTGATCGATGAACTGGTGGACTTTAACAGCAAAGTCACTGAAGAAGGGGTTGCCGAGGCTGAACGTACTTCGCGCAACGCGTTCATTATTCAGATTACCCTCTCTATCCTTCTGATTCTCGCTGCCATCTACCTTGGCTTCTCCACACTGAGGGCGGTCGTCAAGCCGGTTGAAAAGGTGCGCGACACGGTCAAGCGGGTCGAGAACGAAAACGATCTCCAGTTGCGCGTGG
>BNUC01000026.1 GCA_025997075.1 Betaproteobacteria bacterium | reverse complement strand
TGACCGTTTAATCTCATCCGCAACGCAATCTTGCGTTTCTCTCTTTGCTCAGCAACGCTGAGACTCCGGGCGTCTTCTCTTTTCATGACAACATTATAACATATATGCCCTATATATTTGCCGGGTTGCGCTTCGCTTATCCAAGCTACAAATCCTGCGCTTATCAGCCCGCATAGCTTATAAATCAGCCACCTGTCGGGCGAACGCGTCGACCCGCGCCCAGTCGGTGAATTCGACCACCGTGCTCGGGTCGGTCGGTCCCTTGGTCATCCACATGATGAAACGAATCGCCAGCCGGTCGAGCGGGCGGCAGCGCGGGTAGTCGAGCCGGCCGGCGAAAACGTCGAGAAGTTGCGGCTTCCAGCGCGTTTTGTGCAAAAACCGGCGCAGGTAGGGATTGGTTTCCGGACGGTTCTTCTCCGGTTTTCTGGCGACGATATTGACCGTGAAGAAGGCGTTCGGCTGGCGTTCAAGCCGGGACAGATTGGCGTCGATGAACTCGAACACCGAGCGGCGATGCCGGCCGTAGCGGATGCTGGCGCCGATGACGATTTTGTCGTGCGCCGACAGATTAATCTCGCCGGCCTCCTCGATCCGCGCCAGGGTGACGGTGTGGCCCGACGTTTCGATCACCCGCGCGATCCGCTTGCAGATCGTCAGCGTGTGGCCGTCGACGGTGGAATAAAGGATGAGAATGGCGGACATATCGGGTAGTTCGGGGAGCGGAAAAAGGAAATTTTACGGTAAAAGTCCGGCGTGGAAAGTGATGAGACCCAAACTCTCGTCATCTCGACAAAGACCGGGAACCAGGTTCATCAAATGTTCGCTGCTGCAAAAACAACAAAACAGGAAATTTTTTGAGAGAATCCATCTGCGGCCTACCGAAATCTTTGCCAGTTGTTGATGGCGAATATCGCCAAAGACCACGTGAAACACCCTTCAAGTGATTGATTTTAAAAGACAGACTCAAGCGGTCGAGTTTGTGTGCGGCGGCAGTGATTACTTCGCTCATATTCCATTGGACAATGCTCCCATTCAGCCCCGTGATATATAATGAAAACGAATTTAAACAGCGAAAAAGGAACATGATCATGATAAGTTCCATTACATTATTTACTTACGAATTTGACAATCAGGACATTGCCGTAAACGAGCTTAACGAGCAGTTACACGGCTTTGAACTGCTCGCGCATACAGTAGGAATACTGATGTGCGATACGGAGTTTATTGATTCGGGCGTGTATAAAGCCGTATGCGCGGCGCTGCCGTTCGACGTCGTGGGAACTACGACGATGACTCAGGCTGTTGATGGCGAGGCGGGTGTGCTTATGCTTACCGTCATGGTGCTGACCGCTGACGACGTATTCTTTGAGGTCGGCTATACCGAGCCCATACCGTCGAACAGCAACATAGCCGAACACTCTAAAGCCGGGTATGAGTCCGTTGCCGCCCGCCTTCCGTCCGGGCCGAAGTTGATTTTTGTGTTTCCGCCGCTTCTTGAAAACGCCGGCGATGAATACATACTCGCGTTCGAGTCGTTTTGCCCGAACGTACCGATTTTCGGAACGCTTGCTATTGATGATTCCATAACTTTCGAGCATTGTCATACGTTCCACAATGGAGAAATGTCACAGGATCGTCTCGCTTTCATTCTTGTATCCGGCAATGTGTCGCCGCGTTTTTTGATGGGAACGATAGCCGATGAGAATAAATTGCCCTACAGCGGGGAAATCACTAAGAGCAAGGGGCATATCGTACAGGAAATAAACAATGCCCTCACAAGCAAATATTTTGAAAGCATAGGTTTTGCCAAAAACGGCAAGTTGGACGACGGTCTGCAATTTGTGCCGTTTTTATTGGACTTCAAGAAACGCGCCGACCATGACGACATTCCGGTTGTTCGTGCGATGGTTTATTTTGACGAAAACGGTTATGGTGTCGGCCGCGGCTATATGGACGAGGGTTCGGTATTCTTTTTGACAAATCCGAGCGCCGACGAAATCTTCAAATCGTCGCTGGGACTGATAGACCGTCTGCGGGAATTGCCTGATAAACAGGCGATAATCATCTTCTCCTGTGTTGTCCGCCGTATGACATTCGGCACACAACCGCTTCGTGAAGCCGAAATGATTACAGAAAAACTCAGCGGCGGACCTCCATTTATGTTCGCTTATGCCGGCGGTGAATTCTGCCCGACCTCATATACCGATGGCAAAGTTACAAACCGCTTCCACAACTATTCAATCATCGCTTGCGTGCTATAGGTTTTATGATTTGTCACAAGGGGTAAGGGCACTATGGATAATGATGAGCTGCTCTCCAGGTTAAAAGAATACGAAACTGAAATAAGAAATCTCAAGCGGCAGTTGCACACAAAAGAACGTCTTATGGAAACTTTTCGGCTCAATATGGCCACGCAGGAGAATTTCTATGCGGCCATGATGAAGGACAAGTTCCAGCGGGACAGTTATATCCTTCAACTGCTCAATAACTCGCCGGATATTATCTTTTTAATAGACAACAGCCAAAAATATTTGTTGGGTACGCAATCCGCCGCTGATTTTATCGGCGTGTCGGAAGCCGCGGCGCTCACCGGGCGCGATTTCACCGTGATGACCGAGCGGTATTTCCCGAATGAATTCGGGCGGATATTGCTTTCCGCCGTACAGTCTACGCTTGAAACCGGCGCGACACAGTTTTTTAACGCAACGCTTAAAGAACGGACTTATGACGCGCGCGTCGTTCTGCTGATTGACGAGCATGGCAAGCGCATGGGCGTGTTAGTGCTTTTTCATGACGCGACCGAACTTATGAACGCAAAGTCGGAAGCCGAACGGGCAAGCCACGCGAAATCGGAATTTTTGTCGAATATGAGTCATGAGATACGTACGCCGATGAATGCCATAATCGGCATGACCGCGATAGCCAAGGCGTCGGATGACCACGAACGCCGCGATTACTGTCTGCAAAAAATCGAAGAGGCTTCGACGCATTTACTCGGCGTTATCAACGACATATTGGACATGTCGAAAATTGAGGCGAATAAGCTCGAACTGTCGTTTTCGGATTTCATTTTTGAGAAAATGATAGAAAAAGTAGTCGATGTCATCAACTTCAAACTCACTAAAAAAGACCAGAATCTGACGCTCAGCATTGACAAACGCATACCGGGCAAGCTTGTCGGCGACGCTCAGAGACTCTCCCAGGTAATAACAAACCTGCTTGCCAACGCGACAAACTTCACGCCCGAAAACGGCGACATACGGCTTGACGCGCGTTTGCTTTCGGAGGAAAACGGTGTTTGTGTACTGCAAATAGCCGTAACGGACACTGGCATCGGCATAAGTAAGGAGAACCAAAAGCGGCTTTTTCAGTCATTTCAGCAGGCAGAAAGTTCCACGTCGCGCAAGTTCGGCGGCACGGGACTCGGGCTTGCTATCTCAAAGCGCATTATTGAAATGATGAACGGCAAAATATGGGTGGAATCGGAACTGGGACAAGGCTCGGCGTTTATATTCAACGTGCAGGTCGAGCGGGGCGCGGAGAACAGCAGCGAGGAATCCGAACAAAAAATCGATGGAAAAACTGATGATAATTTCGCGGGACGGCACGTTCTGTTAGCCGAAGACGTTGACATAAACTGTGAAATCGTGCTCGCTATACTTGAACCGACGGAGCTTGAAATCGACTGCGCGACAAACGGCGTCGAAGCGTTAGAGATGTTCCAAAAATCACCAGAGCGTTACGAACTTATATTCATGGATATTCAAATGCCTATTATGGACGGATTCGAGGCGACGCGGCGGATTCGCGCACTTGATATACCTCGGGCAAAAAACATTCCGATAATAGCCATGACGGCGAATGTGTTCCGCGAGGACATCGAGCAGTGCATGGAAGCGGGCATGAACGGTCACGTGGGCAAACCGCTGGATGTCGAGGAATTGTTAATGTCGGTCAGGAAGTATTTGGCGCTTGCATAACATGGCGGAGAATTCCTGGCAATCCCGAATAGAGCACGATTTGTTCTAATATAAGCGTCATTGCTCGAATTATCGGGAACCTTCATGATCGAAATATTGACGGCTTTACAGCGCAGCCTGTCCTCGTTCGGGCGGGGCAAGGTGTGGCTCTATATCATCGAGCCGGGATTGTTGGCCGTGCTGTTCATGGTGGGCGTGTCGATTGCCTTTCTCAACTACCTGATTACCAGCTTCGTCGAACAGCCGCCGATGACCTGGATTGCGGATTGGGGCGCGGAGTGGCTGGCCAGGGCGCTGGCCGCGCTGGGCGCCTGGCTGGTGATTCTGTCGGCCAGCTATCTGGTGGCGATATTGCTGACGGCCGTGTTCGTGCTGCCGCGACTGCTGAGTCACGTGGCAGCGACCGACTATCCCGACCTGGCCAAACTGGGCGAGGACAGCGTCGTGGCCTCGACCTGGAACAGCGTGTGGGCCGCTGTGCTGTTCGTCGTCGGTTGGGTGGTGACGCTGCCTCTATGGCTGATTCCCGGCCTCGGGGTGTTCCTGCCGTTGTTCTGGATGGCCTGGCTCAACCGGCGGACTTTTACCTACGATGTGCTGTCGGTGCACGCCATTCCCGGCGAGTTGCGCGAACTGCGCCAGCGCAAAGCCATGCCGCTCTTCGGCCTGGGCCTGGTCATGGCGACCCTGAGCTATGTGCCCGTCCTCGGCCTGTTCGCGCCTTCACTGGCCGCGTTGGCCTTCATCCATTACTGCCTCGATTCCCTGCGCCAGTTACGCCGGGGGGCGGTGGTGAGCATTAGCGCAGATAAAGCTGCATAGGCCGTTTTTGTAGGGCGGAAAAGCGAAGCGCCTTCTGCCGGATGTGATGACGTCGTCTTTCGAGAGCTTTCATCGCCTGCCATGCGGCGAAATGCGGCTTTCGGCCTTTTCCGCCCTACACGCCGGGATTCCCTGACGCTAAATCTTCTCCGTCGTTCCAATCTTGGGTTGCCAGCGCATGAGGCGCTTTTCGGCTTTGCCGACCAGGGTGTCGAGCACGAGGGCGCAGAGGGTAAGGACGACGATGCCGGCGAAGACGCTGCGGACATCGAAGGAGCCTTCCGCCTGGAGGATGAGGTAGCCGACGCCGCGCGCGGAGCCCAGGTATTCGCCGACCACGGCGCCGACGAAGGCCATGCCCACGGAGATGTGCAGGCTGGAGAACACCCAGCTCATGGCGCTGGGCAGGTAGACGTGCCGCAGGAGGTCGTTGCGCCCCGCGCCGAGCATGCGCGCGTTGGCAAGCAGCGTGGGGCTGACTTCACGCACGCCCTGGAAGACGTTGAAGAAGACGATGAAGAAGACCAGCGTGACGGCGAGCGCGACCTTGGAAGCGATGCCCAGTCCGAACCAGAGCGCGAAGATGGGCGCGAGGATGACGCGCGGCATGGCGTTCAGGGCTTTGAGGAAGGGGTCGCAGATGGCGGCGGCGCGTTGGTTGAGCGCGAGCCAGAGACCGACGAGCAGCCCGAGGATGGTGCCGATGACAAAGGCGAGCAGGGTTTCGATGAGCGTGACGCCGAGGTGTTGGTAGATGTCGAGGTCGATGAAGAACCAACTGACGAGTCTGGCGGCGACGTCAATGGGGTTGCTGAAGAAAAAAGCGGCCTTGGTCGAGAGCATGGAGGAAGCTTGCCAGGTCGAGAGAATGATGATGACCAGAGCGATTTGCCAGACCCGGAGGAGTTTATTGTTCATTGAGTTCTTTCCTCGACGATGTTCTTGTGCTGGACGTAGCCTTTGAGAACTTCGTCGCGCAGCACATCCCAGATTTTGCTGTGCAGTTCGGTGAAGTGCGGCTGGTTGCGAATTTCGGCAACGTCGCGCGGTCTCTCCAGGTCAATCGGGAATTCGCCGATGGGATGCGTGGCCGGTCCGCTGGCGAGGACGATGACGCGGTCGGAAAGGGCGATGGCTTCGTCCAGGTCGTGAGTGATGAACAGCACGGCTTTCTTTTTTTCCGACCAGAGTTCGAGCAGTTCGTTTTCCATGAGCTGCCGCGTTTGCACGTCGAGCGCGGAAAAGGGTTCGTCCATCAGGATGATGTCGGGGTCAAGGATGAGCGTTTGCGCCATGGCGACGCGTTTACGCATACCGCCGGAGAGTTGATGCGGGTAACGGTCTTCGAAGCCGCCCAGTCCGACGCGGGCCAGCCAGGCGATGCCGTGTTCCCTGGCAATCGGGATCTCGACGCCGCGAAAGAGCAGTCCGGCGATGACGTTGTCGAGCGCTTTTTTCCAGGGCATCAGGGCGTCGGCCTGGAACATGTATCCGGCCCGTTTGTTGATGCCGACGAGTTTTTCGCCGTGCACGGTGACCGTGCCGGAAGACGGTTCAAGCAGGCCCGCGCCGATGTTGAGCAGCGTTGATTTGCCGCATCCGGTCGGGCCGACGACGGAGACGAATTCGCCGGGCGCGATGTTCAGCGTCGTATCGGCGACCGCCGTGTAGCGCTGGCCCGGATTATCGCGGGAGATGAATGTGCAACTGATGTCGCTCAGTGAAAGCGCGTAGCCGGAATTCATTGTCCCATTGGTTCCATTTCAACGGTATTTTTCGTTCGCCTTGATGACGAACTCGTTGGTATAGGTTTGCTCAAGGTTAATCTGTTTTTTGCTCACATCTTCGTTGAAGGTTTGCAGCATTTTGAGGGCCACGGCGGGGCCGTCGGCGGCCATCAGGCCATCGGGCGACATGGCTTCCCTGACGTTCTTCCAGGCGTCGATGTAGAGCGCGCGGTCACCCAGCAGGAATTCCTTGGGAACAGTGTCGGCGACTTCGTCGGGGGTCGCGGTTTGCAGCCATTTGAGCGCGCGAACCATCGCGTTGGCGAGCGCCTGCGTGGTGTTCGGATTGGCCTTGATGAATTCTTCGGTCGAGTACAGCACCGCGGCGGGCATCGGGCCGCCGTAAACCTCTTGCGTGTCCTTGATGGTGCGCGTGTCGGAAACGATTTTGATGCTGCCGCTTTTTTGCAGCAGGGTGGTCACGGGATCGAGGTTGACCAGCGCGTCGATCTGCCCGGATTGAATCGCGGTCACCGCCGTGGTCGAAGCGCCAACGCCGATGATGGAAACGTCGTCCTTGATGGACAGATTGGCTTTCGCCAGGAGATAGGCCGCCATCATCGAGGTCGAGGAACCGGGGGCGGTCACGCCGATTTTCTTGCCTTTGAGGTCCGCCAGCTCCTTGTAGCCGGGCATGGTTTTGGTCGAGACGGCGAACACGATCTGCGGCGCGCGGCCCTGAACGACAAATTCGCGGATGTGCAGATTTTTGGTCTGCATGTTGATGGTATGTTCATACGCGCCGGAAACCACGTCGGCGCTGCCGCCGATCAAGGCTTGCAGCGCTTTGGAGCCGCCCGCGAAATCGGGAACTTCGACGCTGAGGCCTTCATCCTTGAAAAATCCGCGCTGTTCGGCGATGGTCAATGGCAGGTAATAGAAAAGATTTTTCCCGCCGACCGCGATGGTGACTTTTTCTTTTTCCAGCTTGGGCTGCGCGCTTTGCGCTCCGCAATTCAAGGAAAAAACCGCCAAAAAAACAAAAGACAACAAAGAAAATCGTCGCATGATATTCCTTAAAAATAAGAAGCCATGAAACAGGCTTGGGAGCTTTGTGTTCGGGGATTACTCTTGATTCCAACCGAGGGTTTTTCGGTAAATCGCTAAATATATCAAATATGTGTTGCAGTATCGAGAAATGTGTGAGATTTCCGCAGGGCAATTGCATGGATACCGTTGAAATGATGGACGACGCTTCTCGTGACGTACGGCGGTTAATTTCCCTCCTCCTCTCCCTCACCCGCAAGCGGGCAAGAGGTGGTTGTCCCTTCGCCCCGCTTGCGGGGAGAAGGTGGCCGAAGGCCGGATGAGGGGAACGGCAATTCAGCACGAAACAACGCTGGAACATGCCCAATCCTCCCCCTCACCCGCCCCTACCGGGGCACCCTCTCCCGCAAGCGGGCGAGGGAAAGCAAACGCCGCTCATGTTTCGCTAAACATATTCATGGTCCTGACTATCACACACGCCAAGACTTGAGTTTTCCCGCCCGATTGCGTACTGTTCGCCCTTTTTCCCAGGATCCAAACGATGGTGGCATCCTCCGCAGAACTACGTATTATCCGAAAAATCGCTGAGGAAATCAGTTGTACCATTCCCCAGGTTGTCGCCGCTGTCGGTCTGCTCGGCGAAGGGGCCACCGTGCCCTTCATCGCCCGTTATCGCAAGGAAGTCACTGGCGGGCTCGACGACACGCAGTTGCGCACGCTCGATGAGCGCCTGACTTACCTGCGCGAACTGGAGGAACGGCGCGCCGCGATCCTCGCCTCGATTGAGGAACAAGGCAAGCTCACCCCGGAGCTTGCGGCCCAGATCGACGCCGCCGAAACCAAGCAGACGCTCGAAGACCTTTACCTGCCGTACAAGCCCAAGCGCCGGACGAAGGCGCAAATCGCCCGCGAGGCCGGTTTAGCGCCGCTCGCCGAGGCGCTGCTCGCCGACCCGATGCGGAAACCGGAGGATGAAGCGGAGAAATATCTCAACGCCGACACCGGATTTGCCGATGTCAAGGCCGTGCTCGACGGCGCCCGTCAGATTCTCATGGAACTGTTCTCGGAAGACGCCGCGCTGCTTGGCCGCTTGCGTGGCTATCTCGATGAACACGGCGTGATCAAGTCGACCGTCGTCGAAGGCAAGGAAACCGAGGGCGCCAAGTTTCGCGATTATTTCGACTATTCCGAGCCGATCGGCGCAATTCCCTCGCACCGCGCCCTGGCCCTTTTCCGTGGCCGCAACGAGGGGACATTGCAGGTTTCGCTGGTGCTTGATTCCGAGCTTGAAGAAGAAACCACCGCACCCGCCACCGCTCGCGCAAGGACGCACAATCCCTGCGAAAGCAGCATCGCCAAACGCTTCGATATTGCCGATCAGGGCCGCCCAGCCGACAAATGGCTGGCCGAGACCGTGCGCTGGACGTGGCGCATCAAGGTATTCACGCACCTCGAACTCGATCTGATGGGCGCCCTGCGCGAACGCGCCGAGGAAGAGGCGATCCGCGTCTTCGGCACCAACCTGCACGACCTGCTGCTCGCCGCGCCCGCCGGCCAGCGCGCGACGATGGGCATCGATCCCGGCATCCGCACAGGCTGCAAGGTCGCCGTCGTCGATGCCACCGGCAAGCTGCTCGACACGGCCACCATCTACCCGCACGAGCCGCGCCGCGACTGGGACGGCGCGCTGCATACGCTGGCCGTGCTGGCCAGGAAGCACAAGGTCGATCTCGTCAGCATCGGCAATGGCACCGCCTCGCGCGAAACCGACAAGCTGGCGGCTGACCTGATAAAAATGACGCCAGAATTGCATCTCACCAAGATCGTCGTGTCCGAAGCCGGCGCTTCGGTTTACTCGGCTTCGGAATATGCCGCGCGCGAATTCCCGGAACTCGATGTCAGCCTGCGCGGCGCGGTATCCATTGCCCGCCGGCTGCAGGACCCGCTGGCCGAGCTGGTCAAGATCGACCCGAAATCGATCGGCGTCGGCCAGTACCAGCACGATGTCAGCCAGACAAAACTCGCTCGCTCGCTTGATGCCGTCGTCGAGGACTGCGTGAACGCCGTCGGCGTCGATGTGAATACCGCTTCCATACCGCTACTCACCCACGTTTCCGGCCTCAACAGTACGCTGGCTGCCAACATCGTCAGCCATCGCGACAAGCACGGCGCTTTCCGCGACCGCAAGGCGCTGCTCGAAGTCCCGCGCCTGGGCGACAAGACCTTCGAGCAGGCGGCCGGCTTTCTGCGCATCAATGACGGCGACAACCCTCTCGATGCGTCCGCCGTGCACCCAGAAGCCTATCCGCTGGTTGAGCGTATCCTGGCCGACATCAAAAAAGGTATCAAGGAAATCGTCGGCGACGCGCGCCTCGTCAGATCGCTGCAAGCCGCCAAATACACCGATGAAAAATTCGGCCTGCCGACGGTGCAGGATATTCTCAGGGAACTCGAAAAACCGGGCCGCGACCCGCGTCCGGAGTTCAAGACCGCCGTATTCAAGGAAGGCATCGAGGGCGTCAAGGATCTGCAAGCAGGCATGATTCTCGAAGGCGTCGTCACCAACGTCGCCAACTTCGGCGCTTTCGTCGACATCGGCGTCCATCAGGACGGCCTGGTGCATATTTCGGCGCTGTCCAACAAGTTCGTGAAAGACCCGCGCGAGGTCGTCAAGGCCGGCGATGTGGTCAAGGTCAAGGTAGTCGAAGTCGACCTGCCGCGCCAACGCATCGCCCTGACCATGCGCCTTACTGACGATGCCGCACCCTCCGGCATGAGGAACAGCAACGCGCCACTATCCGCCAAGGCCCGGCAACAACAAGCACGCCAGCCGGAACCCGCCGGCGCGATGGCGGCGGCATTTGCCAGACTCAAGGGAAACGCTGAGTAAATTTGTCAGGCCATGCCCATCAGCCGGGTAATTGCATATAGCCGTGAGTGTTCCTGCCGGGTTGAGAAACGCGGTAATCGTGAAGCCGTGAAGCCAGCTAGCGCCCGCGCCAGAAGCGCAAGAACAGGTAGCCGCCGGCCAGCCCGCCCAGATGCGCGAAGTGTGCGACACCGGCCTGTGTACCGGTGACGCCGAGAACGAGTTCGAGGATGCCGAAAACCATCACAAAGACCGGCGCGCGCATGGGAATGGGCGGAAATAACGGGACCACCACGCGGTAAGGGAAACAGCGCGCGAACGCCAGTAACAGACCAAACAGCGCGCCCGACGCGCCGACTGTCGGATAGTAGCTTCCGGTCAAGGCGGTGACGATAAGTTGCATGATCCCTGCGGAGAGCGCGCAGAACAGGTAGAAGGCGAGAAATCGGCGCGGTCCCCAGACTCGTTCGACATCGCCTCCGAACATGTGTACAACCCGAACATATTGAACGCCAGGTGCGAAATCCCGCCGTGCAGGAAAGCGTGAGTCAGGAGTTGCCACGGCATGAAATGCGGACCCAGCGGCCACAGGGCGAACAACATGCTGAACGAACCCCTGCTCGACGAATCGAGGAAAAAAATAACGCAGTTGGCTATGATCAGTGCTTGCGTGATGGGGGGCAAGGAAAACATCGACGATTCTCCGATACACGGTAAAGCAAGAAATTAGCGACAGGCCTTCAGGCCGGGGTATGGCTCCCACCGCCCTAAAGGGCGGGGTTTCAACCGGAGTTAGTTTTACGATGATGTTTTCTCCAGAATCTATTGGTGTGTCTTACTACGTCTCGGGAATACAAAGTCAGTCCGAGTACATGGCCTTACTGAAACGTTACATAAAGACACAAAACCGCCTAAAGAATGCGATATACGCCAGGCAGTCCGGTCGATACACTCACGGCTCCAAAAAAGTTGGCTTGAAAAGGAAATGTCATGCAACATCGAATGCTCATCGATGTACTAATTGTCACCGCCCCTGTCGCTCTGATTTTCTTTCCGGAATTTGTCGAACGGGTTGTTCAACGCCTTTTCGGCGCCAAGGAATAACAGGGACATTGATTTACTGGATAGATTCGCAGCATCGGAAACATTTGTTTGAAAGAGAAATATCATGCACCACGCATTATCCGAGGTCTTGACTATCGTTGCACTCGTTGTTCTGGTTCTCGGGCCAAGAATTGCCGAGTCCTATTTCGACATCAAGGAATTGAAAAATTGAAACATTGATTCCCCGTATGGCAAACAGCTAACGGCAACAAGGCAGCAACGGCATTTCTTCGTATCAAACGTCGGTAATTATTGTTCTTCAGTTGCGGAATCCAGCGGTGATGCATCCAGGCTGTTCCGCTGTTTTTCGGGGAGCGTAACGATTCCCCAGTCGCCCCACTCATACCAGTCCTCGCCGAGCAGTTCGGCCGGATGTTGAGTGCGGCCGGAGCCGTTGCCACAACCCAATGAATCCGCCGGACAATATTTGTCACACCCCCAGCAGATCCGCTCGGGGTGTTTTGGATGCAAGGGGATTTTTTTCGCCATGATCGGAAGTTAACAGTTGCCTGTTTGACCACGCGCATACCCGCATGTTCAGGCGCCGCGCTTCGACTTCAGTTCACGCGCAAGTTCAACGATTTTCGGCAAGGCCAGGGCCGCGCGCTCCGGGACGTAATAACGCACCATATCGCTCAGGTGCGTCCGCGCCGGGTTGATCTCGACCGTCGGAATGTCCGCACGCACCGCGCGCATCACCGGGTCCGCAATGTACGGAAATACGGCCGTCGTACCGACGACAAAAACCATATCGAATCCCTGCCTCTGTTCACGGTACAAACCATCAAGCGCGGCGCCCGGCAGCATTTCCCCGAACAGCACCACTCTCGGCCGCACGATTTCACCACATCGAGCGCAGCGTGGCGGCACGGTCCGATCGCTGGCATCGGCTTCCATTTCACAATGCGCGCAATAGCGCTCCTCCAGCGTGCCGTGGATTTCTATCACCCTGGAACTGCCTGCCTTGACGTGCAAACCGTCGATGTTCTGCGTCAGAACCACCACGTCGCACTGCTGTTCCAAGGCAGCGATCGCGCGATGGGCCGCGTTCGGCTCGACTTCGTGACAGTTGTGCTCGATTTGCGCCAGATATTTCCAGGTGATCTCGGGCCGGATCGCCAGGCACTCGCCGGACAGCGCATCCTCGATGGACAAGCCGTCTTCCGTCTCCCCGTCGTTGTACAGACCGCCGACGCCGCGATAGGTCGGCAAGCCGGAATCGGCCGATACTCCCGCGCCGGTAATAAAAAGAACCCGACCGGCCTTGCCCAGTTCGCCGGCAATCTTGCCAAGCATCGCTTCCATCCCCCCTCCTTCACACAAATCCGGCCCGCCAGCACGTCAAAGCGGGATCAAGGATGCGATTCTACCGCGTACCGAGCGCATCCCGCTTTTTGCCGTTCCATCTGGAAAGCCTGCGATATAATCTTCCGCCTACACTCGAAACAATTGACCGGGCAGGCTGTTTAATGCATGCGTTCCCGGTCGGAAGATGGATGACGAAACGACTCGATTCCCTGATGGCCGGCCTGACCCGCATCATCTGCTGTTCCACCCTGTTTCTCGCGGGTTGTGTTGGCGTCCCGCCTCCTTCCCAACAGGTCTCGCAGCAGGACGGCGCTCTGTACAGCCCGTACGCTTCCGACGATCATAACGGGCTACCCGCTCCCTTGGGTACTCTGACCCCGGTCGAGTTGCCGGAACAGGCACGGCTGCCGCAAGCGATCGACCTGACCGAGGATCACGACGACCTGTTCCAGCGCATCCGTCACGGTTTCGCCATGCCCGATCTCTACAACGATCTCGTGCTGTACCACCAGCAGTGGTATATGAGCCGTCCGGACTACCTGCGGCGCATGGTCGAGCGCAGCAGCCGCTATCTGCACCATATCGTCGAGGAACTGGACAAACGCGGCCTGCCGATGGAGCTGGCCTTGCTGCCGATGGTCGAGAGCGCCTACAACCCGATGGCTTTGTCGCGCTCCAAGGCGTCCGGCCTGTGGCAGTTCATCCCGTCCACGGGCAGGCGTTACAACCTCGGCCAGGATTCGTGGAAGGACGATCGTCGCGACATCGTCGCCTCGACCACCGCCGCGCTCGAATACCTGCAACTAATCTATGAGATGCACGGCGACTGGCACCTGGCGCTGGCCTCCTACAACTGTGGCGAGGGCGCCGTCGGCCGGGCCGTCGACAAAAACCTGGCAAAAGGGCTGCCAACCGATTTCCTGAGCCTGAATCTGCCCAACGAGACACAGAACTACGTCCCCAAACTGCAAGCGCTGAAAAACATTTTTCGCAATCCCACCCTGATCGCCGCTCTCGAACTGCCCCAAATCCCCAACCAGGCCTATTTCACCACCTTCACCACCGACTCGCACATCGACGTCAAACTGGCGGCCAAACTGGCCGAAATGCCGGTGGAAGAGTTTGTCGCGCTCAACCCGGCGCACAAACGCCAAGTCATCAAGCCCGACACCTCCCTGGTCATTCCCGCCGAAAAACTGGAGAC
This sequence comes from Betaproteobacteria bacterium, assembly GCA_025997075.1. Classification (GTDB taxonomy): domain Bacteria; phylum Pseudomonadota; class Gammaproteobacteria; order Burkholderiales; family Rhodocyclaceae; genus Propionivibrio. Next base: position 20,757 of record BNUC01000026.1, on the reverse strand, counting down.
TTTCGTCAACAACCTCGAAGCCCACGGCGAAGACAACAAGCCGCTTTCCGCCTGGCGGACCTATACTTTGCGTCCCGGCGACCGATTGGAACAGATCGCCCCGCGTTTCGGCACGACCGTCGCCAAACTGAGGGAAGTTAACGGCATTCGTGGCAAGAAGGATCGGCTCTCTCCCGGACAAACCCTGCTGGTGCCCGGAACCAACGCGGATGAAGGCACAAAATCGGCTCCCAGGAAGCTGGCCGCGCAGGCAAACGCGCCAGCCAAACCCGCCAGCGTCAAAAGACAGGCGGAAAAATCTCTAAAAAGTACGCACAAAACCACCCAATACACCGTGCGCCGCGGCGACACGCTCTATTCGATCGCCCGCCGGTTCAAGGTGGCCCTGGAAGACCTGATGCGCAGTAACCGCGTCAGTCCGCAGACACTCAAACCCGGAACCACGCTGACTATCCGGTTTGCTGAAAATTCCTGATCGGGTTTATTAGCGTTTTTCGTTTTAGTGCAGACAATGCTATTTTTATCCGTCATTCCCGCGAAGGCGGAAATCCAGCGCGTTTTCTCCAGCCAGAATGGCTGGCAAATTGGATCGCTGGGCCGATACCGTCACCCGGCTGGCCGGCGACGAGGCTCATGCAGACAACACGCAAGACCTTCTGGCCGCGCTCAAGCGCTCGGGCAAGCTTTCCATCGACGAGATGACCTTGCTGATGATCAATTACTTGAGGGAGCAGAAACAGAGTGTTCGATCCGTTTAAGGACTACGAGCAGGTTGGCTATCACTGGAAGAGATGGTTTGTACTGTTTGCCGTTGCCTTGTTTTTTCCCATTTCCGCAGGTGCGGAGACTTTTGAAGAAGTCCGCAAGAAAGCGGAACAAAACGACGCAAAAGCGCAGGTAGCGCTTGGGAAGATGTACCGTGACGGTCGGGGTGTGGCGAAAGATGAGGTGGAAGCCGTCAGTTGGTTCCTCAAAGCCGTCGACCATCCATATAGATATGGTGGATATGAAGATGCCCTGTTCAACCTTGGGGAAATATATGCCAACGGTCGGGGTGTAGAGAAGAATGAGGCGGAAGCCGTCAAATGGTATCGAAAAGCCGCCGAGCAGGGATATGCGGCGGCCCAATTCCTGCTCGGGAGTGTGTACGGCGCCGGTCAACGAGTTGCACAAAATCATGCAGAAGGCGTTAATTTGTATCGCAAGGCGGCCGGGCAGGGAGATGCGGATGCTCAATTCAAGCTCGGGGAAATGTACTTCAATGGTTGGGGCGTAACGGGTGATGATGATGAGGCCGTCGGATGGTACAGAAAAGCCGCCGGGCAAGGACATGCGGAGGCCCAATACCAGCTCGGGGAGATGTATTACAACGGTCGGGGCGTGGCGCAAAACTATGCAAAAGCTTTCAAATGGTATCGAAAGGCTAGCGAGCAGAGACATGCGGAGGCCCAATACAAGCTCGGAGAGATGTACCTCAACGCTTGGAGCGTGGCGAAGAATGATGTGGCAGCCGTCGGATGGTACCGAAAAGCGGCCGATCAAGGCCATGCGTCTGCCCAATACCAGCTTGGGGAGATGTACTACAACGGTTGGGGCGTGGCGAAGGATTATGTGGAAGCCGTCGGCTGGTACCAAAAGGCCGCAGAGCAGGGAAATGCGGAAGCCCAGTATCTTCTGGGATGGAGGATGGCGAAGAATGTTGTGGAAGCTATCAAGTGGTATCGAAAGGCCGCCAGCCAGGGACATGTGATTGCACAATATATTCTTGGAGAGATGTACGAAAAGGGCCAAGTCGTTGTACAGGATGATGCGGAAGCCTTCAGATGGTATCGAATGGTCGCTGAGCAGGGAAATGCGGATGCCCAATCCGATAATGAGTGGCATCGCATAATCGCCAAGCAGAACCATCCTTCTGCCCAATATAAGCTTGGGGAGATGTACGCCAACGGTCGGGGGGTAGCGCAGGATGATGTAGAAGCTGTTAATTGGTACCGCAAGGCGGCCGAGAAGCGACACCGGGTTGCCCAATATACACTCGGAGAGATATACGCCAACGGTCGGGGTGTGGCACGTGATGATGCAGAAGCAGTTTATTGGTACCGCAAGGCGGCCGAGCAGCGGCATCCGACTGCCCAATATAAGCTCGGTTTGATGTACGCCAATGGTCGGGGTGTAACACAAAATGATGCAACAGCGTATATGTGGGCCATTCTTGCCGTTTCGTGGGCCACGCCGAATTCACCGGATTATTCAGATTTCGTAAAGTTTCGAGATGATCTGGACAACCATTTAACCCAACCCCAGATAGTCGAAGCGCAAGGTCTGGCGAAGGAATGGAGTAAGAAGTATGGAGTGGTCGAGTGATAATATTGACGGCCAGGGATTTGTTTTTGCGCGCGCTTGAAAATCACGCAAAGGAAAACCATGACGACCACTTTTGATTCCGAAACACTGCGCGGCCAACGCTGGGTGAGGCCCGTGCTACTGGCCGTTGCCCTGTTTTTTTCTGTTTCCGCAGGGGCAGAGACTTATGAAGAAGTCCGCAAGAAAGCGGAACAAAACGACGCAAAAGCGCAGATAGAGCTTGGAGAGATGTATTACAACGGTCAGGGCGTGGCGCAGAATTATGCAGAAGCTGTCAGTTGGTTCCGCAAAGCCGCCGAGCAGGGAGATGCACAAGCCCAATATAAGCTTGGGGAGATGTACGCCCAAGGTCAGGGTGTGGCGGTGGATGAGGTGGAAGCTGTCAAATGGCGCCGAATGGCGGCTGAGCAAGGCCATGCGGATGCCCAATTTGACTTTGGGGTGATGTACGCCATCGGTCAGGGCGTCGCGCAGAATCATGCAGAAGCCGCCAACTGGTATCGAAAGGCTGCAGAGCAGGGACATACGGATGCTCAACTTTTCCTTGGGATGATGTACGAAGATGGAGAGGGCATAGCGCAGGATGATGCAGAAGCCCTTAAATGGTTTCGCAAAGCAGCCGACCAGGGTGATGCGCTTGCCCAGTTTTCTCTTGGAGGGAGGTACGCCAACGGTCAGGGCGTGGAGCAAAATGACACGATAGCGTATATGTGGGTCATTCTTTCTTTTCCGAAGTTCACTGGTTCTATAGCATATTTTCATGTGAAAAATTTCCGTGATGATTTGGCAAGTCGTTTAACCCCATCCCAAATCGCTGAAGCGCAAAGTCTGGCGCAGGAATGGGAAAAACAGCATCAACGCTGAAAGAAACGGTATGGAAGATGAAGACTTTGAGCTAGCTTATGAGCTTCTTTGGGAAATCAAACAAGGCAAAATGGCGGGGCGGATGGTGTCGGAGAAAGAATGGCAGTTGATGCAGTTACTGGCGGCAGATTTATTACCTGGTAGGAAATTTGATGAGGACAATTTCCCTGAATTCATTCATTTGATCGCCAAGGAAGACACAAAATGGAATCATGCCTTACAGGAAGCATTATGTACTTATTATGACAAAGTTGAAGCCGGGGAAACAGAAGTAGGTATAGCGCATCTCAAAATGTTCATTGCTGCTTGTCCTTCACGCTGGTATCGCAGCTTCGCTGAAAGCGAACTTACGGAGAATTGATGATGACCGGGACGATTACAGGAAGGATGGAGTGAACAAAAATCCATTTTGCACAGCGCTGATAATCATCCAGTTGTTTTGGTGTGAAATCGGCTTGGGGAAAGACAAAAGTGTTCATGATGAACTCCGAACATCATATCCTGAAGCAGTTTTTTCATTTCAGAACCTGAGTTGAGAGAAATCGCAAAAATGAGCTTGAAAAACGTGGAGGTAAATTCAGCGACGATTGGGACATTCAAATAGACGTTGATCATTGCGATTATGGAATATACGTTAACATGATTCCTGCCCGACCTGGAGGACATTTCGTAATTGACGTTTCAGGTGTTACAGGGAAGCTTATACATTACTATGGTGGAATATAAAACATAACTATTGCCATGTTCTCATATTGTTTCCAGCCTGCATAACCCGCATAGATTGTGGTAAATAAAGCAGACAGCGGCAATTTGATTTTGAAGGTGTGTAATGAAAGATACGACCGATATGTCGACTCTAGTAGCAGCCTACATAGCCAGGTATGCAAATGAGTACAGTCACGACAATGGAATGTTCAAAAGGGAGGATATAAATTTTTGGGCATTTCAAAGTTTGGAAGAGCTGGCTCGGCATCACCCCGAGAAAGCGTATGCCGCAATTTTAGAAATTCTTGCATCGACAGAAGATGAATATGTGCTATGTAATCTAGCTGCGGGACCGCTGGAGGATTTGCTTGCCTATCATGGCCCGGATTTATCGAACAGGTTGAAGCTGAGGCGCGCCAAAATAAGCGGTTTAGGGACCTTTTGGATGGTGTTTGGCAAAACACTATTGATGCCGAGGTATGGGAGCGTATTCAACGGTTTTTTATCACATGAACACGCCGCGCCTGGTGGCCGACGAGGCGAGCACCCTTGTCTGGCTCAACCGCATAGGTTGGGGTGAGCGAAGCGAACCTCAACAAATTTGATTTTGAAGGTGTATGATGAAAGACAAATATCACAATAGTCTTCCAATTAACACAGGTATGGAAAACCACCAGGTGGTTCCCAATAGACCAAAAAAGAATAATGGCAATAGAAAATTGGGGACATCGTTGAGTGGAGAATGGATTCCAGGAATCAACTCGCGACGTTGAAGAAACCCTGGTATACGACTAATTGGAAAGAGTAGGTAGCTAAGTGGGAAATCTATCAGGATAAAAATTGTCCAGAGCATAGGCCAGTCGGGTTCTTGCCAAGGAAAAATAGCGTATACGATAAATCCGACCAAGCAAACATGCACTGTGGCAAAAACGATTCCAATTATTACCGAGGTCGTCAATCTTAACTGTCTCCCCCAAAACTGATGAACGAAAAAGGAATCGCGATACACCGAATAATTTTGGGAAATGTCGCCACTAACACAATGCCAAGCACTATTGATCCTAGTGCACAGTACCCGATGGCGACGAAAGACAAGGAATGATCGGGATGCGTGCAATGTTTAACGTGTACGCCAACCCTTCGTTACCAATCTCGCCGTCAAGGATCTTCTAATGAGTATATTCACCAGCATTTTTGGTCGCGCCATGGCTGTGCGCTTTCCCGAGATCCGTTTCGTTGTCGCGGTACTGTTTGCGTGTTGTGTTTCACCAGCCCAGGCAGAAGACGCATTTGAAATCCGGTTCGTGCCCAGCACGTCATGGGGCGCTAGTTTCGAAATAGCGAAGGTTCGAATTGAGCGATTTGGAACTACGCTCGACGGCATGAAATCAAGTGTGGCAGACAACTTTTTCAATGAGGTGCGCCGCATACTCTCTGAAAACGATGTTGTCGGTGATTGGCAATTTGTCAGTCCGGAAGCTCCATATATTGAAATGACCATTGAAATGGGCGGAAAGCGAGTTCGCCTTGTATCTTGGCACACGATTTTCGAAGCGACCGGCAATCTGGTTGCAACTGAGCGGGGTATTAAATCACTCAATGGTCGCGATCGGTCCAAAGTCTTATCCCAGCAGAGCGAGCGGTTTCGAAAGAATCGACGTGCGTTCGAGCAACTATTGGCACTTGCCTCAGAGCAGTTACGTGCTAAATTCGGCGGCACGTGATGATAGTCATGGTCAACCCTGCGCTCAACCGGACGGTCGGTATACGGCTTCGTTCTGCCGAGTATTGGCGCGGCCGCCGGTTAGCTTGATCGTCAGGCAGTAGCTACGGTCAGTGCCGGTTTTTCACGGCATCGAAGCAAAATGGAGCGTTAGCATCATGAAATCGATTCCACCACGAACATACGCGAGTGAGCTTACCGATGATGAGATCATTCTGTTCGACTTTCTCTGGGAAGGTGACGCGGCTGAGCGCTTTCTCTATGGAGAGGCTCTTGGCGTGCACGCTAATACTCCGTACAGTCACTCCATCCACGATGACCAGCTTTGCTTCTGGCTGCAAGATCTCATCAATCGCAACTTGCTTTGTAAACGCACAGGAAAGAAATCCGAAGAAATCTTTAGCCTGACACAGCGGGGTTTTGAAATGTGGGAATCAGAAAGACTCCCAGACTGGTTCCGGTACGTGAATGACAGTTGGTGTGATGAGATTTTCACGGTCTCTGCCGTTTCAAAGCAAATTGGCCTCCAATTCATCGAAGCGTATCGCAAGTGCGGGTCTCTGGTCTTACCGGAGGAAGAACCGATATACCACGTGGAGTTCGATGTAGAGTTGGTTCGGTGGAAGGTTATTAACGAAGTGCGTTATTGGGAATTTCCCGTGTCACTGGACGATTTCCTCACAACAACAACAAATTGGTTTGAGTTTATAGAGAATCGGGTTTGGTGGCGGGTTGCTGGCGAGCTATGATTACCAAGTACAGCGATTTCATGGCCTTGCTTCCCGCTTGGCTGTGCTCGCAAAGCTGATTAGAAAAAGAGGCGAACACGCTCAAGGTAACACCATGAAACGCAAGCTGGCGATGGTCACTGCGGCAACCGTGTTGCTCGTGGATGGAATAACAGTAGTGAAAATCCTTGTGTTATCGACTTTCGACAGTGCTATTCTAGCGATGAAGGAGGGGTGTTACGAGATCGCAAGACCGGAACTAGAATGGTTTGCCATGTTTGGGGACGTTTCGGCACAGCTTCTGTTGGGTGATATGTATGCATTCGGCTGGGGGGTATCTCGTGATCGTCGAGACAGATACGGTTAGATTGTGTATGGAGGAATACAACATGCTGAAAAAATTTGGTGAAGGTTTGGTGTTTGGGGCAGGCTTTGCTATCTCTTTCGTCTTGATCTACTGCGTAGTCTCGTACCTGACCTTTCCTATGATCTTCACCTCGACAGTTGAGCGTGAGATGCGTAGCTCCCGCCCTGAAGTTGGAACCAATAAACATCCTCCTGAATCTTCGATAACTGGTAACGTACAAGAACCGTCTGTTCCATTTTATGATATGCAGATCGAAGATCAAATCAAGCAATCTTCTGTCATCGCCTTGGCAAAATTCGAGCCGTCCGCTGATGGAAAAACTCGGACCATCATCAAGGAGTTTCTGAAAAAAGAACCGAATGTAAAAATCTATTACGACATCGGCGATGAGTATCCGGAGGCAAGTGGCTATCCATCAGATGAAAAGGTCTACGGAGATGGTATCGTGATTTTCTTCGTTGGTTCGCCTGCCAGCTCTAGAATGGGTATGTCGTACTCTGGCAATCGCATTCGCGGTCTGGCCGACATGCCGATTGAACTTTTAAGGAAGAAATGCGAAGCGCCTGATGCATAACATCTCGTTCCATCACGCATAAGTTGAGGTAAGCTTGCGAACCTCAACCTGTGCGGGCTGAAAACAAGACTATGGACAATCCCCTTTCAGCAACCATCGTGGATATAGCCGCGCCAGTGGCTATAATGCTGGTTGTGGAATGGCTGCATAGGTTTTCGGTGGTTCGTACGCATCCCGGCGGCAATAGAATCGGAGCGCACTTGGGTTGCATCCCATGATTCTGGTCTACTGGCGGCAGCTCTGTTGTTTGGTTGGTTATTCGCGTTGGTCATGGCAATTTTCACCGAGGCAGCAATGGCTCTTCTCGTTTTTATCAGACGCAGTTGGCCCAACAGGACGTTCAACTCGACGGCCCGTAAACGGGCCGTGCGTTAACTCCGGCGTTAAGTCCCGCATTCAGCATTCAGAGGGGGTACCGTGATTCAAGCACAACAGCATTCGACATTTGTAACTGTAGTGGCGTGGATCTTCATTGTTCTTTCTGGCTTCGGTACCATCATCGCGTTCCTGCAGAACATCATGGTTTGGACCATGTTCCGCAACCCAGAGGTCGGTCAAGCGATGCAAGCACCGCCTCAAGTCAGTATGCCCTCTGCCATAACCTTCATGCTCAACCATTTCGATCTATTCGTCCTGGCCTTTCTGCTGATCGCTGTCTTTACCTTGACAAGCTCCATTGGGCTACTCAAACGCAAGAACTGGGCCCGCCTGTCCTTCGTCGGGATTATGGTGCTAGGTATTCTCTGGAACCTCGGCGGTCTTGTAGTTCAGTTCAGCATGTTTTCGTCCATTCAACGGGAGTTCTCCATCGAATCGATGCACGATGGTCAGGATATGCAGATATTCTTCGTCGGCATAGCGGTAGTCAGCGTTCTCTTCGCTGTTGGCTCTAGCGTGCTATTCGGGTGGATCGCCAAACGTCTTACTTCGTCCGCGGTTGTGGCGGAGTTTCGCAGATGATCCATGACAATTCATTCAAGCCAACACCGCTTCGCGGCGCGGCTTAATTATGACGTTAGGCTCGTTGCCATGCGCCTTAAGAAGGGGATCAAATTGCTCGCCAATGTCGAAGGTTCTGGCGCCCTCGTGGAAAGAGGCTCTCGCGTAAGAGTTCGCAGTCGCGGATGGCTCAGCAAGGGCGAACCTATACGGCAAGAGCCAGTGAGCGAGTTTGTGGTGGGTGGTCGAGTCCTCATCCCAGGCATCGAATACTCAGCCGAGGGAATGCGTGTTGGCGGTACCAGGACGGTAAGAATCAGTCCGCATCTCGCATATAAGGAGGCAGGGGTTCCAGGCATTATTCCCAAGAACGCTGTACGTCTACCCGGCCTCAAAGTACCGAAAGATAAAGGCGAGGATGACAAATGACGCTTAGAGCGAACTTGCAAGCTAACATTGCGGTCAAGGAGGGACGCTCCGCCGGTAAGCCAGCTACGTTCGCTCAAACTGAGGACTTCTCATGCTCAAGATGGCTGGCGTAGCAAAGGCTTGTATAATTGTGAAATGCGCTTCAGGCACTGCACTCGTGACTCAAGCGCCTATATTCATTCAAGCCGACGCCGTTTCGCGGTGTGGCTTAATTCTGACGTTAGGCTTTTTATGCTTATGAATGCTGAAAAAAAATCTTCAGCTAGGATAGTCCAGGCTATTCGAACCGCTTTCCCGGAGGATGCATTAGGTGTAGATGAAATTCTTCATCGTATTGGATACGGGGAGGATGCTTATCACGCCTGGATTGAGATGTTTTCGCAGCAGACTTCAGATGCCATCAGAAGACAAGATTTCTGTAAGGCAACTGATCACCTTCAACTAGTTGCGAGTCTTCTCGACCCTGGCGATGAAGAAATCATTCGTTGTATTGACGTGTCCTACGTCGAGTCCCTAATGTGGGACATCAAGGACGAGAAGCTTCTGCGTGCAGGTTGGAAGATCATCCCAAAGAAACTCAAAGATCTCTACGTGGCTATGTGGGGTGAACGGCCATTCATGAAAGATGTAAAATGAGAAATCTAGCCTGCTGCACGGATCCGTAGGCCCACCCTAAGCTATACGGGCTGGACTTTATGTATGAAGGAATACAACATGTTGAAAAAATTTGGTGAAGGTTTGGTGTTTGGGGCAGGCTTTGCTATCTCTTTCGTCTTGATCTACTGCGTAGTCTCGTACCTGACCTTTCCTATGATCTTCACCTCGACAGTTGAGCGTGAGATGCGTAGCTCCCGCCCTGAAGTTGGAGCCAATAGACATCCTCCTGAATCTTCGATAACTGGTAACGTACAAGAACCATCAGTTCCATTTTATGATATGCAGATCGAAGATCAAATCAAACAAGCTTCTGTCATCGCCTTGGCAAAATTCGAGCCGTCCGCTGATGGAAAAACTCGGGCCATCATCAAGGAGTTTCTGAAAAAAGAACCGAATGTAAAAATCTATTACGACATTGGCGATGAGTATCCGGGGGCAAGTAGCTATTCATCAGATGAAAAGGTCTACGGAGATGGTGTCGTGATTTTCTTCGTTGGTTCGCCTGCCAGCTTTAGAATGAGTGTGTCGTACTCTGGCAATCGCATTCGCGGTCTGGCCGACATACCGATTGAACTTTTAAGGAAGAAATGTGAAGTGCCTGATGCATAACATCTCGTTCCATCACGCATAAGTTGGAGTAAGCTTGCGAACCTCAATCCGTGTGTGCTGAAAACAAAACTATGGACAATCTCCTTTCAGCAACCGTCGCGGATATAGCCGCGCCAGTGGCTATAATGCTGGTTGTGGTATGGCTGCAAAGGTTTCGGTGGTTCGTACGCATCCCGGCAGCAGCACTTATCGGTTGGCCTATCATCATTGGAGCAGTCACGTTGCACTGGCGCCTGCTTTTTCAATCGACGGCAACAGAATCGGAGCGTGCTTGGCTCGAATCCCATGATTCTGGTCCACCGGCTACAGCTCTGTTGTTTGCTTGGTTATTCGCGTTGGTCATGGCAATTTTCACCGAGGCAGCAATGGTTCTTCTCGTTTTTATCAGGCGTAGCTGGCCCAACAGTGAGTTTAATGCGACGGCCCGTAAACGGGCCGGGCGTTAACTCCGACGTTAGGAGTCACTATGATCTCGGCCTTCTTCCAACGCAGGAAACAGCGCTTCATCGATTGGTGGCGTGCACCCATCACTTGGAAAGATCGCATGTTGGGGGCCGTAATCGGTGGAATCGGCTGTTTTTGGGTTGGGGTCCTGGGGCGTATCATCCTTGGTCCTCTGCCAGTTTCCCTTGAGGTCATGGTATGGTGGGCGCTTGGTTCCATCGCAATTGGCGTATTCCTAGGCATAATATTTCCAAAGGCTACGACATGCGTAGCTTTCCCGTTCTCCACTTTCGGAATTGGCAGTGGCGCCTAACCCGCGCGTCAAGCCAACGGTCCGAAGCGTGCTCGCTGCACTCACCCGGAGACGTTAGGCGCCAAGCATGGAAGGCATGTTCTCAGCATTGATCATAGGATGGCTCTTGTTCGGCCCTGCTATTCTCATAGCCCTGTCTCCTCGGATTCATGGCGCTACGAAGGCGATCTGGACAACTGGCGCAATACTTCTCATTCTTCTGTCTATCCTCGGGGCCATGGTTATAGCCCAAGTCTATCCAGAATCGCCGATACACATCCACTCAAATTATTTCTCCGGAACATTTTTTATCTCGGTAGTAGAGGACCGGGGAGTGTACTTCGCATTTCGGTGGCGCCATGTTCCAGGCAATTGAGAGGGGTACGCACAATGGCGGTTCCCCCTTCATCGTGAACGTTAGGCGCAGGACATTCAGAGTAGCCGCAAAAAAACCATGCTGACAGGCTCCTGTGGACAACTTCCCTGTCGGGCAGAAAATCACTCACTACCAAAACCCGGCTGTGATACCATCATGCCTAACTACTCGTCCAAGTGGACGCGCTAACGCACGCTGCTTAACTCAAACGCTGGAATTCTTGATATGCCTACGTCCGGTTGGTCTATACCGTTTGGTTTCGTGACCATTGGAGCGATCATGGCCTACTTTGCGCTCACACTGCTCGGAGAGTACAAAAGAATCTTTTTCGAAAATCCACAAGCCGCCATGTCTTTCGAGGTTTGGTCGCAATTACTGTTTCACCCTGCGGCTACACCCGCGTACTTAGGCGTATTGGTGCTCTTCTTTGGTATATGGTTTATTGTTATCGGTCTCTTCGTATTGACGCTTATGGTCGGAGAAACTGTCGTCGAGCTAGCCCATCGTTGGTTCCCTTTATCATTTCCGAGGACGCTAATGTGAAAACTGCAAAGCGCTCTAACTCGACGCTGGTTCGGATCGTCCGCCTATGGCGTCCGGCTGTATAGCCAGATCGTTAGAGCTTGCCGAACATAGGTACGTCAATGGCTACACAGACGGAAAAGGAGGAATACACGCGGCTTCTTCGATATCTTGAGTATACTCTGCACGAACTCCATTCTGGCGTTCTCTATGATGCAAATAGCGCAAATGAAAAGAAATGTGCAGAACTGATGACGGACACCTATCGCTTAGAGGAGCTTGCCGTGGTGATGGGAGTTGATATCTCAGAATTTACCGCCGTCTGCCGTTGGCACTATGAACGGTACCCTCACTATCTTGGGCGGCGCAAGCACTTTGGCAGTTACGCCAATTACATGGAAAAGAATCATGCCTCCATTAAAAGAAACACCAAACAAACGCGTCGAGCCGATCCGCTGAAAGCTACGTTTTAGTTTTCCTCCGTGCTCCGGCGTCGGCTCAAGCTGGACGCTAGCTGTGCCTATTTTTGAGGCTTCTTCAAATGATTTTCGCAGAGATGGAGTACCACGAGGACTACCCCAACTTTCATCCAGAGTTACTTGCTTTTGTGAGTAAATATTTTTCTGACGTAGAAGTTGGACTTCAGTGGGACTCATATATTTGGATCAAGGACGGTGAAGAAAAGGTAGCTATTGATACCTTCACTTCAATGAAGCACCAAATCAAATCCCCCAAAGCCGGACCCCATGTTCAGAAGGTAATAGCAACTTTGCGAATCAAGTACAAAGTGAAGATGTATGACGAACCAGAGCTTGAAGGACATGAAGGCTACTAACAATTCATTCAAGCCGATGCCGCTTTGCGGTGCGGCTAAATTTAGGTGTTAGGCACTATGCAAAAGTACGCGCAAACCGACTTAATCACTGATCTAACAAGCATATTCCCTGAGTTCGGCTCGGTTTGGGCGGAGGACAGCGATGACGAGTCTCCTTCCTCAAGCCTGCATAGTGTTTACCAGTCGTTTCTTCCTTTCCTCGCTTCAGCTCAACCAACAGACAAACAATGGCAGCTCGTGGCCGACCATCTCAGCAAAGCCGTGGCAGCCGGCGGCGCCCAAGAGAATGCTGCGGACACATGCGTCCTTGAACACCTTCACCAAGTAAGGCTCAACAGGATTCTTCGGCCACTACTAAGCAAAAGGGCACGGGCATATGTACGCGCCTAAACTTTCATTGCAGGGGGCTGGAAGCAAACTGCCAGCACCTTAACTCGAACATTGGGGATATTGAGAGTGCATCCCTCTACGAAGAAGGTTGCCAAGCTCTATGGTGCATGGGCGTGCACTCTGTTCGTCATTGCCGTGCTCGGAGCATCATTCGGAGGCCACGGTGAATATGGCATCTCTACCCATCTCTTGCTTATTATTACTGGGCTTCCGATGTCTCTCCTTTCGTGGCATTTGCCCAACGGGTCGGTCTTGGGCGTTCTGATGGCGGGTCTCATCGGCACAATGCAGTGGTCGATTGTCGCTGAGAGCAATGCCCGTTGGGAGCTTTGGCGTCAGTCGCGGTCGCTCACGCAAACGCATCTTCTTTCTCCTCGCGCAACACGAGCAATGCTTTGGGCAACTGCTCTCGCCGCGCCGCTTGTCGCTGGCTACGCGCTCCTATCTACAGTCCTGTGCGCGTGGCTCAATGTCTTTGGTATTAGGTCTGTGGAGCATACATTCTTTGGGTTTAGCGTCGCATCCATTTTCTTCTGCGTTTTCTCGATCATCTCTGCGCTTGCCATTATTCGGCTCATCCGTTACTACAACAGCCTTCCTCGTCGGTCTGACCGTGATGAGGCGAATACTCAATGAGCATTCCGCGTCCCCCAACTCTGCGATCAACCAAACCTGCGCGAAACACCAACTGATTTTCGGCAGCAAAATCATGAAAACATTTGGACTTCAAATCGTACGTCTCTTGGCATCAGTATTATTGGCGTATGCTGTTTGGGCCTTGCTTGGTTATGTTCTCGACAAATTGTCTGAACTGTTTAAGCGTGAGACGAGTATTCGCAACTTTATTGAGACTTTGCTTGTCATCTTGGCGCCAATCGCATTTGGTTTCTTAGTGTTTGTAGTACTTGTGGTTATCTTCTATTGGCTACTACCAAATTGGTTTCCGCGTTTGCGTGGTTAACAAAAGCACGCGTAGTTTGGATTGACTTAGGAAATTACGTAAGCTAGAAAAGTAAAGAGAATCAATGCCTCAAATAGGGCATAAACAAGCTTGGTCATAAATACATAACGCCTATAGTCACGCAGCAAGTCCGGGGGAAGGAAATTCAGGTTCGCCTTTACAATACTCATTCGTCGAACATCACCAAACCCAAATAGACACCAGAATCCACGATTTGCCTCTATCCATTGAGTATGCAAATCACTGTTTTTAAAGAATGGCGCAACTTTTTTGATTAGCCGATGACGGGCCCAACTATAGATAAAAACCAATACCCAGGTTCCAAACCAGAGCCCGACATATAAATACAGGAACCACGTTTTAGGGGTCATTTTGTGTCACCAGAAACATCGTAACTCGCGTAGGACAACAGAAAAGAGAAGCATCCTCCACCGAATGAGAATATCTGTCACACGGTGGAAAAATATTTATATTTCATCCAGCAGCTCAATATCAAATTGTTGCGGATTTTTTCCTGTTCATCCTTGGTATTTTATCATCTTCCTACGTATTTTGCATCCAAGACTATCGCACGCTCGTAATCAGAAAATTGAATTAGTGCGGCATGCGGGGGACCAGGGACAATTTTTTTCACAACCCCTACGGGTATTGATGATGCCCGTACCGGAACTGGAACAGTTGGCTGGCATCGCCAAGGGCGCATGTACCGACGACTACCGCGACCGCGAGGATCGCTACTGATGGCGGTACCATCATTGCTTGTGGTGGACACCTCGGCCTGGATTGAATGGCTCATCGGCAGCGCTTTGGGAAAAACGCTGGGCAAACAGTTTCCGGACAAGTCACGGTGCATTGTGCCGACCATCGTGCAACTCGAACTGTCGAAATGGCTGGTACGCGAACTCGGCGAAGAACGCGCCGATCAGGTCGTTGCGTACACGCAGAAATGTGTCGTCGCGCCCCTGGACACCCCCATTGCCCTGTTCGCGTCAGACTTGCACCGCCAGTACAAGCTGGCTACCGCCGACGCCATCGTCTATGCAACGGCGCGACATCAGGGCGCGGGGCTACTCACCTGCGATGTACATTTTGAGGGGCTGCCAGGCGTGGCGTTTTTCGCCAAAAGCGCGTAGCGATTGTGTATATGACGCTGGAAAACAGATAATGATTTTGAGGTTCGATCTGGATGAGGAAGAGTCATGAGCGCGCAAGCCGGCAAAATCAAGTTAAAAAAACTTTGACATTGTACGGGACTCCCGCACAATCAAGTCGATGAGAACCGTTGTCGAAACCACAGACTTTATTCGTGACGCCATGAAAATCTGGAGCGAGGCGGAATATGATGATTTTGTTGAATGGATTGCACGTCATCCTGATGCGGGCGATGTGATCGTCGGCACGAATGGCGCACGTAAAATTCGGTGGTCTCGCAGAGGCGCCGGGAAAAGCGGTGGTGTGCGCGTTATCTACTCCATCGGGATGCGGCGGGAACAGTGTTTCTGTTTGCGATTTATGCCAAATCTACGCAGGAAACCATGAGTGCAAAAAGCATCAATCGGAGAGCTGAAAATGAGTGAATTTGATGATCTGGACATTGAATCCGTTGCCGCCGCAATCGAGGCGGACGCTGGGCAGAAGCTACCGAGCCTGCGTAATTCGCTGGCCGATTTGAAGAACAGAAGTTATGGTCGCGTCCATACCCCGGCGCAAATTCTGGCGCGTTCTGCCCGTGCAAAAAGCGGGCTGACGCAACAGGCGTTCGCGGAACGGATTAAAACGCCGGTGGCAACCCTGCGTGATTGGGAGCAAGGACGTTTTGAGCCGCCGGGCGGGGTGCTGTGTCTGCTGTCGTTGATCAGCCGGCACCCGGAACTGTCTGATGAGCTGGCACACACGGCGTAACTCTCCTGCTTGCATCGGAAACTCGACACAGCATGCAACCCCCCGGTCTTGTCATCCGCCGCCACCCCTACGAGGAGCCGTACCACGTACAACTCGAATTCACAGCATCAAACGGCATGTTTGCTGGCTCAACCGACATCTACTGCAACGTCGCTGACATCACCAACATCGGTTGCGGCCTTCTGGCATTTCCGTCCAAGGCGGGCGACGAGTATGTGTACGAATACGGTTCCGAAGATCCGAATGCCAGGTTATATCGGCACTTTGTTCTACGGGCCTACACAATCGACGGGGTAGGTCATTGCGCTCTACAGTTCGCAATCAATCTCAATCAAAGTGAGCCGGAAGAAGGTGTTTGTCGTTTCTCAATCCCGGTTGAGCCGGGTGCGCTCAATCGCCTCGGTAAACTCTTCACTGTCTTTGCAGAACTGAGGCACCTTGAGCTTCAGTGGTCTCCAATAAGTGGGGGACTCTATGAGCATCATCAGGCGCCAACCGCCTAATCTACAAAAACCGGCCTGTGCGGCTTGGAATCTGATGGCGTGATGCCCACCTCGCCGCGTTCCGCTCTTTCAGCCCAGGCGTTCCGGTGGTATGTTTCTGCCTTCACGCCCAATGGGCGCGAACAAACTTTTACATGGGAGTTCTATCGATGAGCAAGAAAATTCTCCTCGCCGCTGGCGGGCTGTTGTGTATGTTGGGGACGGCGGCGCACGCCGATCACCTGGTCGCCATCGCCGGACCGATGACCGGGCAGTATGCTTCGGCGGGCGATCAGATCCGCAAGGGGGCGGAAATGGCGATTGCCGATATCAACGCCAAGGGGGGCGTGCTCGGCCAGAAGTTGAAACTTGAAATCGGCGACGACGCCTGCGATCCGAAACAGGCCGTGTCCGTGGCCAACACCATGGTCAACAAGAAAATCGTCTTCATGCACGGCCACTGGTGCTCCAGCTCGACCATTCCGGCTTCCGATGTCTATGACGAATCGCAGATTCCGATGGTCACCGTGTCGACCAACCCGCAGGTGACCGCGCGCGGCCTGAAGAACATTTTCCGCATCATGGGCAGTGACGACCAGCAGGGTCTGGTGGCCGGCGCGTATCTGGCCGAGAAGTTCAAGGACAAGAAGATCGCCGTGGTCGACGACAAGAGCGCCTACGGCAAGGGGCTGGCTGACGAGACGGCCAAAGCCCTGGAGGCCAAGGGCATCAAGCTGGTGCTGCGCGAATCGATTACCGCCGGCGAAAAAGATTATTCGGGTCTGGTGAATAAGCTCAAGGCGGCGGGCGTCGAAATCATGGCGTATGGCGGCTACCACACCGAAGTCGCGCTGATCCTGCGCCAGGCGCAACAGGCCCAGCTCAAGCTCACGGTGATGGGCAGCGACACCATGACCAACACCGAACTGGTGACGGCCGCCGGCCCCGCCTCCGACAACGTGTTGTTCACCTTTTCGCCCGATCCGCGCAAGAATCCCGACGCCGCCGATGTCGTCAAGAAATTCCGCGACGCCAAGGTTGAGCCGGAAGGCTATGTGATGGTTGCCTACGCGGCGATGCAGCTCTTCGCGCAGGCCGCCGAGCAGGCCAAGGGCGTGAAATACGCCGACCTCGAAAAAGCCTTGCGCAACGGTAATTTCGATACGGTGATCGGCAAGGTGGCCTTTGACGACAAGGGCAATAACAAGCTGCCCGGTTTCGTGGTCTATCAGTGGAAGGGCGGCAAGTACGATTACGTGGAACCGTGAGCCTTGCGCGAACTTGCGTGAATATCGCCCTGGCGTGGGTCAGGGCGTATTTATGAATTCTGCGACTCCGGGTCGCTGATATTCCCCTTCGCGCGGAAAGACGGGTTATGGACAGCGCGTAGGACAGGTAGGGCGCTCCCCGAGCGCGCCGGGTTTCTGCGGCGGTTCTCTCAATTCCGCCCTGTCGTACCGAATACTTCGTCGTCCCGGCTTAGACCGGGGTCCCTATCTGTTTATCAAATTTCCGGATTCCGGGTGTCAAAGGAAAGACACCTCTCTCCCTACCCCCTGCTCTCCCACGAGGGAACAAGGTGTAAGGGTTGATGCTTGCTGTGGTCAACTACTTTTCCCAGGATTATTCGTCCTGGAAAGTTTCTTCGCGCTTCCTGGTCAGCGAAGGCAAACTCGCCACGATCACCGCGAGCACGCCGATGGCCAGCAGGGTGGCGCTGATCGGGCGTTGCAGGAAGACCATCGGGTCGCCGCGCGAGAGCAACAACGCGCGGCGCATGTATTCTTCCATCAGCGGGCCGAGAATAAACGCCAGCAGCATGGGAGCCGGTTCACAGCCCAGCTTGACGAAGATGTAGCCCACGACGCCGAATATGGCCATCATGAAAACATCGAACTCGGTGTTGTTCAGGCTGAATACGCCGATACAGCAGAACACCAGGATCGCCGGATACAGAAACTGATACGGCACGCTGACCAGTTTCACCCACATGCCGATCATCGGCAGGTTGAGGATGACCAGGAACAGATTGCCGATCCACATCGAGACGATGATTCCCCAGAACAGCGCGGGCTGTTCGGTGATCACCGACGGCCCCGGCTGGATGCCCTGGATGATCATCGCGCCGATCATCAGCGCCATCACCGGGTTGGCCGGAATGCCGAGCGTCAGCATCGGGATGAACGAAGTTTGCGCGCCGGCGTTGTTCGCCGATTCGGGAGCCGCCACGCCTTCGATCGCGCCCTGGCCGAATTCGGCCGAATGCTTGCTCACTTTCTTTTCGATCGCGTAAGCGGCGAACGAGCCGAGAATCGAACCGCTGCCGGGCAGAATGCCGAGGAAGGAACCGATGACGGTGCCTCGGCAAATGGGTCCGACGATACGCTTCCAGTCCTCCCGTGTCGGCATCAGATTGGTAATCTTGCTGATCGTTATCGATCTATCCTCTTCGTTTTCGAGGTTGCGCACCACCTCGGCGATGCCAAACATGCCCATCGCCACCACCACGAAGCCGATGCCTTCAGCGAGCCTCGGGTTGTCAAAAGTAAAACGTTGCGCCCCGGTATTTACGTCGGAGCCGATCATTCCAAGCAGCAGGCCGAGAACGATCATCCCGAAGGCATGCAGCAGCGATCCCCTGGCGAGAACCATCGACGCCAGCAGGCCGAGCACCATCAGCGAAAAGAATTCCGCCGGGCCGAACTTCAAGGCCAGCGCCGCCATCGGCGGGGCGAACAAGGCCAGCAGCACGGTGGCTACCGTTCCGGCAAAGAACGAGCCGATCGCCGCCGTCGCCAGCGCCACCCCGGCGCGGCCCTTGCGGGCCATCTGGTAGCCGTCGAGCGCGGTGACCACGGAGGCCGCCTCGCCCGGCAGATTGACCAGAATCGAGGTGGTCGAGCCGCCGTACTGGGAACCGTAGTAAATGCCGGCCAGCATGATCAGCGCCGAGACCGAAGGCAGGCCAAAGGTGATCGGCAGCAACATGGCGATGGTCGCTGTCGGCCCCAGGCCGGGCAGTACGCCGACCATCGTGCCCAGAAAAACACCGATCAGGCAGTACAGCAGGTTGAGCGGCGAAGCCGCCGTGGCCAGCCCGATTCCAAGATTCGTGATGAGTTCCATATTCTCTCCGCCACCAAATGATCACAATCCGAACCACGGTCCGAAGACCGGCAACGGGATACCAAGACCCTTGAGGAACACCACAACACAGAAAATGGTGATGCCCACAGCCATGAGCAGCGTGCTTTTCCAGTTGAATTTAACGCTGGCGCTGGCGCTGACGAGCACCAGCACCACCAGCGCCACCGCCAGACCCGCGCCGCGCGCAAGCACGCCGAACAGGACGATGGACAGAGTGACCAGCGCCATTCCCCGGAGGGCCAGTTTGTCTATCGGCGCCCCGGCGCGGATGAAGGAACGCGCGAGCGAAATAACGCCGACGCCGGCCAGCAGAACGCTCAGGATGGTCGGAAAATAGGCCGGTCCCATTTCCACGGCGCTGCCCATATCGGAAGTGTTGCAAGGTTCATCATTTTTATTTCTATCGGAGGTTGGGTATGTTCCAGAAAATTGCCAAATCGCTCGCGTGTATTCTTGTGGCTTTTTGGGCATCGGCGGCAGGGGCTCAGCAATATCCCACAAAAGTCATCACCCTGATCGTGCCGTTTGCCGCCGGTGGGCCGTCGGATACGATTGCCCGTATTCTCGCCCAGACCATGAGCAACTCGCTCAAGCAGCAGATCATCATCGAGAACGTCGGCGGCGCGGGCGGGACAATCGGCGCGGCGCGGGCGGCGAAGTCCGATCCGGACGGCTATACGCTTTTCGTGCATCACATCGGTCATGCAACCGCGCCGGCGCTTTACAAGTTAAGCTACGATCCGATCACGGATTTCGAGCCGATCGGCATCATCAATGACGGTGCTTCGACCTTCGTTTCCCGTAACGATCTGGCCTTCAAGGATTTCAAGGAGTTCCTGGAATACGTCAAGACCAACAAGGACAAGGTCAACATGGCCAATGCCGGCGTCGGTTCGGCCTCGCATCTGTGCGACCTGCTGTTCCAGGAAGCCGTCCAGACCAAGGTGACGCTGATTCCGTACAAGGGTACCGGCCCGGCGATGAACGACATGCTGGGCGGAACGGTGGACATCATGTGCGACCAGTCGACCAATACGACACCGCACATCAAGGCCGGGAAGATCAAGGTCTATGCCGTGACGCTGCCAAAGCGGCTCGGTTCGCTGCCTGAAGTGCCGACGGCGGACGAAGCCGGTCTGCCCGGTTTCTCGATGTCCGTCTGGCACGCCCTGTACGCGCCCAAGGGTACGCCGAAGCCGATCATCGAAAC
This sequence comes from Betaproteobacteria bacterium, assembly GCA_025997075.1. GTDB lineage: Bacteria > Pseudomonadota > Gammaproteobacteria > Burkholderiales > Rhodocyclaceae > Propionivibrio. Next base: position 237 of record BNUC01000026.1, on the reverse strand, counting down.
CCTGACCAAGGCATTGCAGGAAGCCTTGAAGGACGCCAACCTCATGCAGCGTTACGCCGATCTCGGCGCGGAAGCGGTGCCGCAGGAAAGAGCGACGCCTGCGGCGCTGGGCGCGCATCTGAAGTCGGAAATCGACCGTTGGGGTCCGATCATCAAGAAGGCCGGGGTTCCCGTTAACTAATCTGATGTTTCCTTCCCGGCCGACGCCTTTCTGGACGCGGCCGGGCGTGTTGAAAT
>BNUC01000025.1 GCA_025997075.1 Betaproteobacteria bacterium | reverse complement strand
CAACAACTCCGCTTGCTCTTCCTCTCCCAGTTTCAGCGGCCGCCCTCTTCCCATTTCCTTCTCCCTTGCAATTCCTTTCTTGGGAAAATTTTAACATGTTTTGAAAACACCCTCTGAAGGCCTGTCGCTAATTTCTTGCTCTCATTCATTGTCTGTCCATTGAATCGGCAAGCGAACTGCCATTCTCGTCTGTGCGCGAGAAAATACGCTCATATCTCATCAAGTCGCGTCGCTGTGCCGCGCGCAAAGAGTGGATTGCCAGTCTGTTCAGGCAAGCCGCGTGAATAGTTGAGTCGTCGGGCACGTTGATCTCCAACGATCGGATTTTTGCTGATCACATGTTGATCTACCGCTGGAATTGACCGCATCGCGGTGGTAGAATTCTACGGTTTTGTCGATCCGGTCTTTCGGTGAGTCAAAATTCGCCCTCGCGGCGAACCGGGCAGGCGGCGTACCAGTTGCCTGCAAATACGCACACTCGTCTATTCAAGGGTGCTCTCCGAGCAGGGGAGCTTGTAGTCGGACGAGTGGTGGTTCAACCCTGAAAGGAAAACAGTATGGCTGTGACAATGCGTCAAATGCTGGAGGCCGGTGTTCATTTCGGCCATCAAACACGCTTCTGGAATCCCAAGATGGCGCTGTATATCTTCGGCTCCCGGAGCAAAATTCATATCATCAACCTCGAAAAAACGCTTGCCAAATACAACGAAGCGATGGCTTTCGTGCGCAAGCTTTCCGCCAACAAAGGCACTATTCTGTTTGTCGGCACCAAGCGTCAGGCCCGCGAAATCATCGCCGAGGAAGCGACGCGTGCCGGGGTTCCGTTCGTTGAACAGCGCTGGTTAGGTGGTATGTTGACCAACTTCAAGACCATCAAGCAGTCGACCAAGCGGCTCAAGGAAATGGAAGCCACGGTGGAAGACGGCTCCCTGGAAAAGCTCGGGAAGAAAGAAGCCTTGATGTTGCAGCGCGAACTCGTCAAGTTGCAAAAGTCGATTGGCGGGATCAAGGAAATGGGCACTTTGCCCGATGCCTTGTTCGTCATTGACGTCGGCTATCACAAGATTGCCATTTCCGAGGCCAACAAGCTGGGAATCCCGGTGATCGCCGTGGTCGATACCAATCACTCTCCGGAAGGCATCGACTACGTCATTCCGGGTAACGACGATTCGTCGAGCGCGATTCGCCTGTATGCGCGCGGCGTCGCTGATTCGGTTCTCGAAGGACGCAGCCAGTTCGTTGAAGAGATCATCGCCGCGACTTCGGAGGATGAATTCGTCGAAGAGGCTGAACAGGCCGAATAGGCGGATGGCGATTTTTCCTGATTATTCCTTATTCAACATTCAACAAGGCACGGCCGGTTTTCCGGCCGTGCCTGCAAATGGAGATAAAAATGGCGGCAATTACCGCAAAATTGGTGGCAGAACTGCGCGCGAAAACCGACGCGCCGATGATGGAATGCAAAAGGGCCCTGACGGAAGCCGATGGGGATTTGGGCAAGGCCGAGGAGATCCTGCGTATCAAACTGGGCAACAAGGCCACCAAGGCCGCGACGCGGATCACCGCGGAAGGTCTGGTCGCCGTCAGCATCACGGCCGACGGCAAGCAGGGAGCCATCATCGAGGTCAACTGCGAAACCGATTTCGTGGCCAAGAACGACGAGTTCAAGGCCTTGACGCAAAACAGTGTCGAACTGATTGTCGGCAAGAATCCGGCGGATGTGGCTGCGCTGTCGGCTCTGCCGCTGGGCGAAGGGACCGTCGAATCGACCCGTACCGCGCTGATTGGCAAAATTGGCGAGAACATAACGATTCGTCGTTTCGCGCGCATCGAGGCCAAGGGCCAACTGGTTTCCTACATTCACGGCGGCGCCAAAATTGGCGTTTTGGTCGACGTGATTGGCGGCGACACACAACTGGGCAAGGATCTGGCGATGCATATTGCCGCTTCCAAACCGAAAGCGCTGACCGCCGACGGCGTTTCAGCCGAATTGCTGGAAACCGAGCGACGCATCGCGATTGAAAAGGCGCGCGCCGACAACAAGCCGGAAGCCATGCTGGAGAAAATCGCCGAAGGCACGGTGCAGAAATATTTGAAGGACGTCACCCTGTTGGCGCAGGTCTTCGTCAAGGCCGAAGACGGCAAGCAGACGATTGAGCAGTTGCTCAAGGCCAAGGGCGCTGCCGTGGCCGGGTTTGCCCTGTACGTGGTCGGCGAAGGTCTGGAAAAACGCTCGAACGATTTTGCCGCCGAGGTGGCCGCCCAGGCTGCAGCAGCGAAGAAGGACTGAGACCGTAAAAAAAGGATGGCCGCCATGACCGGAACCGCAGCAACGCCAAAGTACAAACGCATCCTGCTCAAGCTTTCGGGCGAAGCGCTGATGGGGACTGACTCCTATGGCATTAACCGGCAGATGATTACCGCCATCGTCAACGAGATTAAAAGTGTCGTTGATCTGGGGGTGCAGCTTGGCGTGGTCATCGGCGGCGGCAACATTTTTCGCGGCATCTCGCCGGCCGCGAGCGGCATGGACCGCGCCCAGGCCGACTACATGGGCATGTTGGCGACGGTGATGAACGCTCTGGCGCTGCAGGAAGCGATGCGCGCGGCCGGCATCGTCGTCCGGGTCCAGTCGGCCCTTAATATCGAACAGGTCGTCGAACCTTACATTCGGGGACGCGCCATTCGCTATCTGGAACAGGGGCGAGTCGTCGTTTTTGCGGGCGGCACCGGTAACCCGTTCTTTACCACCGATACCGCGGCGGCTTTGCGCGGTGCGGAAATCGGCGCGGAAATCGTGCTCAAGGCGACCCGGGTCGATGGCATCTATACGGCGGATCCCGAAAAAGATCCAAGTGCGACGCGCTACGACGCCATCAGTTTTGATGAAGCTATTTCCAAGAATCTCGCCATCATGGATACTACGGCCTTCGCCTTGTGCCGCGACAGGAAACTGCCCATCAAGGTGTTTTCGATTTTGAAGTCGGGCGCATTGAAGCGTGTGGTTCTCGGCGAGAATGAGGGTACACTGGTATATTGCTGAGGGAGGAAATGATGTCGATTGCTGATGTGAAAAAGAACGCGGAACACAAGATGCAGAAGACGCTTGAATCGCTGCATGCCGACCTGGCGAAGGTTCGTACGGGCAGGGCGCATACGGGGCTGCTGGACCATGTGCAGGTCGATTACTACGGCTCGATGGTGACCTTGAACACCGTGTCCAATGTCACCGTCCTCGACCCGCGTACCCTGGGCGTGCAAGTGTGGGAAAAAGCCATGGTTGCCAAGGTCGAGAAAGCGATTCGCAATTCCGATCTGGGTTTGAATCCGGCCGTGCAGGGAGAATTGTTGCGCATCCCGATGCCCGCGCTGACGGAAGAACGTCGCCGCGACCTGATCAAGGTGGTCAAGCACGAAAGCGAGAACGCGCGGGTGGCCTTGCGCAACCTGCGGCGTGACGCCAATGCGACCTTGAAGGACCTGCTCAAGAAAAAAGAGTGTTCCGAGGATGAAGAGCACAAGGCGCAGGACGATATCCAGAAACTGACCGACAAATACGTTGCGGAAGTCGACAAGCAATTCTCACAGAAGGAAACCGAGTTGATGGCCATCTAGGTAGCCAGGGAATTTGGCCTGATGGTTTCCTTCAAGAGCTCGACTCAAACGATCCCGGAGACCGCTTGCGTTCCTCGACACGTGGCCATCATCATGGATGGCAACGGGCGTTGGGCTCAAAAGCGCTTTCTTCCCCGTTTTGCCGGGCACAGCCGAGGCGTCGAGACGGTGCGCGAAGCGGTTCGCTATTGTCTGAGCCGCAAGATTGGCTATCTCACGCTTTTCGCCTTCAGTTCCGAAAACTGGCGTCGGTCGACCGAAGAAGTGTCGTTGCTGATGCAGCTTTTCTCCCGCGCCCTGATGCAGGAAGTCTCCAAACTGAAAAATAACGGGGTACGGCTAAGGATTGTCGGCGATTTATCCCGTTTCGATAGCGAATTGCAGGCGCTGATTCGCGCCTCGGAGCAAAAAACCGAACACAACGACAAGCTGACCCTGACCATCGCCGCCAATTACGGCGGTCGCTGGGACATCGTCCAGGCGGTCAACCGGATGGCCGTCGAGCGCCCCGAAAAGCAAGGCGAGTGGGCGGAAGAGGATCTTGCGCCGTATCTGGCGATGAACTATGCGCCGGAACCCGACCTGTTCATCCGTACCGGCGGCGAAGAACGGGTCAGCAATTTTTTGCTTTGGCAATTGGCCTACACGGAGTTTTATTTCACCGATACGCTTTGGCCGGAGTTCGATTTTGCGGCTTTTGACCAGGCCATCGTCTCTTACCAGAAACGCGAGCGCCGCTTCGGGCGAACCAGTGAACAACTGGCGGCCGACAAAGATGAGGCGGCGGGCGATGTGGATTGTTCCGCAGGCGCAAAAATCAATGCTTAAAGCACGGGTCATCACCGCGATTTGCCTCGTCGTCGTTTTTTTCTGCGCGCTGTTCCTGTTTCCACCGCTCGCCTGGCTGGGATTCTGCGCCCTGGTAGCCGCCCTGGCGTTCTGGGAATGGGGCGAGTTGATGACGCTTGACGGGCGGCCCCGGCTGGTCCTGGGCGCGGGCGTGGTCGTCGTTATCGCGGCGATGGCGATGATTTTCCCGTCTTCGCTCGGCCTCGGCTTCGAATTTGACCACGAATCGCTGGACGCTTGGCAAGTGGGGCGTTGGCTGTATATTCCTGCCGTGGCATTTTGGCTGATTGTCGTTCCCTTGTGGCTGAAACTGCGCTGGACTGTAATGAATCCGGTCACGGGGATTGTGTCCGGTGTTCTGGTCATCCTGCCGGCCTGCCTGGCGCTGATTCAGCTCCGGCAGTTGGGCGCCGGGCCGTTGCTGGCCGTCATGGCGATGGTCTGGCTGGCCGATATCGCCGCCTATTTTTCCGGGCGGGCGTTCGGGCGTCACAAGCTGGCGCCGACCATCAGTCCCGGAAAAACCTGGGAAGGCGCTGTCGGCGGGGGCCTGGCGGTTGTGGTTTGCGGGTTGCTGTTTTCTTTCTCGTGGCCGGAATGGTTTTCCGTCAACCTTGGATTGTTGGTCATCTTTCTGGTGGCGTTTACAGCCATCAGCATCGTTGGTGATTTGTTCGAATCCCTGTTAAAGCGCCAGGCAGGGTTGAAAGACAGCAGCCATCTGCTCCCCGGACACGGCGGCGTGCTTGACCGGATAGACAGTCTGACCTCCACCTTGCCGCTCGTCGCCCTGGTCCGGTTTGGCATGGGCATTTGACAAAGGAATCGGTAATTGATGGTGCAAAAACTCACGATTCTTGGATCGACCGGCTCGATAGGCGTCAGTACCCTCGACGTGATCCGGCGTCATCCCGAACGCTACCGGGTGGAGGCGCTGTGCGCGCATCGCCAGATCGACCGCCTGTGCGAACAATGTGTTGAGTTTGCTCCTCGTTATGCGGCCGTCCGCGACGATAATCTGGCGAGAGAATTGCGCCAGCGGCTTGCGACGGTCTCTTGCGCCACGGAAGTCCTGTCCGGTCCCGAAGCGCTGGTGCGCATGGCGGAATTGCCGGAAGTGGATACCGTCATGGCCGCCATCGTGGGCGCCGCCGGGCTGCCGCCGACATTGGCAGCAGCGCTCGCCGGGAAGACGATTCTGCTTGCCAACAAGGAAGCGCTGGTCATGGCCGGGCCGGTTTTCATGCGCGCCGTGCGTCAGGGCAAGGCCCGGCTGTTGCCGATCGACAGCGAGCACAACGCGATATTTCAATCCCTGCCGGACGATTATTCGGGAGACTTTAACAAAAGCGGCGTGCGCGGCCTTCTTCTGACCGCCTCGGGCGGGCCGTTCAGAAAAACACCGCTCGAAGACTTGCCGAAGGTCACGCCGGAACAGGCCTGCGCCCATCCGAACTGGAGCATGGGCCGGAAAATCTCGGTCGATTCGGCGACGATGATGAACAAGGGCCTGGAAGTGATTGAGGCCCATTGGCTGTTCAATATCCCGGCGGAAAATATCCAGGTCGTCATTCATCCGCAAAGCGTGATTCATTCCCTCGTCCAGTATGTCGACGGCTCCGTTCTGGCGGAATTGGGCAATCCCGACATGCGCACGCCGATCGCTCAGGCGCTGGCGTATCCGGAAAGGATTGATTCAGGGGTCGGGCCGCTCGACCTGTTCGATGTGGCCGCGCTGCATTTCGAGCGGCCGGATTTCGATCGTTTCCCCTGCCTCGGATTGGCCTATCAGGCGCTGAAAGACGGCGCCAGCGCGCCGGCGACGCTCAATGCCGCCAATGAAGTGGCCGTGCAGCAATTCCTGGAAGGGCGTATCGGATTCGTCGATATTTCGCAGGTCATCGCGCGCGTCATGGAACGAATACCGGCCTCCGGCCTCTATTCTCTGGATGATGTGCTCGCGGCCGATGCCGTCGCGCGACGGATGGCCGAACTTGTTGTGGACGAAATAAACCAGAGATGAATACTTTCTTTTTTTACGCGGTGGCGTTTGCCCTGCTGCTCGGGGTGCTCATCCTCGTGCATGAACTCGGCCATTATGCGGTGGCGCGCATGGCCGGCGTGAAGGTGCTGCGGTTCTCGGTAGGATTCGGCCGTCCGCTGCTTTTGTGGCGGATGGGCAGAGATAACACCGAATGGGCGATCGGCGTTTTCCCCCTCGGCGGGTACGTCAAAATGCTGGGTGAAAGTGATGATGACGTGGACCCGCAAGAAGCGCACCGAAGCTTTAGCAGGCAGAGTGTCTGGAAGCGGATGGCTATCGTTGTCGCGGGTCCCATGTCCAATTTTGTGCTGGCCATCCTTGTTTCCTGGGGTCTGTTCATGCACGGGCTGGAAGAGTTGCGCCCTGTTCTGGGGCAACCCGTTGCCACCAGCGCGGCGGAGATGGCCGGGATACAGAACGGCGAGCGGGTTCTCAAGGCCGGCGGACAAGCCGTTGAAACCTGGGCCGACTTGCGCTGGATTTTGTTGCGTAAGATGGTAGAGCAGGATTCGATAGAACTGGAACTTATCAATGAACGTAACGAACTCAGTTTTCGTCGTCTTGCCTTAACGGCGGCACAAAGTCCCGAACCCGGAGAAGACCCTGTCGGGTTGTTGGGTCTGCGCTTTTTCCGGCCGGTTATTCCCGCCGTTCTGGGCAATATTTTTCCGGGGAGCGCGGCCGCTGCAGCCGGCCTGATGTTGGGCGATGAGTTGCTCAGTATCGACGGCAAACCCATCATTTCGTGGTACGACGTGGTGCAGACGGTTCAGGATTCGCCGGATGTTCCCCTGCTTTTTGAGTATCAGCGCGATGGTAAAACACTGTCGGTGGAAATTACGCCTGTGTCGACCGAGAAAGGCGGCCGCCAAATCGGTCAAATCGGCGCGGCGGTCGCTGATTCGGAATTTGATCGGCACAGGCATAATCTGCTGATTACGGTCCGCTATGGTCCTGTGCAGGCTTTTGGCAAGGCGCTTGAGGATACCTGGGACAAGTCGCTGTTTACCCTCCGGATGATGGGCAGGATGATTACCGGCGCACTGTCCTGGCATCATATCAGTGGCCCCGTGACCATCGCCGACTATGCCGGACAGTCCGCCAAAATGGGGCTTGCTCATTACCTCCGGTTCATGGTGCTGGTGAGCATCAGTCTGGCCGTGCTCAACCTGTTGCCGATTCCGGTTCTGGACGGCGGGCATTTGCTGTATTATGTCGCGGAAATTGTTAGAGGAAGGCCCTTATCCGAGCAATGTCTGGAGATTGGCCAGAAGATCGGACTGGCGTTGATTCTGATATTGATGTTCTTCGCGCTTTACAATGACTTCACACGACTGATTTCTGGCTGACCCATCCCATGAAGAGACTTTTGCTTGCCGGCGTGATCGCATTTTTGTTGTGCGTATCAAACGCTTTTGCTTTTGAGCCTTTCACGATAAAGGATATCCGGGTCGAAGGCATTCAGCGGACCGAAGCCGGCACGGTGTTCAGCTATCTCCCGGTGAAGGTCGGGGATACGATGACCGACGACAAGGCCGCTCAGGCGATCAAGACCTTGTTTGCCACCGGGTTTTTCAAGGATGTGCGCATCGAGATTGACGATACCGTCATCGTGGTGGTCGTCGAGGAACGGCCTGCCATCGCGCAGATTGATTTCGTCGGCCTCAAGGAGTTCGAGAAGGATCAAATCCTCAAGGGGCTCAAGGAAGCGGGATTCGCTGTATCGCGCTCGTTCGATCGCGGCATGCTGGAGCGGGCCGAGCAGGAGCTCAAGCGGCAATACCTGACCCGTGGCAAGTATGCGATGACGGTAACGACGACGGTAACGCCGCTCGAACGCAACCGGGTGGGCATCAATTTCAACATAGACGAAGGTGATTCCGCGGTGATCCGGCAGATCAACCTCGTCGGGGTCACGTCGTTCAAGGAAAAAGATCTGCTCGATCTTTTCGAGTTGCAGACGCCGAACTGGATCAGTTGGTATACGAAAAACGACCAATACTCGAAACAAAAGTTGTCCGCTGACCTGGAAACGCTTCGATCTTTCTATCTGAACCGCGGCTTCATCGAGTTCAACATCGAGTCGACGCAGGTTTCGATCAGTCCGGACAAAAAGGATATCTACATCACGGTCAGTGTGTCGGAAGGAGGGCGTTACATCGTATCCTCGGTCAAGGTGGCCGGTGACCTGATTCTTCCGGAAGAAGATTTCAGGGAGTCCATGAGGGTCAAGGCGGGCGATATCTTCTCGCGCGAAGCGGTGAATGAGAGCACCAAGGCCATCAGCGAGAAACTGTCGAAGCAGGGTTACGCGTTTGCCAACGTCAATGTGGCGCCGGAAGTCGACAAGGAAAAAAAGCAGGTGGCGTTTACCGTTTTTGTCGATCCGGGCAAGCGGGTTTACGTTCGCCGAATCAATATCGGAGGCAATACCAAGACGCGTGACGAAGTCATCCGGCAGGAAATTCGGCAGATGGAAGGCGGCTGGTACGACGACGACCGGGTCAAGCGTTCCAAGGAGCGCATTGACAAGACCGATTATTTTGCCGAAGTGACCGTTGAAACACCTCCTGTTCCAGGGACCACGGACCAGATCGACATCAATTACGGCGTGGCCGAAAAAACGACGGGTAATATCACGGTGGGGGCGGGATTTTCACAGTCGGAGAAAGTTATTCTTTCAGGCTCGATTTCTCAGGCCAATATTTTCGGTAGCGGCAAGTTCGTCTCGGTCGAGCTTGCGACCGGGAAGATCAACCGTGCCATCGGCTTGAATTATAACAACCCCTATTTCACGGTCGACGGCGTCAGTCAGGGCTTCGATGTCTATCACCGGAAGTCTGATCCGACCTACCTTGATTACATGTACAAGACGGTGTCAACCGGTGGTGGTATCAAGTTCGGCATTCCGATCAGCGAGAAGGAGTCGATCCACTTCGGGATCTCGATCGATCATACGAAAGTCACCATCGACCGTGGCGACGTGGATACGCCTCGGCAGTACGAACGTTTTGTCGATCGGTTCTGCGGTGAAAGTACGGAAACTTGCGGCAATGTGTCGATACCTCTGTCCATCGGTTGGGTCAGTGATGGCCGGGACAGCGCGATCAATCCGACGCGGGGCACGTTTCAGAGAGCGACATTAGAAGTCAGTCCTGGCGGCGATCTGCGCTACTACAAGGCTACCTACCAGCACCAGCGTTACTTCCCGGTGACACGTGATCTGGTGTTGATGCTGAACGGAGAAGTTGGCTATGCCAAGGGTCTGGGAGGGCAGGAAATGCCGTTCTTCAAGAATTTCTATGCCGGCGGAACGGGCTCCGTCCGTGGTTGGGATACGTCCAGTCTGGGGCCGTATGAGATTGATCGTTCCGAAGACGATGTGCGTCTGGGGGGGACGCGTCGCTTTGTCTTCAATGCTGAATTAATGATGCCGGTGCCAGGCTTTGGCGCTGACAAATCCTTCCGCATGGGACCGTTTTTTGATGCCGGACAGGTGTATGCGGATTCGAATGAAAAGACCGGCGGCACCTGTAGCGCGGGTTCGCGTACCGTCTGCGGTGAAGGCCCGATTCGCATGTCGGTGGGGGTCGCGGCGACCTGGTTGTCACCGCTGGGGCCGCTAAAATTCAGCATCGCTCAACCGCTGAACAAGCAGAAAGATGATAATATCCAAAGGTTCCAGTTCCAGATGGGAACCATGTTTTAGCTAGGAGAAACAGTTTGAAAACGAAATTTGCCACCCTGCTGGCCGCGTTGTTGATGGCACTGTCCGTGTCCTGCGTGGCGGCGCAAGAGTCGGTGAAAATTGGCTACGTCAATACACAACGGATTTTCCGTGATGCACCCGCTGCCGTGAAAGCCGCGAAGAAGATCGAGTCCGAATTTTCCAAGCGTGATCAGGAACTGCAGGGCTTGGCCAAGCAGCTTCAAGGTATGCAGGATGCTCTTGAGAAAAACGCCGTGACGATGAGCGAGAGTGAACGGCGTTCCAGGGAAAAAGAATTGAATGAACTGTCGCGGGAATTTCAGCGTAAACAGCGTGAGTTCCGCGAGGATCTCAACCTGCGCCAGAACGAAGAAAACGCGGCAATCATCGAAAAAGCCAACAAGGCCATCCAGCAGCTTGCCGAAAGCGAAAAATACGATCTGATCGTTCAGGATGTGGTATGGGCGAGCCCGAAGCTTGACATCACTGAAAAAATCATCAAGGCCCTGGCCGCTGAGGGCAAGTAATCGACGTGGCAAAGCACGGAGGATTACGTCTCGACGAGATCGTCGCGCAACTGGGCGGGCAGCTTGAAGGGGATTCGTCCGTCATCGTTACGCAGGTAGCTGCGTTGGCGTCGGCGGAGCCCGGCCAGATCACTTTTTTAGTGAGTCCCAAGTACCTCCAGCAACTTCGCTCGACAAAAGCGTCGGCGGTCATTGTGCCGCCCAAGCTTGCTGGCGACACAGCCTTACCGAGAATCATCCATCAGAATCCCTACGCCTACTATGCGCGCGTGGTGGCCTTGTTGAATCCGCCAGAAGCGCGCCCGATCGGAATTCATCAGAGCGCGGTGGTTCATAGCGCTGTGCCGGAGACGGCGCGTGTCGGCGAGAACGTGGTGATCGGCGAGAATGTGTTGATCGGCGAGAATGTGACGCTCTACCCTGGCTGCGTGATCGGGGATGGTGTTTCGATCGGTGACGACAGTCTGTTTTATCCGAACGTGGTGGTCTATCGTGACTGTGTCATTGGCTGCCGCGTCATCGTTCAAGCCGGGGCTGTTATCGGCAGCGACGGTTTTGGATTTGCAAAGGATGGCGAGCGCTGGATCAAGATTCCCCAGATCGGTCGTGTGGTGATCGGAGATGACGTCGAAATCGGCGTCAATACATCGATCGACCGGGGCGCGTTGGATGACACTGTGATCGGAAATGGTGTCAAGCTCGACAACCAGATTCAGATCGCGCACAACGTCGTGGTCGGCGAGCATGCGGCGATGGCCGGTTGTGTCGGGATCGCCGGCAGTACCCGGATCGGACGGCGTTGCACGATTGGCGGCGCTGGCATGATCAGTGGTCACCTTGAACTGGCCGATGATGTGCATATTTCCGGAGGAAGCTTTGTGGGTAAGAGCCTCCGTCAAGCGGGTCAATACACCAGTATTTTTCCTTTGGAGTCCCACGAAGGGTGGTTGCGCAACGCGGTGCAGATCAAACGTCTTGCAAAGCTCGCGGAGCGGGTGTCCGAGCTTGAGAAAAAACTGGCACTAAAGGAGAAAATATCTTGAATACGATGGATATCAATGAAATATTGAAGTATTTGCCCCACCGCTATCCCTTCCTCCTCGTAGACCGGGTGCTCGATTTCGAGCCGGGGAAATTCATCCATGCTTACAAGAACATCTCTATCAACGAGCCGTTTTTTGTCGGGCATTTCCCGCATTATCCGGTACTGCCCGGCGTGTTGATCATGGAGGCGCTGGCGCAGGCCGCCGGCATCCTGTCGTTCAAGACCCTGGGAATCCAGTCGGACGAAAATTCCCTGTTCTTTTTCGTCGGCATCGACAATGCGCGTTTCAAGAAACCGGTCACGGCGGGTGATCAGCTTCACCTGCATGTCGAACTCGTGCGCCATATACGCGGCATCGGGAAATATAAAACCGAAGCGCGTGTTGATGGCGAGGTGGTTGCTGAAGCCGAGCTGATGAGCGCCAAGCGTGATGTGAAATGATTCATTCAACGGCAATCATTCATCCTGGCGCCAGACTGGGTGCCGGCGTCAGCGTTGGACCGTATTCCATCATCGGCGAGAATGTCGAGATTGGCGACAACACCCGGATCGGTCCGCACGTGGTGATCTCCGGGCGCACCCGGATCGGTTGTGACAACCGGATCTTCCAGTTCTGTTCGCTCGGCGAAGAACCCCAGGATAAAAAATACGCGGGCGAACCGACGCGGCTGGAAATCGGCGACCGCAACACCATTCGCGAGTTTTGCACGTTCAACACCGGAACCGTGCAGGATGTAGGCGTAACCCGTGTTGGCAGTGACAACTGGATCATGGCCTACGTGCATATCGCCCATGATTGTCAGGTGGCCAATCGGACGATTCTTGCCAACAACTCGCAACTCGCGGGGCATGTCCATGTAAATGAATGGGCGATTCTCGGCGGTTATGCCGGGGTGCATCAATTCTGCCGTGTCGGTTCGCACGCCATGATAGCCGCCGGAAGCATTGTCCTTCAGGATGTTCCGCCCTACGTGATGGCTGCCGGCAATTCCGCGACGCCTCATGGCCTTAACGTGGAAGGACTGAAACGGCGCGGTTTTTCGGCCGAGGCGCTGCTCGGATTAAAACGCGCTTATCGTACGCTGTACAAGTCCGGCCTGATGCTCGAAGAGGCGCGCGCCAAGCTTGAAGAGGACGCCAAAACGTGTCTGGAAATCCAGCCGATTCTCGACTTTTTGGCGGTCTCCAAGCGCGGCATCATTCGATGACTTCTCCCGTTGTGCCGCTCGTACGTATCGCCATGGTGGCGGGCGAAGCATCGGGCGATCTCCTGGCCAGCCACCTGATGGAAGCGCTGCGGACGAAAATACCGAACGCAAGTTTCTATGGCATCGGCGGCCCGAAGATGATCGGGCAGGGATTCGACGCCTGGTTTCCGCTGGAGGCTCTAACCGTCTTCGGTTATGTCGAAGCGCTCAAGCACTACCGAAAAATTTCCGGGATACACAAGGAACTCAAACGACGCTTGCTGGCCGATGCGCCGGATATCTTCATCGGCATCGACGCGCCGGATTTCAATCTGGCGCTCGAAAAGGCGCTGAAGCGGCAAGGCGTGCCGACCATTCATTATGTTGGCCCGTCGCTTTGGGCTTGGCGCGGCAGGCGCATCCATTCGATCGGGAAATCCGTTTCCCGTATTCTGGTATTGTTTCCCTTCGAACCGGTGCTGTACGAAAAGGAAAATATTCCCGTTACCTACGTAGGGCACCCGCTGGCCGACATGCTGCCGCTGGAAGATGTTCGTGACGAAGCGCGTGAACTGCTCGGAATCCCTCGGCAACAAGCGGTTTTCGCGCTGCTGCCGGGTAGCCGGCAATCCGAGCTGGCCTACATGGCCGAAACTTTTATCGAGGCCGCGAAGCTGATTCATCGGAGCCTCCCGGAGGCCCTGTTCCTGGTCCCCCTGGTGACACGCGAGACGCGCCTGCAATTCGAAGTGGCGCTGCATCGCAGGCAGGCGGGCGAACTGCCGATCCGCTTGTTGTTCGGTCATGCGCACGAGGCCATGGAGGCGTCCGACGCGGTGCTGGTGACCAGCGGTACCGCAACCCTGGAAGCCGCGCTGCTCAAGCGTCCGATGGTTATCGCTTACAAGTTGGCGCCGCTGGCGTATCGTCTGGCACGGCGCATGGCTTACCTGCCTTACGTCGGATTGCCGAACATCCTGGCGGGCCGGTTTGTCGTCCCGGAATTTATTCAGGATGCCGCGACGCCGGAAAATCTGGCCAGGGCACTGCTGAATTTTCTGGCCGACAAAGAGGTTTGCGCGCGCATCGGAGAAACGTTCCGCGAGATCCACTTGCAGCTCAGGCAAAACACAGCGGAGAAGGCCGCCAAGGCGGTACTGGCGACGCTGCCGGCCGAGGTGATGGAGCGTGTCGAACATGCCGTCCCTGCTGCTGCCTGAAGGGCTGGCGTGCGGCGTCGACGAAGCGGGTCGTGGTCCGCTGGCCGGCCCGGTGGTCGCCGCGGCGGTTATCCTCGATCCGGACAAACTCATCGCCGGCCTGAACGATTCCAAAAAACTTTCCGCCAAACGCCGCGCAACGCTGGCCGTCGAAATCCGCGCCAAGGCGCTGGCCTGGGCGGTGGCCGAAGCCAGCGTCGAGGAAATCGATCGCATCAATATCCTGCAAGCGAGTTTGCTCGCCATGCGCCGGGCGGTCGATGGCCTCGCCTTGCGTCCCGAGCGGGCCTTGATCGACGGCAACAAATGTCCGCAACTCGATTGCCCCGCCGAAGCGATCGTGGGTGGCGACGGCAAGATCGCGTCGATCGCCGCCGCATCGATCCTCGCCAAGACCGTGCGCGACGCGGGGATGCTGGCGCTGCATGCGATCTACCCGGTGTACGGTTTCGACCGGCACAAGGGATACCCCACCGCCTTCCATCTGCAAGCCCTGCGCGCGCACGGGCCAAGCCCTGTGCACCGGCGCAGCTATGCGCCCGTCGCTCAGTTGACGTTGTTATGACCCTGGGTTTACCTCGTCATCCGGCGAAAGCTGGAATCCAGCAGCGGCGCATCAGAAAATCTCCGGGCAAAAAATGTCATTTCCATTCGAATCGCAGTGATGCGAAGAATGGCCGTTCCGGGTCCTGGCTTTTGCCGGGATGACGGGTATTGGGTATCACGCTGGCTGTGCTGTACACATTGGCGCCGTTGATGCCAATACGCTGCCAATGTAATGTGTCACTACTTGGCAAAAATGCGCTAAACCGTGCTTGAATTGAGGTTTTCAGAATGAAACATATTGCTTCGCGCGACAACGCTCATTTCCGCGAACTGAAAAAACTCTGCCACGGCGGTCGCGAACAGCGTAAATCCGGGCGCATCGTTCTCGACGGCATGCATCTGATCGAGAGCTACCTGGAGCGTTTCGGATTGCCGGACGAGGTGGTGGTCAGCGAGACTGGCGCTGGACGCGCAGAAATCATGCAATGCCTTGAGAATCGTCCGGAAATGGCGGTAACGCTTCTGACGGACGCACTGTTTGCCGAACTGGCGATGGTCGATACCCCGAGTGGAATCATGGCAGTTACCGCGCTGCCACGTTGCGGGCAAGGTCCGGATCATTCGTCCGATGCCGTGCTGCTCGACGGCATCCAGGATCCCGGCAACCTCGGTTCGATCCTGCGTACCGCCGCCGCCGCCGGATTCCGGCAAATCCTGCTGTCAACCGACTGCGCGCAGGCGTGGTCGTCAAAAACGCTGCGCGCGGCGATGGGAGCGCATTTCTCGCTCGATATTCACGAAAACAGCGATTTGCTGGGCTTTCTCTCGGCCTATCGCGGGCAATCGATCGTCACGGCGCTGGATGCCGCTACAGAGCTGTTCACTGTTGAAATTGGTCGACCCGTCGCCTGGGTATTCGGCAACGAAGGCCAGGGCGTTCGGCCCGAAGTCTCGAAGCTCGCCGGGATGCGAATACGCATCCCGATGCCGGGAAATGCGGAGTCGCTCAACGTTGGCGCGGCGGCGGCGGTATGTCTGTTCGAGACGGTACGCCGACGGCTGGTGTAATTCCTCCCTTCCACGCCCGGCAGGGTCGGATGACAAGGCGTTTCGCCAGATGAACAACTTGCGCCTGGAGGACTGGACCGAATTTGCGTAATGAGTTTGCGTGACGAAACGACGGTATGCTGCCGGCCGATGCAATGGTTTTGTTTTTTTTAGAGTTCAGGAGAATCAAAATTATGTTGCACTCAGAGCCTTGGTTTATGCCTGGCTTGCCGGGAACCCGGAATTTGATGCCTTCCTGCGCCATGTTGAAGAATGTCTGAATGATGATTCCGTGAGGAGCCCATACACTTTTTCGTATCCAAATGAACAAAAAAAGAGAGAAAAAAATTGGCCATTTTCAAGGATTTATGCCTTACTGGCCGACTGCCGCGTACTGAAAAGGGTGCGCCTGCGTGACAGGAGATGAAACGCTTGCCGTGTTAGCGAAATAATCGGGCCGACGCCGGAAATCGTCCCGAAGAAACAAAAAACCGCTTGAGTCCACCTTTTAAAATCAATTACTTGGAGGGTGTTTCTTGAGAGAGCGCTTTACGTTTTAGTACAAACGGTAAGGGCGAAAATTTTTTTACCCTGCTATTGAACAATCGTGCTCAGTGCCGTTTGCCCGTAATCGTCGCGCCCGCCGAGGGATCGAGCCGCAGGGCGCCGGCGGTTGCCAGCGCCATCAGCGCGGCGACGGCGAACCAGACGTAGCGGAAATCGGCGAGTTCGAGTGAGGACGAGGCGCGCAACATTTGCGAGGCGCCCAGCGCGAAAGCCGCGAAGGCGACGCCCAGGGTCATCGCCACCTGTTGGAACATCGTCGCCAGCGCGCTGGCCCCGGCCCGCTGCTCGGCGCTCACGTCGGCGAAAGCCAGCGTGTTGACGGTGGTGAAGTTCATCGAGCGGCTCATCCCGGCGGTGAGCAGCACCGCGTAGATCAGCGGCATGGGAAGGTCGGGGGTGAGCAGGCCGCAGGCGATGAGCGTCACAGTGCACAACGCGGCATTGGTAATGAGTACCCGGCGGAAACCGAAGCGGCGCAGCACCGGCGTGGTGGCGCTTTTCATCAGCAGGTTGCCGCCCATGTAGACGAGAACCATCAGGCCCGCCTGCGCCGGCGACATGCCGAAGCCGATCTGAAACATCAGCGGCAGCAGGAAGGGCGAAGCGTTGATGGCGACACGCGAAATGAAACCGACTCTGACGGTCGCCAGGGCGTAGGTGGGGACGGCCAGCGCGCGCAGGTCGAGCATCGGGTCTTTGGTGCGCCGCGTGTGCCAGACCGCAACCACGCCGGTGGCGAGGCCGATGAGGATCAGGAGCAGCGGCCAGAACCATCCGCCCTGACTTTTGCCGAGTTCGGACAGTCCTTCGACCAGCGTGGCGAGCGCCAGAGCGGTGAGGACAAAGCCCATCAGGTCGAAGCCGCTTTGCCGGGTCGGCGGGCGATAGGGGATGTAGCGCAGCACCAGCCAGATGCCGATTACGCCCAGTGGCACGTTGATCAGGAAAATCCAGTGCCACGATACGTGCGTGACGATGAAGCCGCCCAGCGGTGGTCCCAGCACCGGCGCGATCAGCCCCGGCCAGGTGATGGTGGCGATCGCTTCGATGATGCGGTTCTGCGGCGTTTCCCGCAACACGACGAAGCGTCCCACGGGCGACATGAAGGCCGCCGCCGCCCCTTGCAGAAAGCGCGCGGCGATCAGCATCCACAAGGAAGGCGCCAGAGCGCAGAGCAGGGAGGCGAAGGTGAACACGCCGACCGCCGCGGCAAACGCCCGACGCGCGCCATAACGTTCCCCGCACCATCCTGCCGCCGGGACGAAGATCGCCATGGCGACGAGATAGACGGTGACGCTCGCGCTGACACCGAGCGCCGTCGTGCCGAAAGCGGCGCCGATCACCGGCAGCGCCGTCGTAATGATCGACGCGTCGAGCATTTCCATGAAGAATGCTGCTGCGACGGTGAAGGCGATGACGCGAGGGTTAGGTTCTTTCGTTGACATCTTGTATAGCGATATTTTTTTATCCAGCGGAACTGACCCGTCAGTGAATTTCTTGCCACGGGCAAGCGGGGATTCTGGCACGGGTTGGTAAATCGTAGTTCAGTTTTTCCAGCAAGAAATTAGCGACAGGCCTTAAGGCCTGTCGGTCTAACGTGTTTTGGAAGGGGTTTGCATCCTCTCCCAAAACGATCGCCGAAACCCCGGCCTTCAGGCTGGGGTATGGCTCCCACCGCCCTGAAGGGCGGGGTTTCAAACCGGAGTTAGTTTTACGATGAAAAGCTTTTGCCCTCGCCCGGTTTCATCAAAGCCTGCTGCGGGGAAATGCAGGGGAAACGCCAGCACGACGATGGCACGCTCGGCGATTTTCTCTGGCTTAAAGAAATCCGCCAGAAGTTCGTTCTTACCCTCGCATATCACCTCTTCGACCGGCACTGTTCTGGAACCGACAAGCAGGCATCTGGCGCTTTCAGAGAATACGCCCTACCGACTGCACTCAAAAAATTGCGGCGCGTTGCGTCGGAAAGAGCATGACTGTCGCCGCATAAACGTAAACAGCTCTAATTTCCTGTTTCAGGCGAAAGGTTCCAGATTGATCTCTTGAATTTCCGGTCTGGCGCCGATGAGGTGCTGGAACGCGGTCAGCGAATCCATGATCCGGCGCGGTTCGATGTCGCGCATGATGAAGACGATCTGCGACTGGCGGGTTTCGTAATCTTTCCAGTCCTCCAGATGGCGCGGGGGATGGATGATGTGTTGTACCCCGTCCAGAACGATGGGGCCGTCTTCTCCCACGTCGACGATCCCCTTGACCCGGAACACTTTCTCTCCGTGTTTCTGTAAAAGCATGGAAAGCCAGATGCCGAAGGCGAGCCAGTCGAGCGGTTCGTCAAACCCAATCGCCATGCTGCGGATGTTGGTGGCATGTCCGGCGGCGCTGCCGTCGCTTTTTTCATCTCTCGGCGGCTGGTTGGTCGCGCGCCGTGAGGCAAGGAGTCCGGTCACGGGCGTGAGAATGGGGACGGAAACGTGACCATGAACCGCCTCCTGAATATGCGCGGCGGGATTGATCTGCACAATCCGCTGGCGCAGGCGTTCAAGATTTTCCGGCGTACTGATATCGGTTTTCGTGATGATCACCCGGTCCGCTGCCGCAATCTGCTTCACTGACTCCGGATTGTTCTCCAGGTGCATCTCGCCATTAACCGCATCCAGGCAGACCGCGACCGTTTCGATGTAGTAGTGATGAACCAGCAGGGGATGGGTGAGGATGGAGAACAGGATCGGCGCAGGGTCTGCCAGGCCGGTGGTTTCGATGACGACACGATCCAGGGAAATCGCCCCGGATTGATGCTCGTTGAGCATGTTTTTCAGTTCGGCGATCAAGTCTTCTCGCCGGTTGCAGCATACGCAACCACCCGCAAGCAGCACGGTGCGCTCCTTGACCCGTCGAATCAGACGATGGTCGAGCCCGGCCTTGCCGTATTCGTTGATGATGACGGACGCGCCCTCAAACTCGCCTTCCCGCAGGATGTTGCCAAGCAAGGTGGTCTTACCGCTTCCGAGAAACCCGGTGACGATGTCGATGGGACACTTGTTATTCGTGCGGGTGTTCATGCGCGTGGTCGTGATCATGGTGGTGATCGTGTCCGCCCAGATACGCCAGCAACTCGGGGTCCAGCGGATCAATCCGGTTGCCGCTCATTTTCTGCGCCTCGGGCCACAGGGCGCCGAGGTCGCCCACCACTTCCTGGCGACCCTTCCTGTCCGAAAGGAGGTAGCGGCTGCCGTTCCAGTCCTTGAAGTTCAATCCGTAAAACGAAAGAATCTGGTTGACATAGCGAACTCGGCGTAAGCGGTCGCGCATTCTGTCCCGCTGAAGCTCTCCGACGACAACCGTGTTGCTGTACTCCCTGTCGTGCGTTTTCTGGTCCGTCCAGTGGACGTGCATGACCAACTCACCACATAGGATGCACATGCGTTTCACCCCTCTTGTTCAATACAGGGTTCCGCTTGCAACGAGCGCTCATTGTGAGGGGCGCTCGTTGCAAGGCGGTGAATCGCTTACTTCTTCCTGGGGCTGCGCTTCAGGAAATCGTCCGCGATCTGGTCAAAGGTACACCAGCGAACGCCCTCGTGCCTGTTGATATGTTCGATCAGGCGCTCGTGCGCCAGGATACATTGCGGGCGGCCGCTTACATCGGGATGGATGGTCATGCCGAATACGGCATAGTCATACTCCCGGTAGCAGAAATCGAAAGTATCCTGCCACATGCCGAAGATGTCGCGCGGGTTGGCGAACCCATAGCTGTTGGGGCTCTTCTTGACGAACATCATGGGCGGCAGGTCATCGAGATACCAGTTGGCCGGAATTTCCACCAGGTCGGTCTCATGGCCGCGCACCAGAGGCTTCATCCAGTCCCTGGCTTCAGCGGAATAGTCAATTTTTGTCCAGGAATCGCCAACGCGAACATAGTAGGGTTCCAGATCCCGGTGCATCAGGCTGTGGTCGTATTTAATGCCATGCTTGATCAACAGCTCATTGGTGATATTGGAGAATTCCCACCAGGGCGCCACATAGCCGGTAGGCTTTTTCCCGGTCAGGTTCCGGATCAGTTCTATCGATTTCAGCAGGATATCTTCTTCCTGTTTCGGGGTCATCGCGATCGGATTTTCATGAGAATATCCATGGGCGCCCACTTCATGTCCGGCGTCCACAATCATTTTCATTTGATCAGGGAATGTCTCGATGGAGTGTCCGGGGGAAAAGAACGTGCTCGTGATGTTGTACTTCCTGAACAATTTCAGAAGACGGGGAACTCCGATTTCTCCCGCGAACAGACCGCGCGAGATATCGTCCGGCGAATCCTCGCCCCCATAGGAACCCAACCAACCGCCGACCGCATCGATATCAACGCCATACGCTACCAGAATCTCTTTCTTAGCACTCATCTTCGTTTCCTTCTCATTGGATATATTGTGACGTAATGAACTTCGGTTACCTTACTTTTCATGGTTATCGAAAACAAAATCCATCCTCTAATTTCAGCAATAGAGGACTTCTTCTCACTGTCTTTTCAACACCCCCTCATAAAATATATTGCAATGGCAATGAACTTCGATGACTTTATTTTCCGTAGTAATCGCAGACCAGATCTCTCCTGATATCCTTGAGATAGGGGATTTCTTCCCGCTGTCTTTTCACCATGTCCAGATCGATCTCTGCCATGATCACATCATTTTTCCCCACCGAAGTGGCAAGCACCTCGCCTCTTGGATTGACGATGCGGCTATTCGCGGCGAACACGGTTTCCTCCCTCTCTCGTCCAAAGCGGTTACAGGCAATCACGTAGCAGCCGTTTTCAAGCGCGCGTGCGCGCGAGGCCAGATCCCACGCGTACTGTCTTGACGCGCCGAAAGCCGATGGATAGGCGAGCACATCCGCTCCCTGCATGGTCAAAATTCGCGCGCCCTCGGGGAAACCAATTTCATAGCAAATTTGCAGGCCGATCCGGCAGACGCCGATGTCGAACACAGGATATCGATCGCCTGTTTTGAAACGATTGACCTCATCACCCCAGAGGGTGATTTTTCGATAAATCCCGACAAGACCCTCCGGCCCGGTCAGAAACGCCGTGTCATACAAGCCGTTGTTCGCCCGCTCGATCTGCGTACCGATGACAAATATTTTTTTCTTCTTGCAGATAACCGTCATGTAATCCGTCGTGGGGCCGGGGATTGGAGTCGCCAGCTCATGATCATTCTCTTCCACCCGATAACCGGTATCGAAAAGCTCCGGCACAAGCACCACGACCGCGCCCATCTCCGCGGCGATCCCGGCCAAACCCCCGGCGACCTGAAGATTGTATGGAACATCAGACAATACACAATCCATCTGCACAGCCGCCACTTTCAATGGATTTGACATATCACCCCCTCTTTATGTAATCTTTAAATAGCTTTAAATATGAAAACAGCAATTTTGCATCAAGTCACATCTCAATCTGTCATGTTGAATGATCCGATTTTTCCTCCTCGTTTTTCGGAGCCTGCTTGGACAAGGCTTTGGCGATTCTATTCGACATGATTCCCAATACAATTCCGAAAACAAGTCCGGTCAATGTACTGAGCAAATCGTGATTGACGACATGAAAGCAGGCGTCGCCGATAAATTTGCTGGAGAAAAAGGACAAGTCACACTCCAATCTGTTATGCCGCTTGGTCTGATGTTTTATTACTTAGCTTTCGGAGTCGGTCTGGACAGAGCATGTGCAAGTTGATCCGACACAAATCCCAATGCAATTCCAAAAACGAGTCCGATCGAGGTGCCGATCCAGTCATTGCCGTTGGCATAGAAACAGGCGTTGCCGATGAACGTGCCGGGGATGAAAGACAACAGGGGTATCTTTGCCTGCCAACACATGATCGCCGCAGCCAGGATGGTGATCACGAGCCCGAACGGGGACGGTAACAGCGGGACAAGCGTGATGGTCGCCACACCCCAGAAGACGCCACTCAGATTACAGCAGAGCGCCTTCATGCTGCCTTCCTTTTTTCCTCCTGCGGCAAAATAACTCGCCCATCCCAGAAATCCCGCGAAACCACAGAAACCGGCAAGTCCGCTGAGATAAACCCACGCGCCGGCGAGCAAACCGACCGTAATGCCGACCGATGAAATGTAATCCATGCAAAACTCCCTCCGTTTTGCTTTATTTGCTTCTATATGCCTGGACAAAAGCAATACCCATGCCAAACAAACGGTGCACAAAGAGGGATGAATCGATTTCTATCTATAAATTTACATGGATGTCGCTCATTCACGAGGCCATCGACAAACAGGGCTACACCGCGCCATCCGCGCAGTGAGCGCCAATACAGCCGGGTCATGCTCGCTGTTATTCCGATTCGATTTGTTGATAATCAGGCAATAATTCTCTTGTCTCGACACGAAAATTTTCGTCCATCGGACAGGGTATTCGGAGTTTTTGCGGTTTGGACGAGTGGGATTTTTTGCAGAATTGCATAATGCTTATGCAATTTCGCATAATTCCGGCTACGACCTCCGCAGCTTGCGGCTGATCGTGCTCTGATCGACGCCCAGGGCCTCGGCGATTCTGGTTGTAGTGCCGTATTTCTCCATCGCCATATGGATCAACTGCTGCTCGACGCTGGCGACCGCGTCCTTCAGGGGCATGATCCGCTTGACGATAATGTCCTGTTCGCTCGTTTTCCCCGAGAAATGGGGCGGCAGATCCGCAGGAACAATCAAGTCATTGTCGCTCAATACCACCAGGCGCTCCACGGTATTCTGGAGTTCCCGGATGTTACCGCGCCAGCAGTGTTCCTGAAATTTCCGCATAACCTCTGTGTCGATGAGCTTGTTTTTGCTGTATTGCCTGTTGTAGCAATTGAGAAAATACGTCGTCAGTTGGGGAATATCGTCCGGGCGATCCCTGAGCGCGGGAATATGGATCGGCACAACGTTCAGGCGATAATAAAGATCCTGGCGGAAACGCCCCTCATGCATCTCCTTCTCAAGGTCCCGATTGCTCGCCGCGATGATACGTACATCCACATAGATTGGCTTGACTCCACCGATCCGGGTGAAAACGCCATCCTGCAGGACGCGCAACAATTTGACCTGCATGGCGGGCGATATTTCGGACACTTCATCCAGAAACAAAGTCCCGTTGTTCGCAAGCTCGAAGATGCCGGGCTTTCCATCCTTGCTCGCGCCGGTGAACGCCCCTTTTTCATAGCCGAACAGTTCAGACTCAAGCAACGCCTCGGGGATCGCTCCGCAGTTGACCTTGATGAAATCGTTCTGACTGCGCATGCTGTTTAAATGGATGAAGGAAGCGATAACCTCTTTGCCGACACCGGATTCTCCGGTGATCAACACCGTGGAATCCACCTCGCTGACTTTCAGGGCAATGTGGGCGATACGAGCCATCTCGGGGCTTGCGTAAACCAGTTGATGCGAGGTCCTGCCTTTAAAGTGAACTCCGTCAGACACATGCACATAGGCATCAAGCAATCGCTTGATGGAGTTCATCTCCACCTTCAGATCGGTCTCGGAGGTGATGTCCCGGGAAAGGTTGACGACCTGGACGATCTTGCCCTCGCGATTTTTGATCGGGGCGCCGATGACTACCAGTTTTCGACCGGTCTTCGTTATCTGAAAGGATTGCATCCGCTGCCGGGTCTCAAGCACCAGGCGCGTGACGGAGGGTTGAAAGATGCCGTCACGTTCCAGATCGAAGACGCTCCGGCCAATCATGTCGGACGGCTTCAAGCCCCAGAAAGTCTCGCAGGCGCCACTGACCTTCTGCGTCACGCCGGTGGCGTTGGATAAGTAGATGACATCAAAAAATGAACTGAAAATTTCCTTGATGTCGGACTCGAAATTGCCATAAGAAACAGCACTTATCGGACCGTTTACCCGACAAGCCGCCTGCATGTCGTCGGACGGATCCCGTGTCGCAATTTTGTCATCGTGCATCGCGCCCCTCTTTTCATCCATAAAAGACAGTTATTTACTCGCCCGGCCATTATTTTTGTCATTACAGAAGAATGATAGAAGTAGTTTCCACTTCCTGCTTTCCGACTACTGGGTAATTGCAATGACACGATCTGTCTTGTTATACGCCTTATCCGCATCACGGGAAAGCACATTACAGAGCAAAAACAAAGGGACAGCCATGTTATTCGTTCTTCGAGCAAGAAATTAGCGACAGGCCTTCAGGCCGGGGTATGGCTCCCGCCTTTCTTACGGACAGGGTTTCAACTGGAGTTGGTTTTACGATGAAAACGTCATGAGAGGTGCAATCCATGAAGATCGGTGAAGTCGCTGGCGCCGAGGGAATGGCTGCTAATCGAAGTCTACGTTTCTGGATTCCCACCTTCGCGAGAATGGCGGAATAAGGGCGGACGGGTAGCGTCCGGCCTCTTTGTGACAATACTTACAAGAAAATTTCAGGGAAACGCTCTAATTTGGCCCACTTTCCATGTCGACCTCCCTGCCCTTCTCCGCTTCGCTCGAATCGATCAAAATCGATACCCGCCGGTTGCGCGCCCGCCCATCGGCCAGAATGTTGGGTTCGACAGGGCGGGTGTCGGCATACCCGATCGCCGTGAGCCGTTCGCCGGCGATGCCCGCCTCGATGAACAGTCGCAGCACGGTCGTTGCCCTTATCGCCGAAAGTTCCCAGTTGGAAGGAAATTGCGCGGTATTGATCGGTATGTTGTCGGTATGTCCTTCGATGGTAATCGGGAAGTCCGTCGGGGCCAGCACCTGGGCAACAGCCAGCATCGCCCTGGATGACAACGGGTTCAGGACGGCCTGTCCGGGAGCGAACAGGATGCTGTCATTGATTTCGATGGTGACGCCGCGGCTGGTTTCGATGACCCGCACCTTGCCCTGTTCGATCAACGGCGCCATGACATCGAGCAGTTCTTTGGCCACGTTGCGCATCTTGTCGCGCCGCTGCTGCTTTTCGATCTCCGCCTGCTTAGCTGCCTGAATTGCTGCCTGATTTACCGCCGGGCTCGGTCTCTGCACCCTGGGGATCGGTGGCGCCACGATGACCGGCAGAGGTGTCGCACTGTTGACCTCGACGTTGCGGAACGCCAACGTCATTGAATCGCTGAGAACCCGGTACTTTCCCTCGTTGACCGAGGAAAGGGCATACATGACAACGAAGAAGGCAAACAGCAAGGTGATGAAATCCGCATAGGACACCAGCCAGCGTTCGTGGTTGTCGTGATGCTCCTCACTTTTTTTTCGGCGCGCCATGACTAGAAAATGTAGCCCTGCAAGCGGCTTTCGATGATGCGAGGGTTATCGCCGTTGGCGATACCGACCAGCCCATCGACGATTATTTCGCGCCAGACGACGAGACGGCCGATGTGCGCCTTGAGCTTGTTCGACATTGGCAGGAAGACCAGGTTGGCCAGGCCGACGCCGTAGATCGTCGCGACGAAGGCCACGGCGATGCCCGCCCCGAGTTTCGATGGATCGGAAAGATTCTCCATGACGTGGATCAGTCCGAGCACCGCGCCGAGAATGCCGATCGTCGGCGAATAGCCTCCCGCGGCTTCCCAGACTCTCGCGCCCATCTGGAGTTCATGTTCGTAGGTATTGATGTCGACTTCGAGCACTTCGCGCAATCGTTCCGGCTCGGCGCCGTCGACCAGCAACTGTAAACCCTTGCGTGCGAAATCATCTCTCGCCTGGCCCAT
The DNA here is from genome assembly GCA_025997075.1 of Betaproteobacteria bacterium. GTDB lineage: Bacteria > Pseudomonadota > Gammaproteobacteria > Burkholderiales > Rhodocyclaceae > Propionivibrio. The sequence goes on along the minus strand of BNUC01000025.1, from coordinate 9,127 downwards.
GACGTTTTCCAGCGCCAGCAGACCTTCGCGCCGGGAAAGCTGGCTCCATCCGGTGATCTGTTTGATCACCTGCCGGTAATCGACCGGCGGCGGAAACCAGACCCAGCGGAGCATGCGCACACCCCGCACGAAGACGGCATAGGGACTTTGCAACATGACCGCCCCCAAGGTTCCGCCGAGCACGATCAACAGGGCCGTCGGCTGGAACAGCGAATCGATGTGCCCGCCTTCGAACACCTGTCCGCCGATAATCGCGGCAAGGCCCAACAGCAGGCCGAAGATGCTGATCTTATCCATTCTTCCTGGCTTTCTTCCTGGTTCCGGAATCCTCAAAGAGCCGCGCGCGTAGACGGGCGACAGCCTGAGAATGCAACTGGCACACCCGCGACTCCGTTACGCCCATGATGTCTCCGATCTCGCGCAAATTGAGATCTTGCTCGTAATACAGCGACATCATCAGTTTTTCCCGCTCGGGAAGCAACTCGATTCCTTGCACAAGCGACTTTTTCAGGCTCTGGTCTTCCAGGATTCTATAAGGATCTTCAATGCTGCCGGAAAAATGCCGCTCCAGAAAATCCTCGCCATCCTCCTCGACCAGATCCTCGAACGAGATCACCTGATGCCCTCGCGCGTCCAGCAATATTTTCTGATACTCAGCCAGAGAGACACCAAGCGCCGTGGCGAGTTCATCTTCCGAGGGCGGACGCCCGAATGTCTGCTCAAGCCGGGCAATGGCCTGCTCGACCTGGCGCAATTCCCGGCGCAGGCTGCGTGGAAGCCAGTCGTTCTCGCGCAACCCATCGAGCATCGCACCGCGCACGCGTTGCGCCGCGTAGGTTTCGAACTGCGCGCCCATCCCGGCTTCGAATCGGCCGATGGCGTCGAGCAGCCCGATCATACCGTTCTGCACCAGATCGTCGACCTGGATGCTGGACGGGAGACGCGCCATCAGATGGTAGGCGATGCGCTTTACGAGAGGAGCGAAACGCTGTACCAACTGATCCTTGTTGAACTGGCCTGCAGCGTTGTACATATTTCGTGTGGGTCAGGCGTAAATTGCGACCGGATCGATATGCTTGCTCAAGTGTAACAGGTGCAGGATGAATTGTTCGAGTCCGCCGGATTCTCCGTCCGGCAATCGCCAATCCAGCAGTTCGTCGGCCAGGGTACGGCATGCCTTCGCCGCCGGCGATTCCGGATACAGGCCGCCCACCGGTTGGCCCATCACGGCCGCCCGGGGCATGTGCTCGTCCAGTGGAATACATCCGGCAAACTCCAGCCGCGCAAACCGCTTGCTATGCGCCACCCGCGCGATGTTGCCAAAGACCGCGCGGCCCTCTTCCACGCCACGCACGCCGTTGACCAGCACGCGATAATTGCGCCTGGCATAGCCCAGGCTCACTTTCTTGATCAGGGCATAGGCATCGGTGATCGATGCGGGCATCGGTGTCATCACGATCACGGTATCGTGCGCAGCCAGCCCGAGCGGCGAAAAACCCAAGGGATGATCCAGGGAGGTATCGACCAGAATCACGTCCGGTGGTTCATCCAGCGCGCAAAGTCCCGCGAGCAGCGCCCGCCTGCGTACTTCGTTCAAGGTTCCGAGCTGCTTGACCGCAGTGGCCGCGGGCAAAACCTGAATGCCCGGCGCGACATTCAGCAGCACATCGGCAATGGACTTCTTGCGGTCGATGACATGCGAGAGGTCGTAACGCGTGGACGTGCCGAAGCAGGAGGCGATGTCCCTGCGCCCGGCATTTTCGTCGAACACCAGCACGGACTTGCCTTCCCGCGCCAGACAGGCGGCCACATTGGCGACCAGCAGGCTTTTCCCCGCGCCCGGACTGCCGGCGGCAAAGCTTACGACGTGCAGGCGTTTACGGGCGAACAAGCGCCGTAACCCGGCCGCCTGATCGGCATACTGTTCAGCCACGATGGCTCCCGGCCCCCCCCGAAGCGCTGGCCAACACGAGACGGGGCTCAACGCCATCCAGCCTGTGTGGCGACGATTCGGGCAAATCCCTGAACGCTCGATGCATCAGGTAAACCCGGTTGGGCAGATGCAGATCCTCGGGCACGCGCTGTCCATTGGAAACGTAGTGCAGTGGCAGACGATGCCGGATGATTACGTCCAGAGAGGGCGCCAGGCTTGCCGCCTCATCCACCTTGCTCAGGATGCATCCGACGAGATCTGCTCCACCATAGGCGCGCACGACGTCGTCCAGCGTGTCGCCGCATCCCGTGGCGGCCAACAGCAACAAGCGCTTGACCCCGCTGTGCCCGAACATGGCAATCTGTTCCTCGACCATCTTGTCGCGCTGGCTCATGCCGATGGTATCGATAAGCACCATGTGCTTGTGTTGCAGGCTGGCGAGAGTCTGTCGTAAATCCTCGTTATCCTTCGCCAGGTAAACCGAGACGCCGAGAATGCGCCCGTAGATTCGTAACTGCTCATGCGCGCCGATCCGGTATACGTCCGTGGTAATCAACGCCACTTTGCTGGAACCGTGGCGCAGCACGCAACGCGCGGCCAGCTTGGCCGTGGTGGTGGTCTTGCCGACACCCGTCGGCCCGACCAGAGCGTAAACGCCACCGCGATCGATGATGTCATTTTCGCTGTTGATGGTCAGCAATGAACGATCAACAGCCGCTTTGGCCCAGCCCAACGCCTTGGTGGCATTGAGTTCCCGTGGCAGATTAGCCAGCAGTTCACGCGAGAGCCGTGGAGAAAACCGGGCATCCAGCATCTGGCGCAGAATTTCCGCCTTGACGGGCTCGGAACGCGCCTCTTCGCCCCAGGCGAGACCGGCCAGATGCTGTTCGAACATCTTGCGTAAGGAACGAATCTCTTCCATGACCTCGGCGGGAACGATTTCCGCCTGCCGTGGCGCTGAAAGCGGATCGGCCTGCGGCGAGGGGCGTTCGATCCGGGGCATGGGACGCGGCGCGAGCGGCGGAATCTCTTTCCGGGCAACGGGCCTTGACACGGATTGCATGGCGGAGGACGACAAACGTACCGTGTAGTCATCACTCGAACGCGGTACCGCTTCCCGGCCCCCTGAAGAAACGATCATTTCCATGTCGCTCGCGGCCACTGCCATGATTTCCACCCCACCCCCCGGGGTCGCGCGATTAGACAGGATGATGGCGTCCGGACCGAGCAATTCCTTGACCTTGTGTAGCGCATCCCTGGTCGACGAGGCGACGAATTTCCTGACGTTCATGCTTTACCCCCAATGATCGAGGTGACCTTGATGATCTTGTTTTCCGGCACTTCCGCATGGGCCAGTACCTTGAGTTGAGAAATGCCTCGTCGCAGGAAACGCGACAGCAGCGTGCGCAAATTCCCCGAAACCAGGAGCACGGCGGGTAAACCGAGGGCTTCCTGCCGCTGGGTAGCCGCCACGCTCTCGCGCACGAGCGTGTCGGCCAGACTCGGTTCAATGCTTGCGCCATCTCCGCCTCCGGAAATGGCTTGAATAAGAATGCGCTCGAGTTGCGGATCGAGCGACATGACCTGCATCTCGTCGCCCTCCGGATAAAGTTGCTGGACGATCGAACGGCCGAGCGCGATACGTACCTGTGAGGTCAGCGCCTCCGCGTCCTGCGTGCGCGGCGCCCATTCGGCCAGGGTTTCGATGATGGTGCGCATGTCCCGGATGGGGATGCCTTCGTCGAGGAAACTTTGCAGCACTTTTTGCAGAACACCGAGCGGAAGAACCTTGGGCACCAGGTCCTCGACCAGCTTGGGCATTTCCTTGGCCAGATGGTCGAGCAAAGCCTGGGTCTCCTGGCGTCCGAGCAGTTCCGCCGCGTGTGACAGGATCAAATGGTTGAGATGGGTCGCCACCACGGTGCTGGGGTCAACCACGGTATAACCCAGCGCCTGCGCCTGCTCGCGCGAAGCCATGTCGATCCAGGTGGCTGGCAGGCCGAAGGCCGGATCCTTGGTCGTTGTACCCGATAGCGGCCCGGCCACACGCCCTGGATTGATTGCCAGCAGGCTGCCGGGGAAGGCCTCGCCTTGCCCGACCTCGACGCCCTTGAGCAGAATCCTGTAGGCGTTCGGTTTCAGTTCAAGATTGTCGCGGATATGCACAGGCGACACCAGAAATCCGACTTCCTTGGCAAATTTCTTGCGGATTCCGCGAATCCGCCGCAAAAGTTCCCCGTCTTGTGCTTTGTCGACCAGCGGAATCAGTCGGTAACCCACTTCCAGACCGAGCACGTCGAGCGTGGTCACATCATCCCAGCTCGCTTCCTGGGATTGGGCTTCTGCCCGGGCTACCGCGGCCGGCGGCGCCTTGACGACCGGGATCGGTTTCTCGCGCGCCTGTTTCTTGGAGGTTTCCCAAGCCATGAAGCCCAATCCACTGGCCAACAGCAGGAAGACGAAATTCGGCATTCCCGGCACGAGCCCCAACATGCCGATGATCGCGCCCGACAAACCAAGAACCCTCGGATTGGTGAAAAGCTGCCCGAGGAATTGCTGCGACAGATCCTGACTGTCGCCGACGCGGGTCACGACCATGCCCGCCGCGATGGAAATGATCAGCGCCGGGATCTGGGCCACAAGGCCGTCGCCGATGGTCAACAGGGTATAGGTCTTGGCCGCCGTGGCCAGATCGAGATCGTGCTGCAACATCCCGACGATGAGGCCGCCGACGACGTTGATCGCCATGATCAGGATGCCCGCCACCGCATCGCCGCGCACGAATTTGGAAGCGCCGTCCATCGACCCGAAGAAATCCGCTTCTTCGGCGATCTCGGCGCGCCGCTTGCGCGCTTCGTCCTCGCCGATCAGGCCGGCGTTGAGGTCGGCATCGATTGCCATCTGTTTGCCGGGCATCGCGTCCAGGGTGAAGCGCGCGGCGACTTCGGCCACCCGCCCCGCGCCCTTGGTAATGACCACGAAATTGATGATCACCAGAATGGCGAACACGACGATGCCGACCGCGTAATTGCCGCCGACCAGAAAGTGACCGAAGGCGTCGATGACCTGTCCGGCGGCGCCCGGCCCGGTATGTCCTTCAAGCAGAACGACGCGGGTCGAGGCGACGTTGAGCGACAGGCGCAACAAGGTGGTGATCAGCAGCACCGTCGGGAAAACCGAGAAGTCGAGGGGCCTCATGACGTTGATCGCGACCAGCATGACGACGATCGAAATCGCGATGTTGAAGGTAAAAAACAGGTCGAGCAGGAAGGGCGGCAGCGGCAGCACCATCATCGACATGACCAGCATGATCAGCACCGGACCGGCAAGCTGCTGCAAACCGATACGGCCGATAAAATTCTGCAGGGTTGCGCTTGCGCTAGTAGCCATCTACCCACTCCGGCACCATGTTCGAGGGGACAGGGATGTCTCGCGGCGGGCGCGGATAGTTACCACCCTGCTGACGCCACTCGGAAAGCTGATAGACGTACGCCAGCACCTCCGCCACGGCGGCGTAGAGCGTCGCCGGAATTTCCTGGTCGAGTTCGGCGTGGCGGAAAAGCGCCCTGGCGAGCGGTGGCGCTTCAAGCAACGGAACACCGTGCTCGGCGCCTGTCGAGCGGATTTTGTGGGCAATCTCGCCCATCCCCTTGGCCACCACCTTCGGCGCGCTCATGCCGCTCTTGTAAGCCAAGGCCACGGCAAAATGCGTCGGATTGGTGACGATCACATCCGCTGCCGGAACCGCGCTCATCATCCGTCGGCGCGCCGCTTCGCGTTGCAGACTGCGAATCCGCCCCTTGACCTCGGGATTGCCTTCCATCTCCTTACTTTCGCGCTTGACTTCTTCCTTGCTCATTTTCAGCTTGTCGTAGTATTGCCAGAGCTGGAACGGAACATCGACCGCCACGATGATCAGCATGGACAGGACGATGATCAGGAAGCTGTAATTGATCAGATGCCCAGCGCCCGCAAGTCCGGCTTCAACGGTCTGACCCAGCAGCGCCAAAATTTCTCCGCGCTCCGACCACAGGACATAACCCGCCACGCTTCCGATCAGCGAAGCCTTGGCGACGCTTTTGACGAGTTCTAGAAGACCCGACCAGGAAATGATTCGCGTGAGCCCCTTGAGCGGGTTCAGCCGCATGATGTCCGGCGTCAGCGCTTTGCCCGAGAAATTCCAGCTACCGAGAAAAAACGGAGAAGAGAGCGCCGCCACGACCAGGGCCAGAACAAAGGGGCCGAATGAAACCAGCGCATCAAACGAGATGTCGGAAAACCGCGTCAGCATGAGCTGGGGATCACGCAGAACCTCTGCATCGAAAGTCAAGCCGCGCTTCACGATAGCCGAAGTACGTTGCATCATCCAGCCTCCGAGCATCCAGAACGTACTCGCTGCAACCATCAACGCCAGGAAAGCGCCGATCTCCCGTGAACGGGGAACCTGTCCTTCCTGGCGGGCCTGCTCCAACCGTCTCGATGAGGCAGGCTCAGTTTTTTCGACATCGCTTTCTTCAGCCATCCTCAGCCCCCAATGGGTTAGAGGGTATTATATGAAAAAACTTTAAAAAATAAAGGGGTACAAGATTTTATTTAGATAAATTCTAGAATAGTCGCAAGATTGCAACAGGGCTTTCAAAAGACGAAAAAAAAGACAGGAAGCCAGGACTTCCTGTCTATCTATTTGTTTTATTTGAATTTATTCGGAGAGTTCGAGCATTTTCGAATGTCCGATACCCCCGATACTCAAATCCTTATCGATATGCGCACTTAGATCGGAGAGCAGCTCTTTCATGTCGAGAATCAGGACGATCCGCCCGTTCGACAGCGTCGTCACACCAGCGACACCGCGTGGACGGAAGTCGTCGAGCGATTTGATCACCGCGTCGTCACGCCCGGCGAAGCTGTCGACCGAAAGAATGAAGCTACGCTCCGAGGTCTGCATCAAGACACCGTATTCCGGAGCACGCACCTGCGGCCAGCCCAAAAGACGTGAAAGGGCGACGACCGGAAGAATTTCGCCGCGCACGACCAAGGTTTCCTTGCCGCCCACTTCCTGCATCTTCCCCTTCTCGATGGGTAAAATCTCGCGCACCATCGAAAGCGGCAGGGCAAACGGCTGATCACCGAGAAGAACCAGCAGAACCGGAAGAATCGCCATCGTCAGCGGCAAGGAGATGATGAACGCCGATCCCTTGCCAGGTTCGGAACGAATATCGACCGAGCCATTGAGCTTCTGGATGTTCGTCTTGACAACATCCATGCCCACCCCTCGCCCCGACACGGCGGAAGCCGTGGTCATCGTCGAGAATCCGGGCAGGAAAATCAGATTCAGACTTTGACGATCGTCGAGCGTATTGGCTTCTTCTTCCCGGATCAATCCTTTTTCGACAGCCTTGGCGCGAATGACCTCGGGATTCATTCCATGTCCGTCATCGACGATGATCAGCACGATGTGATCACCTTCCTGACGTGCTTCCAGGCGGACGAAACTCTTGGGAGGCTTGCCGGCGGCCAGGCGCTCTTCCGGAGACTCGACGCCGTGGTCTACCGCATTGCGCACCAGGTGCACCAGAGGATCGGCGAGATCCTCGATCATCGTTTTGTCGACCTCGGTCTCTTCGCCGACCAACACCAACTCGACGTCCTTGCCCAGTTGACGCGCCAGGTCGCGGGCAATCCGCGGATATTTCTGGAACAGGCGGCCGATCGGCTGCATCCGCGTCTTCATCACCGAATTCTGCAGATCGGAAACCAAAAGATCGAGCTGGCTCACGGCCTGATCAAGCTCATGCAGGGTTTCCGCATCGTTCCGCCCCGCCAGGATATCGGCGCGCAGACTGGTCAAGCGGTTTTTCGTCAGACCGATCTCACCGGACAGGTTCAGTACCTGATCCAGGCGCGCCGTATCGATGCGAATGGTCGACTCGCGCGGGGTAATTCTTTCTTCCGCGCGCCGTCCGGAGGTCTGACCCGATGCAGCGAGGCCGGGTTTGTCGGTCGCGCGTCGTCCCTCGGGAGGGAAATGCGGCGTCATTTCGGCTTGCGGCACGACATGGGTACCGGATGCGGCTTCGACCTGAGTACCCGGTTGTGGTTGTACATTCGTCACGGCCGGCGACGGGACACCCGTCTGCCCGGTAACGGCGGCGTGCAACGTGTTCCAATCCGGTCCCGCCTCCCCGGAAGCGGGCGCCGCCTGAGAAGGTGATGCGGGAGCAGCCGTATTACCCGCTACGGGTGCCGTTCCAGCCGTGGCGGCTGGAGTAGCAGCCGGAGTGGCCGCAGCGGCTGGCGCTTGTTGTAATGCGGCACGCAGGCCTTGAATCACCTCGTCCGGCGCAGGACGCGGTTGCACCCCTTGGGCAAGTTCTCCGAACATCGACCGGACGCTTTGCGTCGCCGCCATGATGGTATCCATCAATTCGGGGTTCAGTTCCTTCTCGGCGTTTCTGAGTTTGTCGAACAGATTTTCAGTCAGGTGACAGAGTTTGACCAGTTCCGTCGCATTCAAAAAGCCTGCCCCACCCTTGATGGTGTGGAACCCGCGGAAGATATCGTTCAACAGGCGACGGTCGCCCGGATCTTTCTCCAGATCGACAAGCTTGTTGTCTACATCGGAGAGTAAGTCACTCGATTCCTGCAGGAAATCCTGCAGAAGGTCTTCCATCCCGGAAAAATCGCTCATAAAAAATCTCCTAGAATCCCAGGCTATCAAGCAGATCGTCGACCTGCTCCTGACTCACCACAACATCGGAACGCCCTTCGCCGTTAATAACGGGCCCATTGAGCAAACTCTTGAGCGGTTCGGTATGCTTTTCCGCAGGAATCGTTTCAATAAGAATACTCATCAGTTGGGTTTCATGCTCCTGGGCAATCGCTATGATCTTCTTGATAACTTGCCCGGTAAGGTCCTGAAAATCCTGGGCCATCATGATCTCAAGTAATTGTTCCTTGGTCGCCGACGTCCTCTGCGGAACAGCATTCTTGAGAAAAGCCCGTGTCTCGCTGGCCAGCAACTTGAAGTCTTCAACCCCCAACTTGTTGTCGTATAGGGCATCCCATTTCGCGGCCAATAGCGTAGCGCCTGATTCCAGCTCTTCCTGCAGCGGGCCAGCCATATCGGTAGCATTCAGAACCCTATCCGCCGCCTGTGCTGTCAAGTTCGCGATGTATTTCAGCCGGTCTCGTGCA
>BNUC01000024.1 GCA_025997075.1 Betaproteobacteria bacterium | reverse complement strand
GTAACGGCAGCTACACCTACACCCTCGACAACACTAACTCGTATGTCAATGCACTCAACGACGGCCAGACGGTCAACGATGTGTTCAACTACACGATCACCGACAACGACGGCGAGACTGCCACGACCACCTTGACCATCAACATCAACGGTCACACGGACGGCCCGCCGACCATTGTGCCGAAAGACCACAACAATCCTGGCGACGCGGATGGTCATAACACGGTTTGGGAAGGCGGGACGCTCCTGAACAATGGCGGTTTGTACACGCCTGCCCTCGACGACGGTGAGCAAACCACGGGTACGATTCACATCACGGCACAGGATGGGCTGGCCAGCATCACTGTTGGCGGAACTTTAGTTAACGGATCTTCCGTTGGCGGAACTTCATTTGACCCCACGGTGCTGGCGACGACTCCGCAAACCATCGATACCGGCGAAGGTTTGTTGACACTGACCGGCTACACCCCGGCGGCCGACGGCAAGAGCGGTGATTTGTCCTATACCTATACGCTGAAAGAAGCGATAAACCAGTCAGGTGCATCAGATGCATGGAGTCTCGACAACATCGACTTGACTGTCACCGATCTGAACAGTGTGGTCGGCACGGGAACATTGACCATACAAATCATCGACAGCAAGCCAATAGCCAACCCGGACGTCAACTTCGTGAAAGAAGACGTGACGTTGGTGGCGCACGGCAACGTCATCACGGGAGATGTAGATGACAAGGGGACGGTCAATGCGAGCTACACGGACGACGCGATAGACAAGCTCCCGACAGTAACGGGTGTTGCTGTCGGAGACACGGGAACCGTGACGACGGGTGGCCTCGGCGGCGCTGGGTTGGTAGGCACGTACGGTACGCTGATACTTAATGGTGATGGCAGCTATACCTACACCCTCAACAACGATAGCAAGTTGGTTCAGTCGCTCAACGAAGGCGAAACGCAGTACGACGTGTTCACCTACACGCTGGCTGACTCGGACGGCGAGTTCGACACAACCACCCTGACCATCGAAGTCAGAGGCACGGACGACGGCGTCAAGCTGGTTGCACCGGATGGTAGCCGTGGGCTAGGTATGCGGATCGCAGCAGACGAAGATGGTACGGCTGATTACTACTTCACTATCAAGGCGCCGGACGGACTCGACGAGCTTGCCGCACTGACTATCAATGGTCGGGCGATAAGCAGGGACGAACTCATAAATTCCAGTACGACCCCTATTGAACACATCGTTACACCGAAAGGCGAACTCACGATCACGGGTTACACCGAAGATGGATACACCGACCCAGTGACGGGCGAGGTAAGGGACTTGGTCAATTGGACCTACGATCCGTATGGTACGAGTTGGGACCACAGCGGTAGTAGTTCGAGCGTGTACGACAGCATAAGGATTATTGTCAAGGACGATAATGGAGATACGCAACCCGTCGATCTGCTGACGGGCGATTACAAGCCGATGCGCATCGACATCGCCGACACCAGACCGACGGCTCACGATGACATCAATTCCGTGACGGAAGGCGCGTCGTTGTTCGCGAGCGGCAACGTCATCACGGGAGATGCCTCCGGGGCAGGCAAAGACCTCATTAGAGGAGATGTCACAAAGGTGATCGGCATTGAATCCGTAACTAACCCGGCGGCGGTAGGTAGCGTGGGTTCTGTGCTGAATGGCAAGTACGGTACGCTGTTACTCAACGACGACGGTAGCTATATCTATACCCTCAATAACAGCAGTCCGGAACTTGCTGCCTTAGGAAACAGCACGGACTACGACATATTCGCCTATACGCTGAAGGATAGCGATGGCAGTATAGGTGCGGACACGAAGGCTAACCTGACCATCGAAGTCAAGGGCACGGATAACGGCTTCACGGTGGGTGTCCCGGACGGTATCTTTTTCTATCCGACGACGCTCGCGATTGGTAACGAAGGAGGAATCGTCCCGCTTAATCTCAACGGACTGATGCTTGATCCGGATAACGAACTGGCGACGCTCGAGATCAGTGGCCTGGGAGCAGGCGCCGCCTTTTATGATGCGGGTGGCAATCTGATTAGCAGTTCCTATGTTCCGGCCGACGGTGGTACCTATACGCTGGCCGGGTTAGATCAGGCGCAGGTTTCCGGCCTTGGCGTTATCCAGAGCAGCGGGGATTACCATCTCACGGTTAGAGGGTTAACGACTGAGGGAAGCAATTCCTCGTGGATATCCAGCAGTCTGGATTTGGAGCTTTACAAGGATCATCTGAGTCAGGCTAGCGATGGTCCCGACACCTTGCTTTACAACGGGAGCGATTCGAATCTCCTCAATGGTCAGGGCGGTTTGGATACTGTGAAGTTGCTCCCTGGTGAGAACATCGATTTCTCCAGTCCGGTCAATCTGAGCAATATCGAACGCATCGACCTGGGGCCGGCGGATCAAGGGCACAGACTGACTAATCTGGCGCTCGAAGATGTGTTGCAGATTACTGGCGACGGCGCTACCGTCAGCGGCATCAAGACCTTGACTATCGAGGGAGATGCAGGCGATACCGTATCCTTGAAGAACGGTACCGACGGAGCTGACAAGTGGGTGTTGAACGGAACGGAAGGTGGATTCGATGTCTATACCAATGCGTTCGACTCGTCGGTAAAGGTTCTGATTGACCATCATATCCAGCAACACATCGTTGCCGATTGATGCTTTAGTCGCTCGCTGGTCCGACACCGGGCTGGCGAGTGTAATAAGGCAGAGCGGGTGGCGGGACAATGCCGCCCGTTTTTTAGTTGAAAATTTAGAGCAGTTTTACGTTAGTGTGACTGTAGTTCCCTGCCGTGTTTGTCTGCCTTTTCCAGAATAACAATGGCGTGTGATTTACTTCACATAGAGGACATAGAAGAGTGTCGGTTTTTTTTACAATTCATGGAACACTCTGGTAAAAGTTTTTAAAAATCTATTTTTTATTGTTCGTAAACAGTGGGTTATTGAAACAAATCTAAGCGGGCACAAAAAATGCTTTAGATTCATCGGGATATTAGCCTAACGTTGTTGGGCTCAAAAAATGTGTTTCAGAAAGGATTCAAAATGAGAAACATCAAATCAACCAAGACCTTGTCCGTTATCGCGGCCATCCTCTTATCGGTTTTCGCTGTCGGGGAAGCGACGGCAGATCCTATAAACGGGTCATTCGAAAGCGGCCTCACTGGCTGGACGGGCACTGGCACGACTGGGGTCTCTTACGGAACCAAGGTGACGGATATTGGTGAAGTCGTCACCGCTTCTCCCGATGGTGGATACTACGCCTATGTAACTACCACTGGAGGTGCTCTCTCTAGTGGGTTAGGATCGAATCCGCCGGGAACGTATGCATCGGAGTACAACGGATCGACCTTGCGTTATGAGTTCTCGGCGGGTGCCGGGGACGTCCTGCAGTTCTTCTTCAATTACGTGACCACTGATGGCGTTGAAGATAGTACGGGTACGAATTTTGCGGATTACGCTTGGGCACGCGTGCTCGGAACAGGTCTAAGCGAAATCGGTAGCCTTCTGGTTGACACTCGGACGGAATTAGGCGGGGTGAATGGTTCTTGGAATTTCACTCGGGGTGAGGCTTGGTTTCCGCTCGGTACCGATAGTGGAAGTTGCTTTGGCACAAAGTGTGGTTACACCGGATGGCTCCAATCGGCAGCATACACATTCACCAGCGCGGGTAACTATATTCTCGAGTTTGGCGTGGTTAACTGGTCGGATGAAGACCAGCAGTCCGGTCTTGCTTTCGACGGTGTCACGCTCACTCCTGGCGATCCTGGCGATCCTCCCGAAGTTCCCGAACCCGCCTCCTTGGCCTTGCTTGGCCTCGGTCTGGTCGGTATCGGCGCTCTACGGCGTCGCAAGTCGGCGTAGGAAAGTCCCTTTACCCGGACGATTCAAGTTCCCTCCTCGTTTCGTCAAAAATAAAAAAGCCCGCGATGTGTGTCGCGGGCTTTTTTTCGTGAGCCTTAGCTTCATTCGCACAGCGCCCGCAACGGATGCGCATCGAGTCCGGGCGCCATCCAGCCACGCATGTCACTGGGCAGTTTGGCGAGGACTTCTCGCGCGGCTTCTTCCTCGGCGAATTCGGCAAACACGCAAGCGCCGGAGCCTGTCATGCGCGCATCGCCGAAACGCGCAAGCCAGTCGAGATAGCGCGCGATTTCCGGATACCGCCGGACGGCGACGGCTTGCAGGTCGTTGCCGCCGAATCCGGGCCGCCAGGCTGATGCCGGAACAGGCGTGCTGTCGCGTTTGAGCCGGGGGTCTTTGAAGATGAGCGCCGTCGGCGCCTGCACGGGCGGTTCGAGCACCACGTACCAGGCCGGAAGCGCGGCCACGGGCCGTAGCGCCTCACCCACGCCTTCGGCGAAGGCATTCTCGCCGAATACGAAGACCGGCACGTCGGCGCCGAGCGAGAGGCCGATTTCCTGCAAACGGCGGCGCGGCACGCCGGTTTGCCAGAGATGGTTGAGCGCCAGCAGCACCGTGGCCGCGTCGGAACTGCCGCCCCCCAGGCCACCGCCCATCGGCAGACGCTTTTCGATGGCAATCCGCACACCTTCCCGGCAACCGGTCTCTTCCTGCAGGCAGCGCGCGGCGCGCACGCTCAAGTCGCTTTCGGGCGGCACACCGGGCAAGGGTCGGAGCAGCGTCACCTGGCTGTCGGTTCCGGGGGAGAAGCGCAAGCGGTCGCCGTAGCCAAGGAAGCGGAACACGGTCTGCAGCAGATGGTAGCCGTCGGCGCGCCGGCCGACGACGTGCAGAAATAGATTGAGTTTGGCCGGCGCCGGATAGACGCTGTCCCAGGTCCAGTGATCCTGATTGTTCATGGTTGGTTTTCCTGCGCCGGCAGTGCGCTCCATTCGTCGATGCGCAGCCGCAATTCGAAGGCTCCGGACCGCTCGGCGAAAAGACGCGCGGGAAAGGCCGCGGGGTCTTCGTCATCGTAGGCGTACTCGATACGCCAGTCTTCATGACGCAGTTGCAGCGGACGCCCCAGTGCGTCGCGCGCGACGACCTCGGCGCCCGCCGCGCGCCCACGGACCCAGTCGGAGAGACTTTTCAGCGGCAGACGATAGCCGAGCACCTGCCCGGTCAGCGAGGGCACGTCGGGCGCCGCAAAGGTTTTGCCGTCGCTGGTGGTGAGTATGGCCTGCCCGGCGTCAGCCACGATCCCGGCGATGCCTTGCCCAAAGGGTGAGGCCAGCAGCAATTCGTCGCCATCGGCCGTGTGACGCCAGCTCAGGCGTCCCGAATGGTTTTGCTCATCCTGCCGCAAGGAGAAACGCCCTTCAAGCTGGAAGGACTCCAGCACAGCGCGCGCGGGCATGACCGGATCGGCCACAGGCGGCATTCCGGCACAGCCGGCCAATAATGTTGACAGCAACGTTGGCAACAGCGTTGGCAACAGCGCGACATAAAAAAAACACTTCGCCCACCACCTGCACCCCACGCGCCATTGAACCCGAAATTTCATGAATATGTTTGTCATGGAAAAACATGAGCGGCGTTTGCTTTCCCTCGCCCGCTTGCGGGAGAGGGCGCCCCGGCAGGGGCGGGTGAGGGGGGTTGGACACATCCCAGTGTTGTTTCGTGCTGAATTGCCACCCCCTCATCCGGCCTTCGGCCACCTTCTCCCCGCACGCGGGGCGAAGGGATTGACTGCAGTGCTCCGCAGGAAATATTGTCCATCAGCGCCATTGAACCCGAAATTTCATGAATATGTTTGTCATGGAGAAACACAAGCGGCGTTTGCTTTCCCTCGCCCGCTCGCGGGAGAGGGTGCCCCGGCAGGGGCGGGTGAGGAGGGTTGGACATGTCCCAGTGTTGTTTCGTGCTGAATTGCCGCCCCCTCATCCGGCCTTCGGCCACCTTCTCCCCGCAAGCGGGGCGAAGGGATTGACCGCAGTGTTCCGCAGGAAACTTTGTCCATCAGCGCCATCGAACCTGAAATTTCATGGATATGTCTGTCATGGAGAAACATGAGCGGCGTTTGCTTTCCCTCGCCCGCTCGCGGGAGAGGGTGCCCCGGCAGGGGCGGGTGAGGGGGGGGGTTGGACATGTCCCAGTGTTGTTTCGTGCTGAATCGCCGCCCCCTCATCCGGCCTTCGGCCACCTTCTCCCCGCACGCGGGGCGAAGGGATTGATCGCAGTGTTCCGCAGGAAATATTGTCCATCAGCGCCATTGAACCCGAAATTTCATGAATATGTTTGTCATGGAGAAACATGAGCGGCATTTGCTTTCCCTCGCCCGCTCGCGGGAGAGGGTGCCCCGGCAGGGGCGGGTGAGGGGGGGTTGGACATGTTCCAGTGTTGCTTCGTGCTGAATTGCCGCCCCCTCATCCGGCCTTCGGCCACCTTCTCCCCACAAGTGGGGCGAAGGGATTGACCGCAGTGTTCCGCAGGAAATATTGTCCATCAGCGCCATTGAACCCGAAATTTCATGAATATGTTTGTCATGGAGAAACATGAGTGGCGTTTGCTTTCCCTCGCCCGCTTGCGGGAGAGGGTGCCCCGGCAGGGGCGGGTGAGGGGGGGTTGGACATGTTCCAGTGTTGTTTCGTGCTGAATCGCCGCCCCCTCATCCGGCCTTCGGCCACCTTCTCCCCGCAAGCGGGGCGAAGGGATTGACCGCAGTGTTCCACAGGAAAGTTTGTCATGGAAAAACACGAGCGGCATTTGCTTTCCCTCGCCCGCTTGCGGGAGAGGGTGCCCCGGCAGGGGCGGGTGAGGGGGGGTTGGACATGTCCCAGTGTTGTTTCGTGCTGAATCGCCGCTCCCTCATCCGGCCTTCGGCCACCTTCTCCCCGCAAGCGGGGCGAAGGGATTGACCGCAGTGCTCCGCAGGAAATATTGTCCATCAGCGCCATTGAACCCGAAATTTCATGAATATGTTTGTCATGGAGAAACATGAGCGGCATTTGCTTTCCCTCGCCCGCTTGCGGGAGAGGGTGCCCCGGCAGGGGCGGGTGAGGGGGGTTGGACATGTTCCAGTGTTGTTTCGTGCTGAACTGCCGCCCCCTCATCCGGCCTTCGGCCACCTTCTCCCCGCAAGCGGGGCGAAGGGATTGACCGCAGTGCTCCACAGGAAAGTTTGTCATGGAAAAACACGAGCGGCATTTGCTTTCCCTCGCCCGCTTGCGGGAGAGGGTGCCCCGGCAGGGGCGGGTGAGGGGGAGTTGGGCCTGTTCCAATGTTGTTTCGTACTGAATCGCCGCCCCCTCATCCGGCCTTCGGCCACCTTCTCCCCACAAGTGGGGCGAAGGGATTGACCGCAGTGCTCCGCAGGAAATATTGTCTATCATTTCAACAACATTCATCGTAAAACTAACTCCGGTTCTTGCTCAAAATCAGGAAATCAGGGAATCAGCCTGCGGATGGTAGCGGACAAAACAGCATTGGATGGAAACTTCTGTTGCGCATCGGAGAGCAGGCGCCTGGCGTCTTCCTGACGCTCCATCACCCACAATACCTCGCCCAGATGCGCGGCGATTTCCGGATCTTCGTGCTTGCCGTAAGAACGTTCGAGATACGACAGCGCACCCGGCAGGTCGCCCTGACGGTAAAGCACCCAGCCCATGCTGTCGAGAATGGCGACATCGTCCGGCGCCAGTTCGAGCGCTTTTTCGATCAGTTGCCGCGCCTCGGGCAGACGCTGATTACGATCGGCATAGGAGTAGCCCAGCGCGTTATACGCTTGGGGATTATCCGGGCGTAACTCGATCAGGTTGCGCAGGCGGGTTTCCATCAGATCCAGTTTGTCCAGCCGTTCCGCCATCAGCGCCGATTCATATAAGAGATCGGTTTGTTCAGGATTTTCGGCGAGCTTCTGTTCAAGGAAATCGAACGCCTCCTGGAGACGACCCTCTTCGCGCAACAGCGCCGCTTCGGCGATCGTCATCCGGACACGCTCCTCGGGTTTGTCCGCCGTGCTGTTCCGCAGCAATTCGCGCGCCTCGTCGACCTTCCCCTGGCCCACCAGCAGGCGGGCCCGCCACGTCCGCGCCGTCAGATAATGCTCGCCGGAGACGACCTGCGCGTAGAACGACATGGCTTCGTCGATTCGCTTGTCTTCCTCGGCGATCTGGCCGAGATAGTAATAAGCGGCATTTCGATCCAGGGCGTTGTCGAGAGCGACGAAATGCCTGAGCTGGGCTTCGGCGAGCGCTTTGTCGTTGAACTGGAACGCCAGCATGGCGACTGCGTAGACAATCTCCGGGTTGTCCGGCGAGTCCTGCAACAATCGATCAAACTCGCGCCTGGCGTCGGCGTAGCGGCGCTCCCCGATCAGGGCGCGGGCAAACAGCAGGCGGAGCTGTTGCGCATCGGGGTTGCCTTCCAGAAAGTTCGCCATGAAATCGATGGCTTCTTTGCGCGATTCCTGTGATTCCTGCATCTGTATCTGACTTTGCAGGAGGGCCGCTGCTTCCCATTCCGGACGCAATTCGAGCGCAGTGCGGGCCTCCCGCATGGCGCGCTCGCCCATCCTCGCGCCTGTCGCCGCCAAGGCAACGGCATAGTGGGCCTCGGCAAGCCCGAAAAATGGACGGCACACTGTTTCGATCAGACGAAAAACCGCCGGACGATCCGGGTTGCGGGCGAACATGCGATTCAAGCCGAGCAGATTTCCGGGTAGCGCCTCCTTGTTACTTTTCAGCGTGCGAATCAGATGCGGCGCCAGTTCGTCGAGTCTATTGCTCATGATCAGGACGCTGGTCAGCATTTTCTGGGCGCGTTGCGATGTCGGGTCGATGTCGAGCCAGAGACGCACGGTTTCCAGCGCAATGTCGAAACGCCGCGCGTATCCCGCCACTTCGATCGCGCGCTCCATGATCTTTTGATCGCGCGTGCGCAACACGAGGTTCTCATAAGTTTGCACGGCCAGCTCAAGGCTGCCACGCTGGAGAGCGACTTCCGCCAGTAGCACCTCAAAAACCACCTGCCCCGGCACCCCTTCGTCCTGCACTTCGAATGCCGGGGATTTTTCGGGAGATGCTTCCGCCTGACCGGCATGGGCCGGAATACCGGACAGAACAGAAAGCGCGGCAAGAAAAACAATGCGTCGAGTAGATTTCATGGATTCTTTATGCAATCAACAGAGAATTGATTAGAGACTGTTACGCCATATTGACCATGTTATGAACTTTTGCCTTGCGCGGCAATGCCGGAACGTCCCGGAACACCCCGGAACGTTTATTTCTCTTCTATTTTATTTTTCAGGGGCTGTGGATAACTCTTCCTTCACGGGTTAAAATTGCACGTTCGGATACGTCGTTATTCCTGACTGGTTATTCTGTCCTCGTTGGAAAAACCACGACATGAGATGAAGTCCTGGTGTGTGGCTATCGTGATCTTTCTTTTTTCGAGTTTTGTTGAAACCTGAACAATGAGCAGCTTCTGGAATTTTTGTCTGAGTCAGTTTGAGCAGGAACTTCCGCCCCAGCAATTCAAAACCTGGTTCCGTTCTCTGCGCCTCGATGGTGAAGATTCTCCAGATAACGGTTTGTGCCTCGTGGTTCCAAACACTTTTCTCCTGAAATGGGTGAAAGAACGTTACCTTGGACGTATCGAGCAACTCGCCATGAAGTTTTTTTCCTCTCCGGTCAGCATTTCCCTGAGCATCGAAGCTCGCGAAGCAGTCCAGGCCACTGCTGAATCCGGACATTCGAGCCTCGTGCTTCCAGTCAGCCCTTCCGATGTATCCGGTACGCCTGTTTCCAAAGCGTCTGTGAAAACATCTCCAGCTCACTCTTATGAGAAGACACATCTCATTTCGGGTTTTACTTTTGATAACCTGATCGTCGGAAAAGCCAACGATCTGGCCCGCGCTGCTTCTTTCCAGGTAGGCACGAACCCCGGTAGCGCGTACAACCCTTTATTTGTTTACGGTGGAACCGGCCTCGGAAAGACCCATCTGGTTCACGCCATTGGCAACCATATCGCCGGGCAATCGCCCAAAAAGGTCGTTCGCTATGTTCATGCGGAAGATTATTACTCTAATGTAGTACGCGCCTATCAAACGAAATCATTCGATGCGTTCAAGCGTTATTACCGGTCGCTTGATGTCCTGTTA
Organism: Betaproteobacteria bacterium; assembly: GCA_025997075.1. Classification (GTDB taxonomy): domain Bacteria; phylum Pseudomonadota; class Gammaproteobacteria; order Burkholderiales; family Rhodocyclaceae; genus Propionivibrio. The sequence continues at coordinate 25,967 of BNUC01000024.1, read as the reverse complement.
CTTGATGATATCCAGTTTTTCAATGGTAAAAATAGAACACAGGAAGAATTCTTCTTTGTTTTCAATGCCTTAATTGAAGCAAAAAAGCAAATTGTGATCACGTGTGATACGTATCCAAAGGATATTTCCGGTCTTGACGACAGACTGATCACCCGTCTTGACTGGGGGCTTACAGTGCAGATCGAGCCTCCGGAAATCGAAATGCGCGTTGCGATCCTGAAAAAAAAGGCAGAAGCCGAATGTGTCGCGCTCGACGATGGAGTCGCCTTCTATATTGCCAAACACCTTCATTCAAACGTGCGTGAGCTTGAGGGCGCTCTTAAAAAAGTTCTTGCCTATGCTTCCTTTCATGGACGAAAAATTGATCTTGAATTAACCAAGGAAGCCTTGAAGGACTTGATTGGCGCCGTTAACCGCCAAATCACCGTTGAGAACATCCAGAAAACGGTTGCCGACTATTTCAAGATCAAGATAACGGATCTTTTTTCAAAAAAACGCTCACGCCAGATAGTGCGCCCCCGTCAAATCGCCATGTGGCTAACCAAGAATCTGACCTCTCTAAGCTATCCTGCAATCGGTGAGGCTTTTGGCGGACGCGACCACACAACGGTCTTGCATGCGGTCCGGACAATCGACACTTTGCGCGGAAAGGATAATGAGCTAAACCATGCTGTCCATGTTTTGTTACAGGTACTGAAGGGATAATTGCAATAATGCTTGTGTATAACGGAATGTTTCAATCCACGCCCGTGACCGGGCGACACAGCACGGAAGCGCTTACACCTCTCCCGTACCTGATTATCCCCCTGAAGGGGGAGGTTTCAAACCGGAGTTAGTTTTGCGATGAAAAAGCTGTGTTTAATATGTTGATAAAGGTCTGAATGCGCTTCTGTGGATAACTTGTTAAATTTCATCCACTGTTGAATACATGTGTTCTACCTTCATGAGATCTATATTTAACACTTTGATAAATAAGCTTAATTTTAAGATATCCACAAAGTTGTTTCTGAGATTATATTTATAGGATTTATATATATGATTCTTGTTAAAACTCAACGTGATTTACTCCTGGGTCCCCTTCAATCAGTTTCCGGTATCGTGGAGAAGCGGCATACCCTGCCCATTCTGTCCAATGTTCTCCTGGAAAAAACAGGAAACAAACTGACTTTTCTTGCAACTGATATTGAAATCCAGATTACAACTCTGGCTGAAGTTGCCGAGGGAGACAGTGACGGCGCGGTAACGGTCAGCGCCAGGAAGCTTCAGGACATTTTGCGATTGTTGCCTGAAGATTCTGAAATTACGCTTAGTCTCGAAGAAAACCGCTTACAGCTTAAAGCCGGTAAAAGTCGCTTTAACTTGCAGACTTTGCCAGCGGAGGGTTTTCCCCGAATGGCGATTTCAGAAACCGAACCGCAGAAAATCGAGGTAACCCAGAAACAATTTCGTCATTTGTTGGGGCAGATACAATTCGCGATGGCGGTGCAGGATGTTCGTTATTATTTGAACGGACTTCTTTTGCTGGTTGATGGCGGCGAGTTGCGCGCTGTGGCGACCGATGGGCATCGTCTGGCCTATGCCAGTATGGTTCTCGGTGAAAATATTTCCTTGCCGAGGCAGGAACTTATTTTGCCGCGCAAAACTGTTCTTGAATTGAACCGCTTGCTTGCTGATAGCGACGATCCCCTGCAGATTGAAATGACCTTGAACCAGATTCGTTTTCAATTAGGAAACATTACCCTGGTTTCCAAATTGATTGATGGGAAATTTCCTGATTATGAACGGGTTATTCCGGCAAGTCTGAAAAATCTGGTTAGTCTGAATAGGGCCGCCTTGCTGAAAGCCTTGATCCGAGCTGCGATTTTGACGAACGAAAAGTTCCGGGGAGTACGCCTAATCCTGACACCCGGCAGCTTGAAGATTGTTGCGGAAAATGCCGAACATGAAGAGGCGCAGGAGGAAATCGAGACCGATTACTCGGGTGATGCCATTGACGTCGGATTTAACGTCGGATATTTACTTGACATGCTTAATAATGCTTCGACGGAGTTCGTTGAGTGGGGATTCAATGATGCGGGCTCCAGTGCTTTGTTAACCCTGCCAGGCAACGAGAACTTCAAATACGTCGTAATGCCCATGAGAATTTAGGATCAGGAATCAGGGATCAGATGTCAGGTATCAGGAATCAAACCGAACGGTGGGTTTTGAAGTTAAAACCTGATACCTAACATCTGATCCTGATGAATGTTTCACGTGAAACACACAAATTGGAAATCGAATGATCGAAGACAACGGCCAGTCAGCCTATGATGAATCCAGTATCCAGCAACTTGAGGGCTTGGAGGCAGTTCGTAAACGTCCGGGAATGTATATCGGCGATACATCGGATGGCACTGGTTTGCACCACATGGTATTCGAAGTTGTAGATAATGCGATCGATGAAGCATTGGCGGGATTTTGTGACGATATCGTTGTAACGGTTCATGCGGATAACTCAATTTCTGTAAGTGATAACGGGCGCGGTATACCGACCGGTATCAAGTTTGATGATAAGAATGAACCAAAACGTTCAGCCGCAGAGATCGTGATGTGCGTGCTTCACGCCGGAGGAAAGTTTAATCAGAATTCCTACAAGGTATCGGGCGGATTGCATGGTGTTGGAGTCTCCTGCGTCAACGCGCTCTCCAAGTGGTTGCGTTTGACGATTCGGCGTGAAGGAAAAAAATATCAACTGGATTTTAATCGGGGCAGCGTGGCCGATCGTCTGATCGAAATTCAGAATGGTGTCGAAGTCTCACCGCTTAAAGTGCTCGGGAATACTGAAAAAAGAGGGACCGAGGTGCATTTCATGGCCGATGAGGAAATCTTCGAGCACGTCGAATTCCATTATGAAATTATTGCCAAGCGCCTGCGCGAGTTATCGTTCCTTAATAATGGCGTCAAAATGCGCCTCATTGATCAACAAAACGGCAAGGAAGAGAACTTTGCTTTCCTGGGTGGCGTAAAGGGCTTTGTCGAGTACATCAATCGATCAAAGACCGTGTTGCATCCGACCGTGTTTCATGCCATCGGTGAATCAGGCATGGCCAACGGGGTGATTAGCGTTGAAGTCGCCATGCAATGGAATGATACTTACATTGAACAGGTGTTGTGCTTTACCAATAATATTCCGCAGGCTGACGGAGGTATGCATTTGACTGGCTTGCGCGCGGCCATGACGCGGGTCATCAATAAATACATCGAAGAAAATGAAATCGCTAAAAAGGCCAAGGTTGATATTACCGGAGACGACATGCGCGAAGGTCTGGCATGTGTGCTTTCGATAAAGATGCCTGATCCAAAGTTTGCATCCCAGACCAAGATGAAACTTGTTTCCTCGGAAGCACGACCCGCCGTAGAGGAAGTCGTTGCGGCAAAACTTGTTGAATTCCTGGAAGAAAATCCCCTGGATGCGAAGGTGATCACTGGAAAGATCGTGGAAGCCGCGCGGGCCCGCGAAGCTGCGCGAAAGGCCCGTGAAATGACCCGGCGCAAGGGTTTACTCGATGGAGTCGGTTTGCCCGGAAAACTGGCAGACTGTCAGGAAAAAGATCCGGCACTGTGCGAGCTCTACCTCGTCGAAGGTGATTCGGCGGGCGGATCGGCAAAGCAAGGGCGGGATAGGAAATTCCAGGCCATACTGCCTCTGCGCGGCAAAGTGCTCAATGTGGAAAAAGCCCGCTTCGACAGACTGATCAGCTCGGATGCCATCGTCACACTCATAACAGCGCTTGGTACAGGTATTGGGAAAGATGAATATAAACCTGAGAAGCTGCGCTATCACCGTTTGATTATCATGACCGATGCCGACGTGGATGGCGCTCACATCCGTACCTTGCTGTTAACATTCTTCTATAGGCAAATGCCCGAGTTGGTCGAAGGCGGTCATATTTATATTGCTCAGCCGCCACTTTACAAGGTCAAGCATGGAAAAACAGAGCGCTACATCAAGGATGATCCGGCGCTTAAACAATTTTTACTATCCCTGGCTCTCGAAGACGCGGTGCTGGTTCCAAGAAACGGAGTAAGCGGGATTTCAGGGAGCGCTCTTGAAGAACTGGCGCGTGAATACCTGCTCGCTGAAGCGGTTATTAACCGTTTGACACACATGATCAACCCGGAAGTCCTTTATGCGCTGATCGATTCCAATCTGGAGCTCGACCTTTCTACCCAGACTGCTGCAGAAGCGTGCGCCAGGGCTTTCAATGCTGTTATTGATGTCAAGGCGGGTATCAATGTCCTGGCTCGGTTCAACGAGGCAAAAGAGTGCTGGCAGCTTCGATTGGAAAATATGCATCACGGTAATCTTCGAGTCTGTGTAATCGATGAAGATTTTGCCGATAGCGGTGACTATACGCAACTGCGTAAAACAGCAATGACGCTATCGAATCTTTTTGGGCCGGGTGCTTACGTGAGCCGTGGCGAGAGAAAGCAGCTTGTTTCCAGCTTTGCCGAGACTATGAACTGGTTGCTTAATGAGGTTGAAAAAGGAATCTCCAAGCAGCGCTACAAAGGACTCGGGGAGATGAATCCGGAGCAACTTTGGGAAACGACGATGGATCCCAAAGTTCGCCGCCTTCTCAGAGTGCAGATCGAAGATGTTATCGGAGCCGACGAAATTTTTACGACCTTGATGGGCGAAATGGTTGAACCACGACGCAATTTTATTGAAAAAAATGCACTCGCGGCCCGGAATATCGATGTTTAATCATGACACTTACCGAACTTCGCTACATCGTGGCACTGTCACGGGAACGCCATTTTGGACGTGCGGCGGAGAAGTGCCACGTCAGTCAGCCGACGCTTTCGGTAGCATTAAAAAAAGTAGAATCACGCTTTGGTATCACCTTGTTTGAAAGAACCTCTGCCGAGGTTCATCTGACCCCCATTGGTGAAAAGATCGCCCTGCAGGCAGAGAGAGTGATTCAGGAAGCGGAACGTCTCAAAGATATTGCCGGTGAGGGAAAGGATCCGCTGATTGGACCCTTGCGTGTTGGTGCTATCTATACGATCGCGCCCTATTTGCTTCCCAGGCTCATTCCAGCCTTGCACGTTCGTGCGGCGCAAATGCCATTATTCATCAATGAAAATTTCACGGCCAGCTTGACCGAACAGTTACATGGAGGTGAATTAGACGTAATCATCATTTCACTCCCTTTCAAGGAAGCCGGGATTGTTGTTCGTCCGGTGTACGACGAACCCTTCTGTGTGGCCTTGCCTAATGGACATCCCTTGGGGACATACAAGACCATATCGAGTGCCCAGGTTGCCGCTGAAAACTTGCTGCTGCTGGGTAAAGGAAATTGTTTCCGTGATCAGGTTATTGAGGCATGTCCAAAGCTCTCTGAGCCTGGCGGGATAGAAGGATCGTTCGAGGGAAGTTCTTTGGAGACGGTTAGACACATGGTAGCCAGCGGCGCCGGAATTTCTGTTGTACCCATATCGGCGGCAAAGTCCTGGCCACAAAGCCTGCATTTGCTTCAAATACGCCGATTTTCCACTCCGCAGCCGATGCGGCGGGTAGCGTTAGCCTGGAGAGTCACTTTCCCCCGCCCGCAGGTAATTGACGTTCTGCACGCGGCGATCGAAGATGCGCTACCGTCTGGCGCGCTTAAAATAGCAAGATAGCCAAGCCACACCCTCTACGTGTTTCACGTGAAACACGTAGAGGCCACGAGTCGGATTTATTCTTTTTTAGCGGGCTTTCGGCGTGGCGAGGTTTTTTCTTCCGCAGTTTTCCCGGCGCCTGGTTTTTTCTTTATCTCTTTTTTCTCGAACTCGAAGCCGACTTTGCCATCGGCGCCGCGGACGAGGAAGGCGGAGAATTTGCGGCGCGTACGAGCGGATATAAATCCAGTCAGCAAATCCGTTCTGCCTGTCGCCAATAATTTGACCATTTGAGCATGATCTACGGGCTGTTGCAGAATGAGCTTGCCTGAGCGGAAGTCACAACTTTTTGTGTTACCAACTGCTTTTTCACAGACATAAGCCATCCCATGCTCGAATACACGAGCCGCGCACTTGGGACATGATCCCAAGGGGTCTTGCTCCGAAAAATCAATTTCGTCACTGCCGTTGCTGTCTCCATTGGATTCGTTTCCGAAAACAAATTCAGGCTGGAGGCTGTCGTTGAGCCGAATTACGGCGTCAAAAGGACGCCCCATCCTGTTCCGAAAACCTGTCAGTGGTCCAACAATCTTGTCAGAGAGTAATTGCTCGACTTCTGCCGCCTCGTATTGTCGTCCCGCGACTATCTTCCAAAGAGAAAAGTCGCAGCTTTGGCACTGGAATTTTTTATACGTTTCCTTGATTATGCCGCCACACTTCGGACAGGGTGATGACAGCTCACCGAAATCTCCAGGAATAGTATCGTTGTCGTAGCTTTTAGCGCGATCGACAATGTGTTGGGTCATGGTGGCAATTTCAGTCATGAAATCTTCCCGGGAAAGCTCCCCTCGTTCCATGCGCGCCAATTTATGCTCCCATTCGCCTGTCAGTTCAGGCGCTGTTAATTCCGGAATTCCGAGTCCGTTCAACAGGGTCATCAAGGAAAATGCCTTGGCCGTTGGATGAAGTTCCCGACCCTCACGGTTCATGTAATTTTCACCAATCAGGTTTTCGATGATCTGCGCGCGAGTCGCGGGCGTACCCAGGCCGCGCCCTTCCATGGCCGCTTTTAATTCCTCGTCGTCTACCATTTTCCCGGCACCTTCCATGGCTGATAGCAAGGTCGCTTCGGAATAGCGTGCCGGCGGGCGGGTTTCGGTGGCGTTAAGGACGATCTCTTCAGTCACAACGTGCTCGGAAGGTTTGACAGCGACCAGATTACCCTCCTCCCCTTCCTGACTTTCGCGTCCATAAACAGTGAGCCAACCGGGTTTGACCAGCACTTTACCCTCGGTCTTGAATGGCTCTCCTTCGACGCGTGTGATACGCGTGGTCACCAGATATTCGGCTGCGGGATAGAAGACCGCCAGGAAACGCTTGACGACCATGTCGTAAAGCTTCTGTTCCGGCTCGGAAAGGTGCCTGGGCGCTTGCAGTGTCGGGATGATCGCAAAGTGATCGGAAATTTTGGCATTATTGAAAATGCGCTTGTTCGGCAATACCCAGTTGCGCGCGAGAACCTGATGGGCAAAGGCAGAATAACGGGATAGAAGCGACTCGTCGTGACCGGTTCCGGCTCCTTCGCCAGTCAACATGTGCAAGGTCTTTTTGACGCTGGCGATGTAGTCTTCCGGGAGCGCGCGCGCATCGGTACGAGGATAAGTCAAAACCTTGTGTTTTTCGTAAAGTGCCTGTGCCAGTCCAAGCGTACTTTTTGCGGAAAATCCGAAACGTCCATTGGCCTCCCGTTGCAGACTTGTCAAGTCATACAGTAAAGGTGAGAGTTGAGTCGTTGGCTTGGCTTCCTCGCTGACCTCACCCGGCTTTCCATTACATTTATCCTGGAGCGCCCTGGCGCGTTCTTCGTCCCAGATTCGTTCCGGACGCAGATGTTCATCTTCTTCTGTCTTGCCTTTGGCGAATTTCTCATCAAACCAGCGACCGTGATAGACACCATTCTGGCAGACGAAAGCAGCTTCCAGTTCCCAATATGGTCGAGACTTGAATTTCCTGATCTTGTCCTCGCGATCAACGATCAAGGTCAGTGTGGGCGTTTGGACCCGGCCTACGGTAGTCAGATGAAAACCGCCCGTCTTTGAATTGAAAGCCGTCATCGCTCGTGTGCCGTTGATGCCGACCAGCCAGTCCGACTCTGAGCGGCAGACAGCGGCGTTAGCCAGGCCAAGCATTTCTTTTCCCGTGCGCAACCGGGTGAAACCATCACGAATGGACTGTTGAGTCATCGATTGCAGCCACAGTCGCTCGATTGGTTTGTTCGCTTTGGCATGCTGGACGATGTAATTGAAAATCAGCTCCCCCTCACGTCCGGCGTCACAGGCATTGATCAGGCCGGCAACATCCTTGCGAGCGATCAGGCGTTTTAACAACTTGAGCCGCGACTCGGTCTTTTCGATCGGGCGCAGATCAAAGTGCGGCGGAATGACCGGAAGATGAGCAAAGGACCATTTTCCCCGCTTAACCTCGTATTCTTCGGGACAGGCCAGTTCAAGCAGATGACCGATGGCTGAACAGATGATGTGCTCATCGTCTTCAAAATAATCGTCACGTTTGGTGAATCCGCCCAGCGCACGCGCGATATCGGCGGCAACGGAAGGTTTTTCGGCAATGATCAGCTTTTTGCTCATGAATTATCTGCGCTCAATGTTGCGAAATGAAATTATGCTCAAGGTAATTGACTGAAATACGAAATAGCGGTGCATGATAAGAGTTACCAGTGACGCTTGGCAAGCGGGACGCCTCGGGCAGACATGTCGGGCATAGTGCGGGTGAGAAGGATTCCGCGGCCTGGCGTCCTCACTGAACCTGAAGGCGTTGGTAACGGCCTCCCTGCAGGCTGGCAATACGCCCTTCGAGTTCAAGATGCAGGAGAATGACTGAAAGAGCATCGGTGGCCAGTCCTGATCGGCTGACCAGTTCGTCCAGGCTGCAGGGATCGTATCCCATGAATGACAGGATTTCTGAGCTTTGGTTCACATCGCTTACTCCAGACACTTCGGTTTCGGGCGAATTCGGCGTTGGCATGATCCAGCGAAGTTCCTCAAGAATGTCCTCGGCCGTTTCCACCAGCTTGGCGCCATCCTTGATCAGCCTGTGACAGCCACGAGCTTGCGGTGAATGGATCGATCCAGGGATAGCAAAGACTTCCCTGCCCTGCTCTCCTGCCAGTCTGGCCGTAATCAGCGAACCACTTTCGATAGCCGCCTCGATGACCAATACGCCGCGGGCTATCCCGGAAATCAATCGATTGCGGCGCGGGAAATTGGACGCGATGACCGGTGTACCGATGGGAAACTCCGAAACGATCGCCCCTTTGGCGCCAATTTCGTGCGCAAGATCACGATTTCGTGCCGGGTAAACACGATCGATCCCGGTGCCGATAAAAGCGATCGTGTCGCCTGGTGCAGCCAATGCGCCACGATGCGCGGCGGCATCGATACCCAGCGCCATGCCACTTGCGATGGTTAATCCCGCCTTTGCCAGCGCGCAGGCAAACTGCTCGGCGTTATGCAGGCCCTGTGGCGTGGGAGCCCGACAACCGACAATGGACAAAATCGCCTGGTTGAGCAACTCAAGCCGGCCGAGAACGTACAACAAGGTAGGGGGATCGGGAATTTCAAGAAGCGTACGCGGATAATCCGGATCAGCCAGCGTTATGATGTGTTGATCGGGTTCTCGCGCCCAGGCCAGGGCGGTGGCGATCCTGGCCTCGTTGTCAGTATCAAGCAACAGTCTGGCTGCCTTGTCGCCAATCAGTGATCGCAGGGCGGTGTGGCTGGAGGAAAAAACGGCATCTGGCAAGCCAAAAGCGGTAAGCAACTTGCGTTGCGTTCTACCGCCGATGCCGGGAATGAGAGTAAGTTTAAGCCAGCAGGCGAGCGTCTCGGGCTCGATCATCGGCTACGGTGTATGGATGATATCTTTGACTTCGATGAGTCCCTCAGACTGTACAACCAGAGCGTAAGAGGCATGTTCAAAAGTACGGAACACAAAGACGAGTCCGAAACGGGTTGCCGGAATGACAAAGCTTTCCTTTCGATCATCTTCGTCACGCTGCTCAACGATGCGGACCCTTTCAATAGCAAGAACGTGCCCTATTTCCAAGCCATCTTCACTACCGCGATTGATCAAAATGATCGACAGTTTGCCGCCCGAACCGACGCCGCCATAGACCGATACAATTTGTCCATTGATTTCCTGATCGGGTGCGTGTGGAACATAATCCACGAGCTCAGGACGGTCAGCGGGTACCAAACGATCGCCGTATCCAATTTCCTGCTTGGCCTCTTCGACCCTGAACACAGCGGGATTACCCGGAGTCACCTGAGTAGCTGACCCGACATGGAACGACTCATAACCGAGAATTCGGTTTGGGTCTTCAGGATCGTACAAGGCCTGTCCCTTGCGGAAAACCAGCCATTTTTTCTGCGCAGGATCAGCGCCTTCCACATAGGCAGTATCTCCTTTTCCGAGAAGGACGCGATCTTCCTGAGTCGCCACGATACGCGGCGCGGTCCTAAGCGTATTTTCTTCGACGAAGAGCGGTGTGGCGAGGAAAGGTTCGATCTCGTTGGGCGGAATCGGCGGGATGGCTTCGGACAATGATTCCGTATAAATCTGTGGGCGTTGTTTCGGGTCCAGGCCCCCGTCGAGCTGTGAACCTTGCCTCGATTCAAGACGCAGAAAAGGCCTACCCTCTGCATCGCGTTCGAGGAAGATCATATCGCCTGGATATATCCGATGAGGATTTTTGATCCGCTCCTGGTTCATACGCCAGATTTCCGGCCAGCGCCAGGGTTCGCTCAGGAATCTGGCGGAAATATCCCAAAGCGTATCGCCTCGCACCACAATATACTGGCTCGGAACAGCATCAGCGAGCTTTGGCGATGAATCAGCGGCATTCGCTGAAGCAAGAGAAAGGGTGCCAAAAATGGCGAGCGCGGAGAAAAAGCGAATCATCGTGTTATCCTCATACGAATGGACAATCTGCGCGTTACGGCTGTTACGATCAGCACTGAGGAGTTCAACTGGCCTCATGATCAATCCACCGTCAGTCGCAGACATCGCATAGAATGCTCAAACAATGTCGTGAATATTGCACTGTATTCATAGATGTTGCATTAGATTCTGCACGTAATTACTTATTTGATCAAGCTTTTTATGTCTTTGTTGCCGATTCTCCGCTTTCCCGATCCGCGCTTGAAAAAAATTGCCGCGCCAGTGCGGAACGTTGACGAAAGCATAATACGCCTGGCGCGCGACATGGCTGAGACAATGTATCAAGCTCCCGGCATTGGCCTGGCGGCAACTCAGGTCGATGTGCACAAGCAAGTGATCGTGATCGACACTTCGGAAACACGCGACAATTTGCTGACCTTGATCAATCCGGAGATCGTCGAAAGCGAAGGCAGGCAGGAGTGCGAAGAAGGCTGCCTGTCAGTACCAGGAATCTACGACAAGGTTGAGCGAGCGGAGAGAGTCGTCGTCCGCTATCTCGATCTGGAGGGACGTGAGAAGACGATAGAGGCAGACGAACTGCTCGCCGTGTGCCTGCAGCATGAGATCGAGCACCTCTCCGGCAAGGTATTCGTCGAGCACCTCTCGCGGCTCAAACAGTTGCGCATCAAGGCCAAGCTGGCAAAGCAGGCGAAGATTACCGCAGCAAGAGATTAGCGACAGGCCTTCAGGCTTGTCGGTCTAAGGTGTTTTGGAAGGGGTTTGCATCCCCTCCCAAAACGGTCGCCGAAACCCCGGCCGTAAGAAAGGGGTATGGCTCCCACCTTTCTTACGGGCGGGGTTTCAACCGGAGTTAGTTTTACGATGAATGTTGTTGAAATGATGGACAATATTTCCTGCGAAGCACTGCGGTCAATCCCTTCGCCCCGCCTGCGGGGAGAAGGTGGCCGAAGGCCGGATGAGGGGGGCGGCAATTCAGCATGAAACAACACTGGAACATGTCCCCCCTCACCCGCCCCTGCCGGGGCACCCTCTCCCGCAAGCGGGCGAGGGAAAGCAAACGCCGCTCATGTTTCTCCATGAGTTTGCATCCCCTCCCAAAACAGTCGCCGAAACCCCGGCCTTTAGGCCGGGGTATGGCTCCCACCTTTCTTACGGGCGGGGTTTCAACCGGAGTCAGTTTTACGATGAAGCTTGTTTTTGCCGGTACCCCCGAATTCGCGGCGTGCGCCTTGAAGGCCATTCTGGCGGCTGACCATCATGTGGCGTTAGTACTCACTCAACCTGACAGGCCGTCAGGGCGAGGCATGGCATTGCGGCCATCGCCGGTTAAGGAGCAAGCGATCGCTAAGGGCATAGAGGTGTTTCAACCGCTGACCCTGAAAGATCCAGCCACCTGGGAACGGATTCGCGCGCAGCAGGCCGAGGCGATGGTCGTCGCCGCCTACGGCCTGATTTTGCCGCAAGCGGTACTCGACATCCCGCGTTTCGGCTGCCTCAATATTCATGCCTCGTTGTTGCCGCGCTGGCGCGGCGCGGCGCCCATCCAGCGGGCAATCCTGGCGGGCGATGCCGAGAGCGGTGTGTGCATCATGCAAATGGAAGCCGGGCTGGATACCGGCCCGGTGTTGTATTCCGGGCGTCAGCCGATTACTTCCGACGAGACAGCGGGTTCACTTCACGACAAACTCGCCGGACTCGGTTCCCGCCTGATTGTCGAGACATTGGCGGGGCTGCCTGGCACGCCGGCGGCGCAAGCTGAGGACGGTGTGAGCTACGCGGCGAAAATCGAAAAAGCCGAAGCGTCGCTGGACTGGCGTTTATCCGCTGTGCAACTCGAACGCAAGGTGCGGGCGTTCAACCCGTTTCCGGGCGCCGTGACGATTCTGAACGGGGCGCCGATCAAAATTTGGCGGGCTACGTGCCTGGCGGCTGGAACTTACGGAGCGACGCCGGGCGCTGTCGTGTCCGCCGATCCGGGCGGTATTGTCGTTGCCTGCGGCGAAGGTGCTTTGCGCCTGAACGAATTGCAAAAAGCGGGGGGGCGGCGTTTGTCCGCCGCGCAGTTTTTGTCCGGCACGCCGATACGTCCCGGCGCGGTGTTTTCGGAGGAGTGATGGACGATCTCCCGCAGCGGAATCAGCTTGAATGCCCGGAAGAAGACCCGGAAGAAAAAACTTCCAAGGCTAGAAAACAGTTGATTGTTTCTTGCTGGATTTTTGGGGCGCTAATTATTTTCTCCCAAAATGCACTTCTTACTGCGGTCGCTGTGGTCGTTTCTTCACTCACCATTCTCTTCATTTCCCTCTTTTTGAAACGCTGGTTTTCGTCATGGGAAAAAGTGCTTGCTTTTTCGCAATGGCTGTTTTTTGGGTTATTCATCGGGGCGCTGGTTGCGCTTACTTTCCTCTATTCATAGGAAGGCGGCTTGAATAATTCCTCCCGCGCCCAATCTAAAAGCGGAAACGTTTTGTATAGGAGACCGACCATGTTCGGCAACTGGTTGAAAACGACGGTTCTGATGGCGGCCATTGTGGCCTTGTTCGGCGTCATTGGTTCCTATCTGGGCGGGGCCAACGGCATGATCATGGCGCTCATTTTCGGTGGCGCGATGAATTTATTCGCCTACTGGTTTTCCGACAAGATGGTGTTGCGAATGTACAACGCGCGGGAAGTCGACGAAGCATCCGCCCCACAGTTTTACGCCACGGTGCGCGATCTGGCGCAACGGGCGGGTCTGCCGATGCCGCGCGTTTACCTGATCGACGAAGCGCAGCCCAATGCTTTTGCCACCGGGCGCAATCCGGAAAACGCGGCGGTTGCAGCGACAACCGGCATCCTCAGCCTGCTGTCGGCGCGCGAGATCCGGGGCGTGATGGCGCACGAGCTGGCGCATGTGCGGCACCGTGACATCCTGATTTCGACGATTTCGGCGACGATTGCCGGCGCTATCTCGGCGCTGGCCCGCTTTGCCATGTATACCGGCGGACGCCGCGACGCCAACGGCCATTCTGGCAATCCGCTGGCCGGTTTGCTGCTTGGCTTGCTTGCGCCAGTGGCGGCTGCGCTGATTCAGATGGCTGTCTCCCGCGCGCGCGAATTCGAGGCCGACCGAGGCGGCGCCGAAATCAGTGGCAATCCAAACGCGCTGGCTGATGCGCTGACAAAGATCGATCATTACGCGCGAGGTATTCCGCTGATCGCTGCCGAGGAGCACCCGGCCACGGCGCAGATGATGATCATGAATCCGCTGCGCGGTGGCGGCATCGCCAACCTGTTCAGTACGCATCCCGCGACCGGAGAACGGGTGGCCCGCCTGCGCGCCTTGGCGTTTCAGAAGACAGAGAACAGATGACAGAAGACAGTAATATTTGCGGCGGCGTAGCCGCCGGTAGCTGACTGTCATCGGTCTTCTGTCCTCTGTCATCAGGCTACCGGTCAAGGTCGATGTCTTCCTGGGAGACCGGATCTTCCAGCGGCTCTACGTGGGTGATGACGGTGGAACGCGGAAGCGCGTCACGGATGTCGCTTTCCAAACGCTCGGCGAGATCGTGTCCGCGCCGCACGGACCACGCGCCAGGGACCAGCACGTGCAGTTCGACGAAACGGCGCGTCCCCGATTCCCTGGTGCGCAGCGCATGGTAATCAATGCCCTCGGCGCGATAACGCGCGAGGATATCGACCACCTGGCCATGATCTTCCGGGGAAAGCGCGCCGTCCATCAGCCCGGAAGTCGAGCGGTAAATCAGTTTCCAGCCGGTCCATAGGATGTTGACCGCCACCAGCAAGGCAATCAATGGATCCGGCCATGGCCAGCCGGTCAACACCGTCGCGCCGACGCCGACGATGACGCCGACCGTGGTCCACACGTCGGTCATCAGATGCTGAGCGTCAGCTTCAAGCGTTAACGAACGATGTTCGCGTCCGGCGGCCAGCAGAATGCGCGCGACGAGCAGGTTGAGCAGCGATGCCACGACCGAAACTCCCAGGCCGACACTGACGTCGGACAGAGGCCGGGGATGCAGCAAGCGTTCCGTGGCGCAGATACCGATGGCAATGGCCGCGATCAGAATCAGCAGGCCTTCAAAACCGCAGGAAAAGTATTCGGCCTTGCCATGACCGTAAGCATGCTGGTCATCGGCCGGCTGTTCGGCGATCGACAACATGGCCAGCGCCATCATTGCGCCCGCCAGATTGACAAGGGATTCAAGCGCGTCCGAAAGCAGGCCGACCGAACCGGTGAGCCACCAGGCAGCACCTTTCAGGACGATGGTGCCGATGGCGGCGACAATCGACAGCCAGGCGAAGCGTTTGAGCGAAGGAGAAGACATCACAGAATTATGGCAGAGCTTCAGGAAAGCACAAAAGCGCTGGCTGAACACATCAGGGTAATTGTCTATGCGCAGAATCAGTCAGGATACGCTTCGGCTTTTTCAACCCACACCCGTCCCCTGCGAGGAGGGAGGAAGATGGATCGCCCGACTCTGCGGGAAGTGTCATCCTTCATTTCAATGGCATCCATGCGATGGCCCTGCGTATCAGAGATCAGGAATCAGAGGTCAGGGATTAAAACCGATTGGTGTTGATCCCTGATTCCTGACATCTGATCCCTGATCCCTGATCCCGTAGGTTGGGTAAGCGAAGCGCAACCCGACAATCGTAAATAGGCGGCGCGCAGCGCCGGAAGATAAGTACCGTCGGGATGCGCCGCTTCGCGGCTTTCCCAACCTACGCCCCGCTCCCCCTCGTGGGGGAGAGGGGGAAAGGATCTCAGAAGCCATACCTCGCTTTCAGACTCCCCGACATGCCTTCGCTGATGCCCAACGCAACAGCCAATGACGCTTCCCAAGCTTGTATGCGCTGTGACAAATAGCGCTTGACCCTTCGCAAGGGCATGTGATGGAATATAAATCCGTCTTCCTGTCCTGCCGTGCCGACATCCCATGTTTTCCAGCCTTTCTCCATTACCAGCCGCCGCGCCACGCCGTGTATCGCGCGTATCGTGCGGCATGGGGCCGGGGAGAGGGTTGAACGCGCCGTTCAGTGGAAAGGTAAATGGAATTGTAAAAAAGCTTGACATTTCCAAAACAGGCACAATAATTTTTGCAAGCAAGCAAGCAAGCAAGCAAGCAAGCAAGCAAGCAAGCAAGCAAGCAAGCAAGCAAGCAAGCAAGCAAGCAAGTTAGCAGAGAAGCAAGGGCTGGCTGACCCCCCTCTTTCTCCCTCGCCGTTTTCAGGTTTCTTTTCACCTCAAACGCCGCGTCCGGTTCCGGACGCGGCGTTTGTCGTTTACCGCAGGCAAGCGCACATCTCTTTGTGATCTTGCCTGTTTTTTTCGTTGTTTCGAGCATAAGGAGTTTTACTCATGGCACTCACTGTCGCTCAAATTCAAAAAACGTATATCGCTTTCTTCAATCGTCCCGCGGACGCAACCGGTTTAGCCTGGTGGTCGAGTTATCCGGGGAGTGACGAAGATCTGCTGAACGCTTTCTCGACAACGCCCGAATATCTGGCCGAATACGCTGGCAAAACCCCAGCCCAGGTCGTAGACGCGATTTATCAGAACCTGTTTGGCCGTTCCGCCGAACCGGAAGGCCGGGATTTCTGGGCCGGGCATCTCGCGGCGGGCAGGCTCAGCATCGGCAATATCGCCATTACCATTCTGAATAGCGCCAACAATGGCCCGGTTGTCAAGGATTTGGATGTCATCAATAACAAGACCGAGGCGGCCATTGACTTTACCAACTATCTGACAAGCCATGCGCCTGCCAGGAACGCTTATGAAACCGGCGCGGACTACGTTGTAGTCATCGCCAAGGATTGGCTCTCCGATGTCGGCGCATCCTCCGCCAGCAAGACTGGCGCCATAAGCGGCATCGGCGATGTTGCGGACAATCTGGTTGATATATCGAGTATCGGGAATAACGTTATTAACGGCACGGACCGTAGCGATTTTCTGTATGGTACTGTCAGCAACGACACAATCAACGGATTCGGAGGCAACGACTGGATATATGGGCGAGAGGGCAACGACATCCTGAACGGCGGCGCGGGTGACGACTGGTTAGAGGGTAACTCAGGAGATGACATCCTGAATGGCGGCGCGGGTAACGACGTGTTATTCGGCGACTCAGGCAATGACGCCTTGAATGGCGGCGCGGGTAACGACACGTTGTATGGAGGTACAGGCAATAATTATTTGTCCGGTGGTGAAGGCAACGATCGCTATCATCGTATCGAAAATGGCGACGGTACCTTCCTTGACGATATCATTGCTAACTCTCGAGACACTATCTATGATTCTGGCGGGAAGGATGATCTCTTTATTTTAGATTACCTATACTGGCGCGACAAGGGCGATGAATTAAGCTTTACGCATTCTGGCAAGGATTTCGTTATAACCGTGACTTTCAATATTGGCATCCAGAGCATCACCACCATCAAGGATTTCTACGCGGGGCACCCCGTCGAATGGCTGGATGTCTATTGTCCCGATGCCAGACTGAATGGGCACAACGACTATGCGGTTAATCTGGTGGGCCTGGCCAACTCGCTGGCGGATGGCGCCACCTTTACGCCACACGATTTCTTGATGGATTTGCCGTGGGCTTCGACGGGAGGAGTGTGGTCGTTCTAACAAGGGCGTTGCCTTCTCCAAAACACTCATACCTTGGACGTTTAACCTGAAAAAAAGGCGATTGGCGCCCCAAAGGGCCAGTCGCCTTTTTGTTCAGGGCGATCGCATAGGGCGCGAAACCCGTCCCCCGCAAGGAGGGAGGAAGATGGATCGCCCGACTCTGCGGGAAGTGTCATCCTTCATTTCAATGGCATCCATGCGATGGCCCTGCGTATCAGAGATCAGGGATCAGAGGTCAGGAATCAAAACCGATTGGTGTTGATCCCTGATTCCTGACATCTGATCCCTGAATCCGTCGGGATGCGCCCCAACGTTAACATTTCGCGGCTTTCCCAACCTACGCCCCGCTCCTGACTGATTCTGCGCATAGGCAATCGCCCTGCTAAACACATGAGCCGCCAGAAAAAATATGGCCGTCGTTTCATCATTGGAATGGCCTCTCGATGATTTGTGGTTAAATAGTCACCGGTTACAGAGAACACGTTTGCGAGGTCGCCATGGATCAGGAATCCCAACCGCTTGACGCCGACGAATTGTTGGGCTTCTCCGAGCGCATTGACCGTCTTCCGGCCGAGGATGCGGAATGGGTCGGTCGGCTGTTTCAGGAGTGCATGCGCGCGCGGATGCGCGAGGCGGAACTGCTGGAGAGTTCCGGCGAGGAAGAAAATGCGCCGGCGCCGGATAAAGGCTCGGCAACAAATTTGGCAACAAATTTGGCAACTGAGGCCCAACTGGCTCAGGTGGCGCTTGATGCCGCCGAATGGTTGAAGACGCTGTGGAATGTCGGGTACATGGGCTCCGGCAGCTTTCCTTCTCAGCCGCGCACGGCGTTTCCCAAGATTGATCTGGAAGACGTCCTCAAATCGTCGCTGTTCGCCCGTATCCGGGAAGGTAAGCGCCCGCTCCCCTTCCCTCCCCCGACGCGTAACAGCCTGCCGTGGCATGATCTTATCGAGGGACCGACCGAATCGCACGTAGTGCATGCCGAATTGATCGACGATGGAAACAACGAAACGATCGGCGCGATCATCGAAGGTTGCCCCGACTGGCATATCATTGAGGAAATCAGCAAGGGGAGCGAGTATGTCATCCAGTATCGCGGCAAAGGCCCCCTGTTCCGGCTCGATGTGAATCCGTTCTTCAGTACCCTGCTTCGGGAGCCGCCTCAATGGGAACGAAAAATCCGCGTCCAGGAGCGCGCCGGCATGCGCAGCTATATTCTTATTTGGCCCTTGGACAATGGTGCGACCGCACAGGAAGTTCCGCTGCCGGCGGTGACCTGGGAGCGCGCTGAATCGGAAGCGGCCTACTGGGTGGCGATGAACCACCCGGAAATGTATGGGCGGGTTTGCTTCGAGCAGGTGATGCCGGGCTGACTTTATAAAGTTGCGTCTTATCGCCCAATGGCCACTGACGTGACTAAAGAAAAGCACATTTCAAAACCTGCCTGCCCGCGTTGGATGCGAGTCGGGTTCGTGATCACAGGTATTGCTTCATTTTTTGGCTTTGGCGCCATGCTTCTCAAGGCAGTGCAAATGGTGAGCACTGGACGTGGTTTGGAAACTTACCGTACCTTCTGGCTTTACGAGTTCAACTGGATCGGTTTTCTCATTTCATGTGGCGCAGTTGTCCTGGCACTGGTCCTCGCACTTTTCTTACGCTTACATGAGCATTTGCAGTGGCGTTCGCTGGAGAAAAAAGGGGGTTCCCACGATTGAGGTGAGCTTGCGAACCCTCAATCGAATACCCAGGTGGCTTGTGTCTGGATCGTTTCGCTCACCTGCAAGCGGGCCGGAAACAATTTTTAACGAAGTCTGTTTGCCGCGAAATCCTTTGTAACGGGGTTGCCCCGAAAATGCTCACATCGGATACGGCACTTCCCTTCCCCGTGCCTGCCGGCTAATTGAACCGTAAAGGAGATTTTCATGAAACAACGATTTGCCACCCCACGCATGTTCGCAGCCATTCTCACCCTGTCTCTCGGTCTCGCCGCCGGCAGCGGCTTTGCCGCTCCCCGTCATGACGACCGTGGCAACCCGCCGCAACACCAACCGGCGGCATCCACCTCCGTGCAACACCGCCCGACGTCCACACCCACACCACCACAACGTCAAAAGGTGGCGCCTCAACCTCTGCAACGCCATCCGGTGGCATCCCCATCTCAGCAACACCGTAAGCAATCGGTTGCCTATCGTTTCGAAGACCGCCAACGCGGGCTGGCTCATTCCTATTACACGCGTGAATTCTCCGGTCGCGGCTGTCCTCCGGGCCTGAGCCGCAAAGGCCACAACTGCGTACCGACTCACGCTACCCGCGCCTGGTCCAGGGGGCGGCCGTTGCCCAGCAGCGTGGTCTATTACAATTTGCCGCCCGCGCTCGTTGTCGAACTCGGACCGCCGCCAGCCGGCCATCGTTACGTGCGAGTCGCCGGAGACATCCTGATGATTGCGGTGGGAACGGGTCTGGTTGTCGACGCTCTGCAGGACATTTTCCACTGAGCCTTGCATGAGCCGCCTGGGATGGGCTTGTGCAAATACCATTGACTTTGAGTCTGTTCGTTTCGCCCACCCCCAAGCAGGCTAGCGTTACATCACCATATGGAGCTAACATGCGTTCGGGAAAAATTCCTACTTCAGGAGAAAAACATGGGACTTCGTTCTAGTTTGTGCACAAATTTGATCACTGTGCTGGCTTTGGGAGCCCTGGCGGCAACACCCGTGTTTGCCGCCCCGCCCAATGCCCCGCAGCAGTCTGGCTCACGCCATGACGGTCATGGCAAACCGCCGCCGCAACACCATCCGGCCCCACCCCCTCCACGACACCGTCAACCTCCGCCACCGCCGCCGCGCCATGTCTCTCCTCCGCCACGGATTGGACATCATCCGGCGCCGCCGGTTGCCTATCGATTCCAAGACCGCCAACGCGGACTGGCTCATTCCTATTACACGCGTGAATTCTCTGGTCGCGGCTGCCCGCCAGGCTTGACCCGCAGAGGCCACAACTGCGTGCCTCGCGTCAGCTCCCGCGCCTGGTCCCGTGGCCGGCCGCTGCCCCGCAGTGTGGTCTACTACGATTTGCCGCCCGCGCTTGTCGTCGAACTCGGACCGCCGCCTCACGGTCACCGTTACGTGCGAGTCGCCGGAGACATCCTGATGATCGCGGTGGGCACGGGTCTGGTTGTTGACGCCTTGCAGGATATTTTCCATTAAGCTTTGCGCCTGCCCGCGTCGGACACGGCGCAGGCAGGTGTTCGCTGTGCTTAATCGTTTTTCAGAAACACCGGTTCCGGCATCAGCTCGACGCCGAATTTCTCAAATACGTCGTGTTGCACGGCGTGCATCAGGGCAATGACGTCGCCGCCGGTCGCGCCGCCGCGATTGACCAGCACCAGCGCTTGTTTCTCATACATGCCGACCGGACCCAGGTCGCGGCCTTTCCAGCCGGCCTGCTCGATCAGCCAGGCAGCGGCGAGTTTGACGCGACGGCCATCCGCTTGCGGGTAATGCGTGAGATCGGGGTGCCTTGCCAACAGGCGATTGGCCGTTTGCGCGTCGACCACGGGGTTCTGGAAAAAACTGCCGGCGTTGGGCAGCCGCGCCGGATCGGGAAGCTTGCGCTGGCGCACCGCGATGACCGCGTCGGCGATCTGTCGGGCGTCGGGATTCCCGATTTCCTGAGCGGCCAGTTCCCCGGCGATGTCGCCATAGTGGGCTAGCGGTCGCCATTGCTTCGGCAGCCGGAATGTGACATTGGTAATCACGAAGCGTCCGGTGAGATGCCAGCCTTCCTGCTTGAATACGCTGTCACGGTAGCCAAAGCGGCAGGTAGCGCAATCGAAGCATTCCTGCCTGCCGGTCAGCATGTCGACGGCGCTCAGAGCGTGAAAACAGTTGCCGACTTCCAGCCCGTAAGCGCCGACATTCTGAATCGGTGCGGCGCCCACCGTACCGGGAATCAGCGATAAATTCTCCAGGCCCGGCCAGCCCTGCGCCAGGGTCCATTGCACGAAATCGTGCCAATTTTCGCCGGCTCCAGCGCGCACATACCATGCTTCGGCATCCTCACTGACCAAGGCCCGGCCGGGAATCGCCATGTGCAGGATGAGGCCGTCGAAGTTTTCAGTCAGTACCAGATTGCTGCCGCCGCCAAGGACAAAGCGGCGAGCGTGTTTGCCGATAATAGCGTCCAACTGATTGACTGACGTGATACGGACGTACAGCTTCGCCCGGCCGGGCAAGGCCAATGAATTGAATGCAACGAGGGATGCGTTTCCCAGCGAATTAGACGAGTCATTCGGCACGGCTGATCACATATAGGGTTGACTCGAAGCAAAGGCTACTGATGACTTGCTCTTTCAAGGTGCAATCCCAATCATCACCAATGGTACAGAAGGAACACCACGCCCATTACGGATGACATTGTAAAGCTCGCCTTCGAAATAACCTGGTCCAGACGACATGTCCGCCTGCAACGATTTCATTGGTAAAATTTCTATTCCCACATCGATTTCATCACGAACATAGAAAGCCAGATGTTTGACGAACAAATCATCGTAAAACTAACTCCGGTTTGAAACCCCGCCCTTCAGGGCGGTAGGAGCCAACCTCGGCCTGAAGGCCGGGGTTTCGGCGACCGTTTTGGGAGGGGATGCAAACCCCTTCCAAAACACGTTAGACCGACAGGCAGGCCTGTCGCTAATCTCTTGCTGCAACAAAAGCATACTTTCCAAACTGTACCTCTATAGCGACTCGCTCATTCACGAAATCTGTCTGGTTGTAGCTGAAAATCGGTTGTTCTCCAGCAGCTTCAATTTGTTTCTTTTGCTCCTCTGGTGGGAGTGACATGGTATTTCTGATCAACCGTTCGTTACGTGTTACCCAGTATGAAACTCTACTTTCTTTCCATTTTTTTGCCTGCAACAGTTCAGAAAATCTTTTATTCATTTCGATCGGACTGAATTTCAATTCTCCTCGCATACGCACTTCATTGCTGATTTTCGTCCGGCAAGTTTCCGCGTCCACGGCGGCAACTATATCTTTGACTTCCTGCCAAAGTTTTTTCTTGTGTACCAGCAGATATTCCAATCCATTCAGGTGCGAATATGTCTCTAAGATTTTCAATTGTTTCCTCCAGAATATGTAGCAGCGCTCTCCAGAAGTTGAAATTGTTCTCCGCTAGTCTCATCAAGTATTCGTGCAGTCAAATACTTTCTGGCATTTTTAGGATCGTAAACAGGACGGTGCATGGGTCTAGATTTAAGAAAACCTCTCATAGATTGGTCAATCCTATTTTTTGTAATTGCACAGTACTCGGAAGACAACTCCGAACCAGCAGCGTAGCGTTCGTGCTTGAGTCCAGCAACCAAAGCGGAACCAACACCAGCAAACGGATCCAGAACCCAATCACCTTTTCGGGTCATCGAGAGAACTAATCTTTCTACCAACTCGATTGGAAATTGACACGGATGGATAGTTTTTTCGACATGATTGTTTTTGACATTAGGAATCACCCATACATCGCCTGGGTTTTT
The DNA here is from genome assembly GCA_025997075.1 of Betaproteobacteria bacterium. GTDB lineage: Bacteria > Pseudomonadota > Gammaproteobacteria > Burkholderiales > Rhodocyclaceae > Propionivibrio. Next base: position 3,180 of record BNUC01000024.1, on the reverse strand, counting down.
CCCCAAAGGATTGCATGAGTATTGTCCGGCCTTAGGTCCCTTGAAATATTTTTTACCTGGGTATTTCTGCGGTACTCTGATCGGATCAAGGTAGAACAGATACTGGTCAGTTTTAGTAAACCACAGAATAGTTTCGTGCCGTCCAGATAATCTGCGCGAACAGTGCAAGCCGTGCTCGAAGTGCCAGATGATGCGATTACGCAGTTTCAACCCGCGGTTGGAAAAAGACGGATAAAGTGCAATATCCAGCGGCACAATAGCGCCCGCATTGACGTAGTTTCCCACCTGCCAACAAATACTACCCTCTGGACGGAGAACACGAATACATTCACCAATGACCTGATCCTGCCATTGAAGATATTTATCCAGTGCCCCTTTGCGCTCATAAGATTTGCCGAGGTTGTACGGCGGCGAGGTTACCACTAGCTGAATGCTTTCGTCAGGAATCGCAGAAAGAAATTCGAGACAATCTCCCTCAAATAGAATAGCTCGTTCTTGCAAGGAAAAAATTGGAGAAATATAAAATTCTGACATTTGCTTGTTCATGCGCAATAGCCGGCTGCATTGGGAATCCATGAATTCATTCTAAGGTTTTGACCACTGGGTTGCCATCATAGTACCGGCGCCAGCCAGTGTTCGGCTTCGGCGACGCTCATGCCGGTACGTTCGGCCCAGTCCTCCAACTGGTCGCGGCCGATTTTGCTGATGGCGAAGTATCTGGCTTCCGGGTGGGCGAGGTAGAACCCGGCGACGGAGGCGGCGGGGGTCATGGCGCAGGATTCGGTGAGGGTCATGCCGATGCGTTTTTCGGCGTCCAGCAAACGGAAAATTTCGCGTTTGGCGGTGTGGTCGGGGCAGGCGGGATAGCCGGGAGCGGGGCGGATGCCGATGTATTTTTCAGCGATCAGCTCCGCCGTATCCAGCGTTTCATCGGCGGCGTAGCCCCAGTAGTTACGGCGGACTTCGCGGTGCAGCCATTCGGCGGCGGCTTCCGCCAGACGGTCGGCCAGGGTCTTTAACAAAATGGCGTTGTAGTCGTCGTGCGCGGCTTCAAAGGCGGCAACCTTCGCTTCAATGCCAAGCCCTGCGGTGACGGCAAAGATGCCCGCCCAATCGGGAATGCCGCTTTCTTTGCTTGCGACGAAATCGGCGAGGGCGAGATTTTGGCGGCCTGCGGGTTGTTTGTGTTGTTGGCGCAGTCCATGCCAGCGTCCTTGTTCTTTGCTTCTGGTTTCATCCGTATAAAACACGAGGTCGTCGCCTGCGCGGGCGGCGGGCAGGAGGGCGACGACGCCTTTGGCGGCGAGCCAGTTTTCTTGCACGATTTTTTCCAGCATCGCCTTCGCGTCGGCGAAAAGTTCGCGCGCCTGTTCGCCGACGATTTCATTGTCCAGAATCGCCGGATAGCGACCGGCAAGCTCCCAACTCTGGAAGAACGGTGTCCAGTCGATGACCCTCGCCAACTCTGCCAGATCGAAATGAATTTCGCGCAGCCCGCACTTGCGGGGCGCGATGGGCGAAAAGCCGTTATCCCAGACAAAGGCATTGGCGCGCGCTTCCTCTAGCGAAACCAGCGTCGCGCCCTTGCGAGACGCGTGTTCCTCGCGCAGTGCGGCGTATTCGTTCGCCAGTTCTTGCCGATAGGCGGTTTGCTGTTCGGTGGAGAGCAGGCGGGTGACGACGCCGACGGCGCGCGAGGCGTCCGCCACGTACACCACGCTGCCTTCGTAGTGCGGGGCTATCTTGATGGCGGTGTGGGCGCGGCTGGTGGTCGCGCCGCCGATGAGCAAGGGCACGTCAAAACCCTGACGCTGCATTTCGGCGGCGACGTGACGCATTTCCTCCAATGACGGCGTAATCAAACCGGAAAGCCCGATGGCTTCCGCGCCGTGTTCGCGGGCGGCGTTCAGGATTTTTTCGCAGGACACCATCACGCCCAGATCGACGACTTCGTAGCCGTTGCAACCCAACACCACACCGACAATATTTTTGCCGATGTCATGAACATCGCCCTTGACGGTCGCAATGACGATTTTGCCTTTGCTGGCAGCGCCCGTCCGCAGTTTTTCCGCTTCGATGTAGGGAATCAGATGCGCCACCGCCTGTTTCATCACGCGGGCGGATTTGACGACTTGCGGCAGGAACATTTTGCCCGCGCCAAACAGGTCGCCGACGGCGTTCATGCCGCGCATCAAAGGCCCTTCGATGACGGACAGCGGCGGTTTGCCCGCGGCTTCCAGTTGGGCGCGGATTTCTTCGGTATCCGCCGCCACGAAGTCGGTCATCCCCTTGATGAGCGCGTGTTCGAGGCGTTTTTCCACTGGCTGCTGCCGCCAGGAAAGGTCGGGAACGTGGGCGTGGGATTTGCCGCCTTCTTTCACCGTCTGGGCGAATTCGACCAGCGCGTCGCTGGCGCCCGGATGACGGTTCAATACCACGTCTTCGACTTTTTTCTTGAGTTCCGGTTCCAGTTCGTCATAGACGCCCAACATGCCGGCGTTGACAATCCCCATGCTCATGCCCGCTTGAATGGCGTGGTAGAGGAAGACGGTGTGAATCGCCTCGCGCACCGGGTCGTTGCCGCGAAAGGCGAAAGAAACATTGGAAACGCCGCCGGAAATCGGCGCGGCGGCGGTCATCATGGCGTTTGACGAGGCGGGGCAGGCAGACAGTTTTGAGCGCAAATTATCCATTTGTAAACGTGCTTATGATTTGCTGATGAACATTGGTTTTCCGCCAGAGGACATCATTTTCGATCCGAACATTTTTGCCATCGCCACCGGCATCGAAGCGCACGACAACTACGCCGTGGATTTTATCGAGGCGACGCGCTGGATACGCCAAAACCTGCCGCGCGCGCAGATTTCCGGCGGCGTTTCCAATGTTTCTTTCGCCTTTCGCGGCAACGACCCGGTGCGCGAGGCGATTCACACCGTCTTCCTCTACCACGCCATTCAAGCGGGCATGAGCATGGGGATTGTCAACGCCGGCATGTTGGGCGTCTATGACGAACTGGAACCGGAACTCAAGAAAAAAGTCGAAGACGTGGTATTGAACCGTCATCCGGGCGCCAGCGACGCGCTGGTCGAATTCGCCCAGACGGTGAAAGAAGGCGGCAAATCCCACGCCCACGTTCCCGACCTTTCCTGGCGGCAGCAGCCAGTGGAAAAACGCCTCGAA
>BNUC01000023.1 GCA_025997075.1 Betaproteobacteria bacterium | reverse complement strand
GGGTCGCGGTCAAGCGGTTAATCTGCCGGCCGATGTCACGTAGCCCCATCAAGGCCTCATCGGGCGCCTGCCACAACGCCGGCTTCATACACTCTCCCTACTCGGCCGGGAGGGCCGCATCGGACATGTCCGTCTTGCGGGTGTCAGCCTGAGCTTGGCGAAATGATGGAAGCTCCGCGGATTGATGACTGCCACCGGCCATCCGGCCTGGTGCAAAGTCATCGCCAAGTCCAGATAATAGACAACCCGTCGCCTCAATTACCCCACAGGCCAATGAGCCGGAATGGCGCTTGATCAGCGTCCGATGCCCCTCCGGAGTTTGGGGAAACGTGTCCGTACCGATCAGGCGTCCGGCACGCCGCACGCTCACCACAACAGACTTCGCCCCGACATCAATACCCACATAATCCGTCACAGGATTCTCCTCAAGAACAATATCCGTCATAATGGTCACCGGTTCCCTGACCTCGCACTTCTTACCGCTACGACCTTGTAATACGAAGTCCATACGTTTGCGTGTATGGCTTCGGGATACTCCACGTAGTGATAATGAGGCAGGGGGCCAATCTACGTACGAGGCCATACGAAATGCCTCTGGGTTGGGACGGCCTCCCCTGTCACCCTTTCAACGCTCTAATTATCGTCGCGAACGATAGAAAGAACATGGAACACCATGTCTGTGGAGTTGTGGACAATTCGCCTGCGGCGAAACGGGCAGCTTTCCGTGGAAAACGCTTCGCGTTTCCCACCGCGCCACCCTTTGCCCACAGCCTCCACAGACAACAATTCGTTTATAAATAAAACCAAGACAGAACATACAAGGTTGGGTAAGCGAAGCGGCTCATCCCGACGGTACTTATCTTCCGGCGCTACGCGCCGCAAATTTACATTTGTCGGGTTGCGCTTCGCTTACCCAACCTACGCAAACCAACAGGAGATGGCTTGGGGTGAGTGGAACTAACCCCGACATTGGGAGGCGCCATTGGCTGCTGCGTTGGGCATCACTTCGTTCAGCCCAACCTTGGCCTTGGTGCGGAATTTGCGTGAAAACACGTGGTAGTGCGCGATAATCGCGTATTTGGGAGCGATAATCGCTCAATAGCCCTTCTGAACCCGTCGACTGGCCTCATTGCAGCGCCTAGTATTCCTCAAAACAAAAAACAAACGTGTTTTACGTGATTCAGTCAGTTCAGGAGCAGGAGATGAAACGCATTCAAGTCGGGGGAAAAATGATCGGTCGCGCGGATCAACCGTTGATCTGCTCGTCGCTCGTGGGAAAGTCGCGAGTCGCGATCCTCGACGAGGTTGACTCCATCGTTCCGAAGAGGCCCGATCTGATCGAGTGGCGCGTCGATTTTTTCGAAGCGCTTAGCGATATTGCCGAGGTGATCGATCTGGTCAGCGCGATCAAGACGGCCGTCGCGAAAATTCCGGTCATTTTTTCCTTTCGTACGATGAGCGAGGGCGGTGGTGTCTGCGCGCTTAATGAGTCCGATATTCTGAAGCTGTATGTCGCTGCCTGTGCCAGCCGTTGTGTCGACTTCATCGACTACGAAATGAGCAATTCGCTCGCCAGCGTGACCCTGCTGCGCGAAATATCGCGCAACAGCGGGGTGGCGATGATTATGTCCTACCACGACCATCAGGGCACGCCAGACGATGAGATTCTGGAGGAAAAGTTCGCCGAGGCGGAGCGTCTGGGCGCGGATGTGGCGAAAGTCGTGGTGACGCCACGACATTCGAATGACGTTCTTTCCCTGCTTTCCGCCACGCAGAAGGCAAGCAAGAAGCGCGCGATTCCCCTGATCAGCGTGGCGGTGGGTGGCATCGGGGCGGTATCAAGAGTTTTCGGCTGGGCCTATGGCTCCTCGGTGACGTTTGCCTCGGGGCGGAGCAAGCCCGTGCCTGGGCAGATGCGGATCGAAGAGCTGCGTTCCGTGTTGACCTCGGTCAGTCATGCGCTGCGCGGCGGCTGAAAAATGGCATGGGAGTGATGTGGGGATGAGTGGAATTTCAAGTAAGTAAATCAAGGCGGTGTCGCTGTAACCATTCAATAATTAAAGGAGCATTCAATGAAAGATCTGGTATGTAATCAACTGGTGCGTTACCTTGAAGCGCGTGGCGTGGAACACATTTTCGGGCTGTGCGGCCATACCAATATCGCCGTGCTGGCGGCGCTGGAAAAGAGCAGGAAGATCCACTTCGTGAATACCCGTCACGAACAGATTGCGGCGCACATGGCCGACGGCTACGCCCGCGCCACCAAAAAGGCCGCCGTGGTGCTCTCGCACCTCTCGCCGGGGCTGACCAACGCCTGTACCGGCGTGGCCAACGCCTCGCTCGACTCCATTCCGCTGGTGGTCATCGCCGGCGACGTGCCCACGCACTACTACGGCAAGCACCCGCATCAGGAAGTCAACCTGCACGCCGACGCTTCGCAGAGCGAAATCTATCGTCCCTTCTGTAAACGCGTCTGGCGTGTCGATTCCGTGCATCTGATTCCCGAGATTCTCGAAAAAGCCTTCATCCTGGCCGAAAGCGGCCGTCCCGGCCCGGTGCTTATCGATGTGCCGATGGACATTTTCTCCAAGGAAATCGACGTTGAACTGTTCGACCGCGTGCTGAAGAATACCCGCACGCTGGCCAAGCCCTCGCTGGACGAAGAGACCGCCGAAAAGATCGTGAGGCAACTGCTGGCCGCCAGGATCCCGCTGCTCTATGTCGGCGGCGGCATCCTGCTGGCCGACGCCGCGAGCGAGCTGCGCCAATTCGCCGAACATCTGCAACTGCCGGTCGCGCACACCCTGATGGGCAAGGGCGCGCTGGCCGACGACCATCCGCTGATCCTCGGCATGACCGGATTCTGGGGCACTCATTTCATCAACGAAAAATGCAAGGCGGCCGACTGGATCCTCGGACTGGGCACGCGCTTCTCCGAAGCCGATTGCAGTTCCTGGGAAGCCGAATACACCTTCAATTTCCCGCCGACGCAACTCATCCACATCGACATCGACCCGGCGGAAATCGGCCGCAACTACCCGGCGGCCATCGGCGCCGTCGCGGATCTCAAGCAAGCCCTGACGGCGCTGCTGCGCGTCGCCAAAAAACTCTCCCCGCAAGGTGTCAAGCGTCCCGAACTCGTCGCCGAAATGGCCGCCAACCGCCAGTCCTTCGTCGAAAGCAACAAGGAATGGAACGAAAGCGACGCTTTCCCGATGACGCCGCAACGCATCCTCTCCGACCTGCGCAAGGCGCTACCGCGCGATTCCTACATCTGCACCGACGTGGGCTGGAACAAGAACGGCCTTGCCCAGCAATATCCGGTCTATGAACCGGGCACCATCTTCACGCCCGGCGGTTTCGCCACCATGGGCTTCGGTTCGCCGGCCGCGGTGGGCGCCAAGATTGCGCTCAAGGACAAGGTTGTCGTGGCGCTGGTCGGCGACGGCGGCTGGGGCCAGAATCCCGCCGTCCTGGCCACGGCGAAAGAAAGCGATGTCCCGGTGATCTGGGTGATCATGAACAACCATGCCTTCGGCACCATCGCCGGCCTGGAAAAAGCCCACTTCGACACCACCTTCGCCACCGTTTTCGAAGTCGACGGCAAAACCTGGTCGCCCGATTACGCCGCGATCGCGCGCGCCTACGGCATCGAAGGCGTCACCATCAACAAGGCTGACGAACTGCTGCCGGCGCTGCAAAAAGCGATTGCCTCGAAGAAGCCCGTGGTCATCGACGTGTACATGAAAAACATCCCGACGCCGACCGCCGGGCACTGGAACATCATGGACATCTATTCGCCGGACAGGAAAGTGCATCACGTTTCAACCGACTGATTTTTCCTCCCCCTCGTGGGGGAGGATGCCCGAAGGGCAGGAGAGGGGGCGGTTCAGCATGAAACAACGCTGGAACATGCCCAACCACCCCCTCTCCCCCAACCCCTCCCCCACGAGGGGGGAGGGGAGTCAGTGAGTTTGAGTTTGTTGGGGGGTTGGTCCCGGTTTTATGGCAACCCGTTGCATCGTGACGGGGAAAGTCGGGACCACAATTTTGGTCTGCGAAAAATAAACGGATTTAGGAAGGAATCAAATGGCTTTGGAATACTCGCTGGCTCATCTGACGGTGTTGGGTTGTCCGACGCCCGAACTGGTCTATGTTGCCGCGCGCGCGGGTTACGACTACGTCAGCCCCCGGCTGATCTACATGGGTTTACCTGGCGAACCCAATTACGCGCTGGCCGACAACCCGGAAATGCTGCGCGCCACAAAGCGCGCGCTGGCCGATACCGGCTTGAAGATACATGACATCGAACTGGCGCGTGTTTATGACGACATGCACCCCAGCAAATACCTGCCGGCGATGGAAGTGGCGGCGGAACTGGGCGCCAGGGCGGTGTTGTCAAGCATCTGGACGCCCAAGCGCGAATACGCGATTGAAAAATTCGCGCAGATTTGCGACCTGGCGAAGCCGTTCGATTTGACCGTCGATCTGGAGTACGTTCCAATCGCCAGCGTCAACAACCTGGCCGGAGCAGTCGATGTTCTGCGTGCCGTCAAGCGACCGAACGCGGGGCTGATGGTCGATGTGCACCACTTCCATCGCGCGCTCGACAAGTTCGAGGATCTCGATGCTCTGCCGAAGGAGTGGTTCCACTTCGCCCACCTGTGCGACGCACAGGGCGAAATCCCCTCCGATCGCGCGGAGATGACGCGCATTCTGCGCGAGGAACGTCTCTACGTGGGCGAAGGCGGTGTGCCGATTGCCGACATCCTGAACCGCCTGCCCAAAATGGTTTATTCCATCGAGCTGCCGAATCTGGCGCGCGCCAGGGAGTTCGGTTACGCCGAGCATGCCTTCCGCTGTCTTGAATCGGCTAAAGCCTATATGGCGAAGAAGTCGGTACACAACTAGCTTATGTGTTTCTTCAAAAGGGATTAGGGTCTGATATGAAAAAAGCAATCGATTTACTGTTTCACCTGCTCAAGCTGATTGCGGCGTCGTGCCTGACGGTGATGGTCGTGCTGGTATTCACCAACGTCGTGCTGCGTTACGCCTTCAACTCCGGCATCTCGGTCTCAGAAGAACTTTCGTCGTGGTGCATGACCTGGATGACCTACACGGCAGGGCTGGTGGCGCTACGCAATCACGATCACCTCGGGTTTGACGGCGTGCTGAGCCGGCTTCCGGCGGGCGCCCAGCGTTTCTTTCTGGTGATTGCCCACCTGGTGATGATCGGCCTGATGTGGCTGTTCCTGGAGGGCAGTTGGCAGCAGACGATCATCAACCTGCACAATGTCGCGCCCGCCTCGGGGATATCAACGGGCATCCTGTACGGCGTCGGCATTCTGTTCGGAGCAATCGCCATACTGATACTGCTGGGAGACCTCTACGGCATCCTCACCGGCCAGTTACGCAACACCATCAGCTCCGAAGGCAAGGAAGCCCTCGCTGAAGCGGCCGCACACGAAGAACACTGAGACTGAAGGAAAATAACCATGACCATACTCATATTTTTGATCGCGCTGGCTTCCGGCATGATCGTCGGCATGCCCATCTCTTTCGCCCTGCTGCTGGCGGCGGTGGCCCTCATGTTCCAGCAGGACATGTTCGATTCCCAGATCATCGCGCAGAACCTGATCAACGGAACCACCTCCTTCACCCTGATGGCCGTTCCCTTCTTCCTGCTGGCCGGAGAAGTGATGAACACCGGCGGTCTTTCCAAGCGCATCGTCCGGGTGGCCCTGGCGCTCGTCGGACACTGCAAGGGCGGTTTGGGCTATGTCGCCATTGTCGCCTCCGTGCTGCTGGCCAGTCTTTCCGGTTCGGCGGTGGCCGACGCGGCGGCCCTCGCTACCTTGCTGGTGCCGATGATGACCGCCGCCGGGCACAGTCGCGGCCAGTCCTGCGGGCTGGTGGGAGCGGGCGCCATCATCGGCCCGATCATTCCGCCGAGCATTCCCTTCATCCTGTTCGGCGTCTGCGGCGGCGTCTCCATCTCCAAGCTGTTCCTCGCCGGCATCGTGCCGGGCATTCTGATGGGCATCGGCTTGGCCTTCGCCTGGTGGCTGGTGTCGCGCAACGACGAAGTCAAGGTCTTTGAAAAGCAAAGCCCGGCCGACGTTTTCGCCACGCTCCGGGAAGGCATCTGGGCGCTGTTCCTGCCGGTGATCATCATCGTCGGCCTCAAGTTCGGCATCTTCACGCCGACCGAGGCGGCGGTGGTGGCTGCGGTGTACTCGCTGTTCGTGGCCATCGTGATCTACAGGGAACTCAAGTTCAACCAGATCTTCGAAGTGATGGTCGCCGCCACCAAGAGCACCGGCGTCGTGATGTTCCTGGTCGCCTCGGCGCTGGCCGCGGCGTGGATGATCACCATTGCCGACCTGCCGGGACAGATGGTCGAGCTGCTCAAGCCGCTGATGGGCAACCAGACCGTGCTGATGCTGGCGATGATCGCCATCCTCTTCGCCGTCAGCAGCGTGATGGATCTTTCGCCGATCATCCTGATTCTCACGCCGGTCTTGCTGCCGGTAGCACGGCAGGCGGGAATCAACGAAATCTATTTCGGGGTGATCTTCGTCGTCTGCGGATCGATCAGCCTGATTACGCCGCCGGTGGGCACGGTGCTCAACGTGGTGGCCGGCTCGACCAAAAGCAACCTGGGGCTGGTGATCAAGGGTGTTCTGCCTTACATCCTCTCGCACACCATCGTTCTGCTGCTGCTGATCCTCTTCCCCGCGCTGGTCATGGTTCCCTTGCGCTGGTTTACCGGAGGGTAAGAAATTAAGAAATTCCGGGGGATGCCAACGGGAATTTTATCCGGTGGCTATCTTCCGGTGTTGTAGAGCAATTGTTGTTGGTGTGGTAGTTATCACGAGAATAAAAGGTACTGGTTTCGCCACCTGGTGTTGGAGGGTAATCGTTGTTGGTGTAGCAGTTCAAATGGGTAAGTTCTTTCGATGTCTATTAAATATGGAGATAAACATGGCAATGATGAAATTCGCGGTAAAAACTTCGGTTGTGCTGATCGGCGCGTTGTTTGCATTATCAGCGCAGGCACAGGTTGGCGAAAAAACCTTCCGTTACTCCCATGTCGGCGCGCCGACGCATCCCTCGATCATGGGGGCGGTGAAGTGGGCGGAACTCCTTAATGCGAAGAGTGGCGGCAAGCTGACGCTCAAGATTTTCGGTAACGGCACTCTGGGCGGTGACGTGCAGGTATTGTCGGCCGTGCAGGGCGGCACCATCGACTTCACGGCGATGAACTCGGGCATTCTGCAGGGCATCCAGAAAGAATTCGCCATCTTCGACTTCCCGTTCCTGTTCGAGAATGGCAAGGAGGCTGACGCGATTCTGGACGGCGCTTTCGGCAAGAAACTGGCCGACCTGCTGCCGGCGAAGGGGCTGTACAACCTGGCGTACTGGGAGTTGGGTTTCCGTAACCTGACCAACAGCAAGCGCGAAGTCAAAAGCCTGGATGATATTTCCGGGTTGAAGGTCCGTGTGATCCAGTCGCCGATCTACCTCGATACCTTTAACGCGCTGGGCGCCAACCCTGTGCCAATGCCTTTTACCGAATTGTATACGGCGTTGGAGCAGAAGATCATCGACGGTCAGGAAAATCCTTTCTCCGTGATCGAGAGCAGCAAGTTGAACGAAGTGCAGAAATTCCTGACGGTCAGCAACCACATGTACAACCCGCAGTCGCTGCTGGTGAGCAAGAAGAAATGGGACTCCCTGACCAAGGACGAGCAGGAAATTCTGAGCTCGACGCTGGTCGAAGCGACCCGGTGGCAGCGGGAAAATTCGCGCAAGCTTGGTGAAGATTCGCTGGCCAACCTGAAGAAGACGATGACGATTTCCACGCTACCGCCGGAAGAACTGACCAAGATTCGCGCCAAGCTCAAGCCGGTGATCGACAAGTTCGGCGCCGACGTTGGCACGGAACTGGTCAAGGAACTGCAGGATGCGCTTGATAAGGGGCGCGGCAAATAAATTAATCCTGGATTCCCCTCATCCGGCCTTCGGCCACCTTGGCCTCGCGCGCTCCGCGAGCGGGGCGAAGGGAAGGTTTTCCCCTCGCCCGCTTGCGGGAGAGGGCGCCCCGAAGGGGCGGGTGAGGGATTCCACAGATATGATGGGAAAATGAAATGCTCAGTGGCAAGACAACGTTGATCGCGCACATCGGTTACCCGACCGAGTCTTTCAAGGCGCCGTTGATTTATAACCCGTGGTTCGAAAAACGCGGAATCGACGCGATGGTCGTGCCGATGGGCGTCAGAGCCGAGGATTATCCGGTTTCTCTGCAACAGATTTTCAGGTTTTCGAACGTCCTTGGCGCCTTGATTACCATGCCGCACAAGGTAACGACGATGTCCCTGGCGGATGAAACATCGATAACGGCACGGATCGCGGGCGCCGCCAATGCGCTGCTTAAACGCGAGGACGGCACGCTGTTGGCCGATCAGTTCGATGGCGCGGGTTATGCACGCGGTGTCGCGCGCAAAGGTTTCAAAACCAAGGGAAGCAAGATTCTGATTGTCGGCACCGGAGGCGTCGGCAGCCCGATTGCCGCCTCGCTGGCCGCCGACGGCGCGGCCTCGATTTCCCTGTCCGACCTCAATACGGCGGCGGCCGAAGGGCTGGCTTCGCGGCTGAAACAATATTACCCGGACATGGAAGTCAGGGTCACTTCGAACGATCCGGCTGGTTATGACATGGTGGTCAATGCGACGCCCCTGGGAATGAAGGAGGGCGATCCCCTGCCTTTCGATCCGCAGCGCCTGTCGCCGACGACCTTTGTCGGAGAAGTGGTGATGAAAGTCGAAATCACGCCGATGTTAAAAGCCGCGATTGCGCGCGGCTGCAAATACCAGGTGGGAACCGACATGCTGTTTGAAATGATCCCCGCCTACCTCGAATTTTTTGGTTTCGGTTCCTCCACGCCGGAGGAGCTTCGCTCGGTCGCGAAGATCGCGTATTGAAAGGATGAAATGACATGAGTTCTCCCATAATTGCCTGGCCGGCCAGGGTTACCCTGTGCGAAGTCGGTTTGCGTGACGGTCTGCAGAACGAGAAAACGATTCCCTCTGTCGGGCAGAAACTGCAACTGCTCGATGCGGTGGTCGCTTCCGGCGTCAAGATCATCGAAGTCGGCGCTTTCGTGCATCCCAAGGCCGTGCCGCAAATGGCCGACACCGACGCGCTGTGCCGCGCCATGAAAAAAGTCGACGGCGTCGAATATCGCGCGCTGGTGCCGAACCTCAAGGGCGTGCAGCGCGCCTTCGACGCGGGCCTCTCCAAAGCCAAGCTGACCGTCTCGGCCAGCGAAGCGCACTGTCTGGCCAACTTCAACAGTTCGCCGGTCAAGATGGTGGAAGGCTTCGCCGACTGCGTTGAATTCGCCGCCAAAAACAATGTGACGCTCTCGGGCGCGATTTCGACTTCGTTCGGTTGCCCGTTCCAGGGGCGCGTGCCGGTGCAGCAGGTCGAGAACGTCGTGGAGAGTTTTGTCAAGCTCGGCATCACCGAGCTGTCGCTGTCGGATACCACCGGCATGGCCAACCCGCGGCAGGCCTACGAGCTGGGAACTTACATGATTCAGAAGTTCCCGCAGGTGCGCTGGGTGATGCACTTTCACAATACGCGCGACATGGCGCTGGCCAACATCGTGATGGCCATCCAGGCCGGCATCCGCATGTTCGACGGCGCTTTCGCCGGTCTCGGCGGCTGTCCCTTCGCGCCGGGCGCTTCGGGCAACGTCGCCTCGGAAGACGTGATCCACATGCTGCATGAAATGGGCATCGATACGGGAATCGACCTCCTCAAGGCGATGGACACGGCCCGCCTCGCCGCCGAATTCGTCGGCCATCCGGCGGGCAGCACCGTGCTCAAGGCCGGCCGCTGCGTCGATCTGGTCAAGGAAAAAGCACAGGGGCAGAACAACAAGTAGGAGTTTGTCATGTTCCCCCTCCCCCTTGCGGGGGAGGGGTTGGGGAGAGGGGAAGGGTTGGGCATGTTCGAGCGTTGTTTTTTGCTGAACCGCCCCCTCTCCTGCCCTTCGGGCATCCTCCCCCACGAGGGGGGAGGAAGGTTGGGATGATTGATGATGGGGTGTGTTGGGGTTCGCAGCGCTCACCGCCAACCTATGCACACCGTCGGGAATTTGAATGGTTGGTTTGTTTTATTTTTTTAATAGGAGAAAGCAATGAGTAGACAGAATGATATGCCGGAACGCTATGCCGAGTTGAAGTTGAATCAGGATCAAATCGACGAGGTTGAACAGGCGTTTGAACGCGCTGACAGAGCGCAACGCGAATTCGAAACCTGGAGTCAGGAAGCGATCGACCGGACGATCCGTTCGGTGGCGCAGATCGTCTCCAATTCGAAGACCTTCCACGATCTGGTCGAACTGGGCATCCAGGAAAGCGCCTTTGGCGACCCGATCAGCCGCGAAGCCAAGCGCTTCAAGATTCGCGGCATCCTGCGCGACTGCCTGCGCGAAAAGTCGGTGGGCATCCTCGAAGAAATTCCCGAAAAGCGCCTCGTCAAGTACGCCAAGCCCGTGGGCGTCATCGCCTGCGTGATTCCGGCGACCAACCCCGACCTGACCCCCGCCGGCAACAGCATTTACGCCATCAAGGCGCGCAACGCCATCATCTTCTCGCCGCACCCGCGCACCCTCAAGACCAGCCGCAAGACCATCGAACTGATGCGTGAAGGGCTGCGCCGCGTCGGCGCGCCGGAAGACCTGATACAGATCCTCGGCTACAAGGCCAAGATCAACAAAGGCATCTCCGAAGCCCTGATGAGCAAGTGCGACCTGATCATCGCCACCGGCGGACAAGGCGTCGTGCGCCGCGCCTACATGTCCGGCACGCCCGCCTATGCCGTCGGCGCCGGCAACGCCACCATGATCTGGGACGAAACCGCCAAACAGGAACTCAACAAGGCCGCCTTCAACACCATGCGTTCCAAGACCTCGGACTTCGGCTCCGGCTGCTCGGCCGACGGCAACATCGTCATCCACGACAGCATCTGGGACGACGCCCTCAAGGAAATGATCGCCGTCGGCGGCTACATGATGTCCCCGAGCGAACAGGAAGCCATGCGCAAAGCCATGTGGGACGACGAATGCCACCGTCACGCCGACACCGTCGCGCTCTCCGCGCAGGACATGGCCAAACACGCCGGTTTTTCCATTCCGGACGACCGCAAATACCTGATCGCCTCGCACGGCACCGGAGTCTTCGATTCCTCGCTGAAAGGCGTCTGGTGCCGCGAAAAGCTCTCCACCGTCCTCGCCGTGCACAAGTATTCGGGCGAATTCCAGAACGCCATCGACACCATCATGGCCATTCACCAGGTCGGCGGCATCGGCCACTCGGTCGGCGTCTTCTCCTTCGACGACGACCACATCCATCGTCTGGCGATGGTCGCCCGTGTCGGCCGCATCATGGTGCGTCAGCCGCAATCCAAGGCCAACGCCGGCAGCATGAACAACGGCATGCCCATGACCTCGTCGATCGGCTGCGGCACCTGGGGCGGCAACGCCACGAGCGAAAATATCCATCTGCATCACTACATGAATGTCACCTGGGTATCGCGCGAGTACGACAAGCCCGACTGGCCGAGCGATGAAGAACTGTTCGGCGAGTTCTACGATCCGGAACTGGAGAAGGTGCAGTTCTCCAAGTACTGATCACCCCCGAGCCCTCTCCCGCTAGCGGGAGAGGGTGCCCGAAGGGCGGGTGATTTTTACGTATTTTTCCCAATCGTTTTTCTTCATATAAGGGGTCATTCATGAAAAACAGTAATGTCGAAGAGGGATTGCGTGTCAATCGCCGTCGCTTCACCTTGGCGGCACTCGCCGGTTCAGCGGCTTTTGCATCAAGCCTCATGGGAGAAACCAGTTCGGCTCATGCGAGTCCGAAGCCCGTATCGTCCGTTCTCGACTGGAATCTGGACAGTAAGACGATAATTGATTTGTCCCACGTTCAGGAACATGAAATGCCGGTAGATCCGGCCCTCACTCTCCCGACCATGAGTTTCTTCGCTCACATCGGCCAGGGCGAAGGCGCTTATTGGAACCTGGAGAACATCACGTACACTCCTCATACGGGTACGCACATGGACGCGCCGTTCCACGTAAACAGCGGCTGGGGATCGATCGAGACGTTGAACCCGGCACTACTCTTCGGACCCGCTACCGTCCTATCGATCACCGTGCCCAAAGGAATGTATGCGATAAGCCTGGCCGATATCAAGGCCTGGGAGGAGAAGAATGGACAGATTCCTCTTGGGGACGCTGTGCTTGTCCATACGGGACATGACCGGTATTGGCCGGACAAAAAGACATATATCGATGACGGCTATCCCATCTTCAGCAAAGATGCCGCGGAATACATCGCCAGCAGGAAAGCCCGGTACGTCGGGATGGAAACCATTTCCCCGGACGGCCCGAATACCGATGCGCACCAGATTTTCATGGGAAACAATGTGCTGGTCGTCGAGAATCTCGCCAATATCGGGGAAATCGGCAAGAAACGATGCCTGACCATTGGAACGTTTCCCAACATCAAAGGTGCCACCGGGGTTTACGTGCGACTTCTGGCCGTCGTCGACAAATAACCCGAGTGTGCCTGGCGGCTCACTCTGGAAGTTTTACCGATGAGCGTCCGAAAATAGCAAGAAATTAGCGACAGGCCTTCAGGCCTGTCGGTCTAAGGTGTTTTGGAAGGGGTTTGCAACCCATCCCAAAACGGTCGCCGAAACCCCGGCCGTAAGAAAGGGGTATGGCTCCCACCGCCCTGAAGGGCGAGGTTTCAACCGGAGTTAGCTTTACGATGAACTCTGATATTGGAACGCACGATTCCAGCGCCCAACTCCGGAATGTGAATCTGCTGGTCAGGTTCATGATGGGGGTGTTCATTGTGCTTCTGGTCGGTTTTGCCCGCTATTCCTGGGTGACGGAACAGGAATACGAGATTGGAAAGTTTTCTTCCCTCCTGCGCTATTCCGTCCAGTCTTGCGAAATGCATTTCCAGTACATCGAAAAGCAGTATCGGATCTTGGGGAACGAACTCTTGCAAGAGCATCAGCGGGTTTCCGCCGACAAGGCGATCGACATGCTGAACAACTACAAAGAGAACAGTCGCGGCCAGCGATGGTTTGCGCTATTTTCGGGAAACGGTGAACTGATTGCGGAGACGGATATCGTCCTGAACGGACATCGGCCCTACTTTCTGTCGGAAATACCCTCACAGAATGAACCCGGAGGCTCGCTGGAGAGCGAGCGGCTGGAGTTCGAGCGTCCGGAGGATGGCATTTTCGACGTGGGGCTGGTCATGCCTTTCCGTTTTGCCATACGCGACCAGCGTGGCGTGCTCAGATACATCGTCCGTTCGAGATTGACCGTGGGGAGCTTGCAGGACATCTGGAGAACCTCTCTGGTTCCGCGGGAATCCACGCTCGGCCTCATTCACGATACGGGATATCTGATCAGCCGGTATTCGGTGAATCCCGGAATCAAGCCCGAAAATCAGTTCGCTCAAGCCGATGCGGCGGTGCTGGACAGTCACATGAAAACGGGAGAATTTCCCCACAAAGGCTTCGTCAGGATCAATCATGCCGCGACGGATTCGGAAATGCTGGTTGTCTATCAGCGCCTGATTCCTTATCACGTGACGGCGTTCATCAGCATTCCCGTGTCCTTCATCAGGACCGGATGGTGGGAGCGGACGAGAGTGCCGTTCGCCCTGGCGATCATTGTGCTGGTGGGCGGGTTGATGATCTATCGGCTGATGGTCATGAAATATCGAATGGAACGATTGTTCTACCGAAAACAGGAAGAATTGAAGGATATCGCACAGGGAATTCTGGTTGCGCAGGAACAGGAAAGGGGGCGCATATCCCACGAACTGCACGATGAGATCGGACAGTCACTGACCGCGCTCAAGATCATGCTCAATCGTGCCAGACAAGGTCTCCAGGACCACGAAAAGGCCGATGCCTTGCTGATCAGCGGCCAGCAAATGCTCGAAGATATGGTCGGCAACGTACGTGAAATCGCTTATCGGCTTCGACCGTCGGAACTGGACCAGCTTGGTTTGTCCGCGGCATTGCGTTCGCATATCGACAGAGTGATCCGCCCCGTCTTTCAGAATGTCCAGTTCTGCGAAAACATTGACCAAAGGAGATTCCGCGGCGATCTCGAATTATGTTGTTTCCGCGTGGTGCAGGAAGCGCTGACGAATTGCCTGCGTCATGCGCAGGCGACGCGGATCGATATTTCGTTGATCCGCGATTCCTCCCGGCTGACGCTTGCCGTCAAGGACAACGGGATGGGATTCGCCATCGAAAAATACCACTCGGCGCAAATCTCCGCGAACTCGCTGGGACTCGTCGGAATGCGCGAACGCGTGACGGCGAATGGGGGAACCTTGCATATCCAGGCATTGCCCGAGGGAGGCGTCGAAGTGAAAGCGGTATTCGATGAGGTCGAGGAGGTTTGATGGTGACCCGCATTGTCATCGTGGATGATCACCGTCTGATTCGGGCGGGGATCGTGTCACTGCTTGAAGGAGTTTCCGGAGTCGAGGTCGTGGGTGAGGCATCGGATGGGCTTTCGGCGCTGAAGCTGATTTCGGAAGTCGATCCCGACATCGTCCTTCTCGATCTGACCATGCCCAACATGTCGGGGTTTGACGTTCTGGCGCAAATTGAAAATCCGGGCCGTGTAAAAACCATCATACTTTCCATGCATGACAGCGCGGAACATGTGCATCGCGCGCTGAAACTGGGCGCCGCGGGTTATCTGCTCAAGGATGTGTTGCCGGATGAATTGGTGCTGGCCATCGATGCCGTCAATAAAGGGAATACCTGGTTGTCATCCGCGATCTCGAAAACCGTCGTCGACGGCTATCTGGGACGCGGAGGAAACGACGATCCTCTGTCCCGGCTCACGGAACGGCAGAATCAGGTACTGAAGATGATCGCGGAAGGCCGCAGTACGAAACAGATCGGCAGCCAACTCAATCTCTCTGTCAAGACAGTCGAAACCTACCGTGCGCAAATCATGGAAAAACTGGATATCCATGATATTGCCGGCCTCGTCCACTACGCGATTCGCCGAGGGATCGTCCCCCTGTAGCCTGTTGGAGCGTTTTACGTTATGGGGTGGATGGAACCTCGACATTGCAGCGAAGGCAGGAATCCAGCCCGTGTAGGTTGGGTAAGCGAAGCGCAACCCGACAAATCGTAAACAAGCGGTGCTTTGCGCCAGAAGATACGATCGTCGGGATGCGCCGCTTCACGGCTTTCCCAGTATCTACGCAACCCATTAATGCCCTCCAGCAGCCTGTTTCTCTCCTCCGTCATTCCGGCGAAAGCCGGAATCCAGAAGCGTAGCTTCCGACGCAACGCGGCGCAATTGCTCCGGCTTTCCTTCCTCGAAAGATAGAGAAATACCAACTGGCGTATTCCCTGAGTCGTGTTCAGGAATTTCGCAGGGCATCTGTGGGAATTCCCTGATTTCGGGGGGCTTCCCCGGTTCTTATAATTCTTAGTATCTGCGTGGCCCAAGCATCGGTCAACCGCAGTGGTTTGCCATCGGTTCATCCGGAGGCAAGTGGGAACGGTCCGTCCCGAGGGCGGTTGGGCGAAGTCGATCAAAGCGATAGTTGATTTCCATATTTGCGAAGGGATTAAAAAATGAATGGTATATCTGGTTTTCCAGGTTGTGGCCGGGGGTGGGTAAAAATTTCACGTTGCTGTCTTGCCGTTGGCGTGTCCGCGGTCGTGGCTGTTTCGATGTACGGTTGCGGCGGCGGTGGCGGCCACAGTGATGATTCCGTAACTCAGCCTGCCGAGCCGGTGAAAACTTCGGTAGCAATCGATAGCGGTATCATCGCTGGACAAAAATTGACTTCCGGTGTCACCGCTTTTTACGGTATTCCTTATGCAGCGCCGCCTGTTGGCGATCTTCGTTGGAAAGAGCCCCAAGCGATTACCTGGACGGAAACAAAACAGACCGTGAAGATGGGCAATGCCTGCGCTCAGGCGGCTGGTACCGCAGCGAATGGAGACACGATCAGCGAAGACTGTTTGTATATGAACATCTGGGTTCCGCCCGAACTCAAGGAAGACGCCGAGGCGCCGGTCGTGGTATATGTTCATGGCGGAGCCTTCAAGACTAGCAGCGCGTCTCCGCTACGCTTTGGAGGCGAACAACTGGCCAAGAAGGGCATTGTTTACATCAATTTCAATTATCGCCTCGGTATTTTCGGTAATCTGGCCTTGCCTGAGTTGACGGCCGAATCGTCGCACAATGCTTCCGGTAATTATCAGATTCTCGACATCATCTATGCCTTGAACTGGGTGCAGCGCAATATCGGCAAATTCGGTGGCGATCCCAAAAATGTAACGATTAGCGGGCAGTCCTCCGGTGGCATCGAAATGGGGCTCCTCAATGTGAGTCCTCTGGCGAAAGGTATCTTTCATAAAATCGTTGCTCAGAGCGGCTGGCCTGGTCCCTGGGCCAATCCGCCAACACTGGCAACGCACGAGCAGACCGGTCTCAAGATAATGCACGCGGCCGGCGCTGCAAATCTGGCTGCGTTGAGGAAGAAGACGATGGATGAGATGTTGACTGCGATTTCCGATCCGACGATTACGGCCATTGGCCCATCGTTTGCCGAACCTTGCATTGATGGTTATGTCATTCCCGACAAACCCGACACGATTTTTGCACAGGGCAATCATAATGATGTTCCTGTCATCGCCGGGTATACCTCGGGAGAAAGTGCGCCGACATCGGTGACGAACCAGTTGACGAACTCGACGACGATTGCTGCTTATCAAGCAAATCTTCAATCAATCTTTGGCGGTTACTGGGGAACGGTGTATAACCTCTTCGTACCAGCAGCCGATACGCAAACGGCCATATCGGCAGCGCTGTCGAGCCTGAAAAATGCGGCTTCATCTGGACGTGCATCGGTGTACCACGCTACCAACGTCATTGTTCATGGCAAATCGCCGGCGTGGGTTTATATCTTTTCCCGTACGCAGACACCTCAATCGACCGGGATTGCCGTGGCGGCGCCCCATGGATCGGATAATCAATACTGGCACGGCGAGATCGGTGCTCCGAACGCGGATGGTTCGACATACATCCGGAGCGCCTGGGATGCGCAACTGGCTGACCAGATGATGAATGCGTTGGTGGCCTTTGCCAAGACGGGTGATCCATCGACCAGTAGCGTTCCCTGGCCGAAGTATAACGTCATATTCCGGGAGCGTCTCAATTTCGGCGATACGAGTGCTGTGGCCGACTGGGATAACGGCCTGGATTTCTTTGCTACGACCTGGCTGGATAGGTATTGACAGAAAGAGCCATTCTCAGACCGTAGCTTGGGTTTGGGAATGGTCTTTTCTGCTTGGAGAAATCGGCATAGGAGACGGTCCTGATGGGCCGTACCCAGGCCACACCGCCGGGCATCCATTCCTGACCATCTGTTGGCGGTATCTCGGGTTTGGCGTTTTCCCTGAGTCGTGTTCAGGAATTTCGTAGGGCATTTGCGGGGATTCCCCGATTACGGGGTTTTTCTCCAGTTCTTACAATTCCTGATGCTGGCGTAGTCCAGGTATCGGGCTGACCGTAGCGGGTTGCCATCGGTTCATCCGGAGGCGAGTGTGTCTTTATCGAAGGAGAGGGAATAATGGCTGAGAAAATCAAGGAAGAAGTTGAACAATTGGCGGAGCCGCAACAGGCTTCAGGTTTGGTAGACGGTTTGTTGACCGAGAAGATATCGCGCCGGGGTTTTGGCAAACTACTGGGGGCTCAGACCGTACTGGTTTCGGCCGCATTGTTGCCCGGCTGCGGCGGCGGAGGTGGATCGTCAACCCCTGATCCCGACCCAGGCACGGACCCCGGAACTGATCCGGGAACCGAACCGCCGGTTGTCGAGCCACCGCCGGAGCAGGAACTGACACGCGCGGCATTCCTGGCGACGATTTCCGACTATTTCGACTGGCCGCATTCGAGCGAATACAAAGACCGCTTTGCCAACGAACAGCCGTTCTTCAGCGACGTCGCCATTGGCGTGACGCCTTATGCCAGGCAGATCGAGACGGCACTGGAAGAAAACGTCGTGAGCAATGTGCTGGGTTACTTCTATCCGGAAGAACTGGTGACGCGCGAGGACGCGGCGGACATGTACGTCCAGGCGTTCAAGATTCCGACCGCGACGAGTAATCCGCTGGCCGCTTTTACCGACGCGAGCAGCATCAGCGCGAGCAAGCTTGAGAGCGTCAAGGCCATCGTGGCTGCCGGCTTCATGGGCGGGAACAGCGCCACGACTTTCTCGCCGAAAGGAACGCTGACCGGGGAGGAAGCAAAAAGTATCCTGGGCCGGATCACCTCGACGATCGTCTCGCCGGTACAGGTCATGCCGAAGCCGGGGACGACCGCGCCGCGCCGTTACGTGAGCTTCAAGACGCCGACCGATGGCGCGCAGATCTACTACACCCAAACCATTGATGGTTCAGAGCCAGGCGATCCGACGACGCCCTGGGCCTTCTGGAGCAATGGTGTCATACAGCACCAGTACTCCGGAACCGGCCAGAAGGTTGTGCGCATAAAGACGGTGGCAAAAAAGGACGGAATGCAGGATAGCGCCGTGCGTGAATTCGTCTGGGACGTCTTCCTGCCGAGCAACTCTCCTTACGAGGCCAAGTTGGTGCATGCGCCGACCAGCACCACACCGGCTGTCTGGAAAGTCTTCAACCCGTCCGAAAATCTGCAGGCCAACGCTTACTACATCGAAGGCAGTACGGGTGGCATCATCTTCGATTTCCTGCAAACCAGTTATAGAGGAAGTGAGGGCAGCAATGAGGGAATGAAACCTTTCGTGGATACACTGGCGAAAGGGAAACCTTATATCGGTATTCTGGGACACAACCATCCCGACCACGCGGCGCAGGTCGGCAGCTTCGTCCACAACGGCATCACCATGTATATGAGTCCGCAGAACAAGGCCTCGGTGGGAACGTATGGCGCACGGTCCGTCGCGCTGACCGACGGCCAGGTGTTCGATCTCGGCAACTGCCACGTGACGGCGTGGCAACAACCGGGTCACGAGAATGGTCTGGTGACGATCATCATCAACGAGACGGGCTGGGTGTATGCTTCGGACATGTGGGCGTGCAACCGTCCTTACACCGCCGATACGACGCAATACAGCGGGGCCAGGTCCGACCTGATGCTCTCGCTGGTGCAGCAACTCTGGTCGAATTACCAGAAGAGCAGCACGAGTGGTGTGGTGAGCGAGCTGACCAACGCGCACCAGGACTTCCCGGTCGGCAATGAAGCCGCCCTCAATTTCATCAAGACCTACCAGAATCTCATCGACTACGGTCCCGAATACACGTGGCCATCGATTCGTGGAGCCAGGAACCGCATGATCTGGTACCACAACGGTGATCTCGACGATCCCTGGGGCATGTGGCACGACAAGAACTGGATCGCCAACGAAGTGGGTGGAAGCTATTCGGCTACGTCGGTGGACGGCATCTTGACCCAGCCGACGGCGGCCGCGGGTTATCCCACCAACGCCACGATCGACTACAACGTGGCCGACGGTTACAAGAAGTATTCGGTGCTGAGTAATATCGAGATCACTGGCGGCGCGCTGGTTGGCAAGGATGTCTATTGGGCCAGGCCGGCCAGTGGCGTGGATAACAAACTGCCGAACAAGTTCGACCCCTGGACCTACGCGTACATCATCAACGTGCCGAACGGGACGGGTAGTATCGTGTTCAAGCCGACGGCGATGTCGAAC
The DNA here is from genome assembly GCA_025997075.1 of Betaproteobacteria bacterium. Taxonomy (GTDB): domain Bacteria; phylum Pseudomonadota; class Gammaproteobacteria; order Burkholderiales; family Rhodocyclaceae; genus Propionivibrio. The sequence continues at coordinate 16,361 of BNUC01000023.1, read as the reverse complement.
AAGATTACGTCGATGAAGGTCAACGGGGCAACGCTTGCGCAAGGATCAAGCGTGACGCTGCCGGTAGGAGCGGGAACCCAGATCACGGTCGAAATCGTCGCGCCGGATGGAAGCACTTCGAGTACTTATACGTTTACGGTGGCTCTGGTCTAAGGCTGTGATTCGTAGCCGCGGCTAACTGGAAACCGATCCACCAACCCGGCCACGTCCGATCAAAAGGGATGTGGCCGGTTATCTCCCTCCACAGCCAGGGGCGGAAACCTCTCCAGTCTCAAACTCCGCCTTTCTGGGTGTTTTAAGCGACAGGCAATCATGCTTGTCGCTTTTTTTTGGTGCGCCCGGCGTACTCCTGCGGATGGAAACCCAGGTTGAGTACCTAGGGAAAATGTGTCCTTTTTTGGGAAAATCGAAATAAATATCAGGAAAATCGAAGTGATTTTCAGTCGAATCCTGATGTCTGATTCTCTCCCCAATCAATATAGTGATCTGGAATAGGCTTCATGAGCAAATGCTGCGCAAAAGAACAATCGTGACGCCATAAGCCGTTATGTAAGCATAGGGACAAATAATTGGAAGTGGATTTCTTTGTAGTGTCTATCTATAGGAGGGAATATGTCAGAGAAATTGGATGAAAACGTAAAAACAGCGCAACCGATTCAGTATCTGGATAGTCCGAAGAATGGCTTCGATGCGCAGATAGCAGAGAATATCTCACGGAGGCGTTTTGGAAAGATTCTCGGTGCGCAGGCCCTGTTAGCATCGGCGGCGCTGTATGGTTGCGGCGGCGGAGGTGGATCGTCAACCTCTGATCCTGACACAGGCACGGACCCCGGCACCGATCCGGGTACCGACCCCGGTACCGATCCCGGCACGGACCCCGGCACTGATCCAGGTGTACCCAGGGAATATCCTGACGCGACACCCATCACGGACGCTACCCTGCAGCCCACAACAATCGGCAGCTATCAGAGATTAAACGGCTACTTCACCTGGTCGGTGACCGCAGGCAGCGCCAGCCGTGAGATTGAAGTCTATATCCCCGAGGGCGCCCGCCAGCGCGAATTCTGGATTGGCATTACTCTGCCGCCGGGCGTGCAAAGCAAAAAATTCCTGGGCGATGCAGGCTGGTTTGACCTTGCGGATAAGGGCTTGGCTTGCCTGCTTATTATGAAGCCGGGCAGTAACGGCATTTGGGGCAATGTGCAAACCGAGCTTGAGTATGTAACCGCGGCTATGAATACCCTGGTGAGCAGCGGTCCCTATTACTCCGCGATGACCTACCACTATCTGGTTGGTTATGGCGCGGGCGCCGCTCCCCTCCAGCTCTTTGCCGCAAGCAACCCCCTGTCGATGATCAGCCAGGTTTATCTGGAAGCGACGGCGGATGCCGCCTATAACGCGCTTCTGAACGCCGCCGGCAATACGCAGATTGGCCAGACCAGACAGCCGAACCATCTGGATTTTACAGGTTATACCGATATAAACGGCGATCCTGTTACCGACCAGCGCACGTTTGCAGCCCAGTACTACAGAGATGTTCCCATTCCCACCTGGTTTGTGGGAAATACCGCGCCTTCGCTGCTCTCCTATTGGGCGGGCGTAAATGATTGCGGAATCGTATCTGTCGCCGATGTCGACTATGGAGAAATTTTCTGGCAGGAAAAGGAAATGTCAAATGCCCTGGCCACGGCCTCCAGTGATGTCAAATCGCAGGTAGCGATAAAATCGGGCAGCGTCACGCTGAATAGTCCCGCGCTGACGAAGAATATCTACGGCTTCCTGACCCAGTACAGCGGTTATGACAACAACTCTGTCTATGGCCACTTCATCACCAGGCGTCTGGATTATGCGCAAGCCATTGCCGCTGGCAATATGCTTTTCAAGGATCACATGTGGAGTGGTAGCACCACCAAACAGACCTATATAGTTTATGTACCGGACAGCGTTAAAAAGAATTACAGCCTGACCAAACCCGCCCCGGTATTGTTCTGCACCCATGGCGCGGGTCAGACCGCCTTTGTGTTCATGGAAGCCCTCGATATCAAGACAGCGGCGAACAAGTATGGCTTCATTGCCGTGACCTACGATACGACTACTGCTGCCTACTTGACGGATCTGGTAGGGCTGGTCAAGGAGGACTGCCGGAGTCTTGGCGTGGCGGCGGACGACCGCCGTCTCTATGTCTACGGCCAGTCGATGGGCGGCGGAGCAGTAACGACTTTCGCCCGGGATGCGACGTTGGTGAATACTTTTGCTGCGTTCGGCCACACCTCGGGGACCTATTCTGCAGCGCCTCAAGGTTCTTCCACGGCGCTTGTCCCCCTCTATACCATTTACGGCGAATATGATTACTGGCCGATGAAGTTTGGCCCTCTTGTCGCTGGAGATTGGCGCGGTTCAATGAACTCACAATACGGAACGACCGCAAACTGCCAGGATTACTGGCTGAAACGCTTGATTGGCCCGGCGCTGGCTGACGAAATGCTTAACCCCACCTACACTTTGACGGACGGCATTTCGGCCAGCCTGGTTCCTCAGAATACCCCCATCAGCCTGATTCTCAAACCGACCGCAACGGCCAACCGCTATAAGACCTATACTTGGAAGAATCAAGGTGTGCCGCTGTTTGTCTATGGCCAATGCTACGGAAAGGGCCACAACCAGATTCCCGAAAATATTGATAAATTGTGGGAAGACTGGTTCAGTAAATGGCAGAAGGGCGACCAGGCCGGCACGCTGTTCTACTGGGAAAATGGTGTCGGAGCAGGTCAATACAAGGTATTAACGCAGTAGACGTTTGACATAAAGCTGACATTCCATTCACCAAGGCCAAGGCTGTGATTCGTAGCCGCGGCTAACTGGAAACCGATCCACCAACCCGGCCATGTCCGATCGAAAATGGAGGTGGCCGGTTATTTCCCTCCACAGCCAGGGGCGGAAACCTCTCCAGTTTGAAACTCTGCCTTTCTGGGTGTTTTAGGCGACAGGCAATCATGCCTGTCGCCATTTCTTTTTGTGCCCGGCATTTGGGCGTACTCCTAAAGGCCGCAGGCCGTGCCCACGCGGGCGGCGAAGGCGGAAACGGTGGACGGAGCCGTGGGTGGGCATTCACGGCGCATTACGCTGGCTTGATCACGATGTGTGGATGGAAGGTGATCGCGCCTCGGAAAAAAGTGAAAGCGCCGTCTGCCACCAACAGCTTACTGGTAGAATTCCGGTCAATTTCACGGCCTTGCTGCCGGCCGTTTTTTGTTGTCGTTTTTCTTCTTTAATCCACTTCCAACGAGGCCAAGAGATGACTGTCATCAAACAGGAAGACCTGATTCAGAGTATTGCCGATGCCTTTCAGTACATTAGCTATTATCATCCGCGCGACTTCATCAAAGCGCTTGGAGAAGCTTACGAGCGCGAGGAGTCGCCGGCCGCCAAGGATGCGATCGCCCAGGTTCTGACCAATTCGCGCATGTCCGCCGAAGGACATCGTCCGATCTGCCAGGATACCGGTATCGGCACGGTTTTCCTGAAGGTTGGCATGAATGTGCAATGGGCCGACGCCACGCTGAGCCTGCAGGAAATGATCAACGAAGGCGTCAAGCGCGCCTACACGGATCCGGGCAATACGCTACGCGCTTCCGTGCTCGCCGATCCTGCCGGAAAACGCAAGAATACCAGGGACAACACCCCGGCCATTGTGCATTATGAGATCGTGCCGGGCGATCACGTCGAAGTCATTTGCGCGGCGAAAGGCGGCGGTTCCGAAGCCAAGGCCAAGTTCGCCATGCTCAATCCCTCCGATGACGTTGTCGACTGGGTGCTGCGTACTGTTCCGCTGATGGGCGCCGGCTGGTGTCCACCGGGCATTATCGGTATCGGCATCGGCGGCACGCCGGAAAAGGCCATGCTGTTGGCCAAGGAATCGCTGATGGCGCCGATCGATATCAATGCACTCAAGGCGCGCGGAGCGAAAACGCGGGCCGAGGAATTACGGCTTGATCTGTACGAAAAGATCAACGCGCTGGGCATCGGCGCACAAGGTCTGGGCGGTCTGACCACCGTGCTGGACGTTAAAGTGCTCGACTACCCGACCCACGCGGCCAACCTGCCGATCGCCATGATTCCGAACTGCGCGGCCACGCGCCATATCCATTTCCATCTCGACGGCAGCGGCCCGGCCAAACTCGAACCGCCGAGGCTCGAAGATTGGCCGGCCGTCACCTGGACCGCGGACACCAAGACCGCCACACGCGTCGACCTCAACACCCTGACCAAGGAACAGGTCGCCTCGTGGAAAGTCGGCCAGAAGCTGCTGCTGAACGGCAAGATGCTCACCGGCCGCGATGCCGCGCACAAGCGCATTCAGGACCTGTTGACCAAGGGCGAGAAGCTGCCAGTAGACTTTACCAACCGGGTGATCTACTACGTCGGCCCGGTGGACCCGGTCCGCGACGAAGCGGTCGGCCCGGCGGGTCCGACGACGGCGACGCGCATGGATAAGTTCACGCGCATGATGCTGGAGAAAACCGGCCTCATTTCGATGGTTGGCAAGTCGGAACGCGGTTCGACCGCCATCGAGGCGATCAAGGATAACAAGTCGGCTTATCTGATGGCCGTCGGCGGTGCGGCTTATCTGGTGTCCAAAGCCATCAAAACGTCCAAAGTTGTCGCCTTCGAAGACCTGGGCATGGAAGCCATCTACGAGTTCGACCTGAAGGATATGCCGGTCACCGTCGCCGTCGATTCAACGGGCACCTCGGTGCACGTCACCGGTCCGCAGGAATGGTGCCAGAAGATCGGCAAGATTCCGGTCAGCACGCTGTTTGGCAATAAACACTGACAGTCGTGCAGGCTGGGTTTTGTAGGTTGGGTAAGCGAAACGTAACCCGACAATCGTAAATAAGCGGCGCGTAGCGCCGGAAGATACGAGCGTCGGGATGCGCCGCAACGTTAACATTCCGGCTTTCCCAACCTACATTTGTTTCGTTGTTTTGAAAGAAACGCATGAGCATCGAACGTCATGGAACCACGCGCCGCTATTCCGATGTCGTCGCGCACGGCGACACGGTCTATCTCGTCGAAGTGCCGCCGTCGCCTGACGCCGACATCGGCGGACAAACCAGAGACATGCTGGCCAGTGTGGAAAGGCTACTGATCCAGGCCGGGAGTGACAAGTCGCGCCTGCTGCTGGCCACCATTTATCTGCGCGACATGGCCGACTACGCCGGGATGAATGCTGTCTGGGACGCCTGGGTTCCAGAGGGAACGGCGCCCGCGCGGGCTTGCATCGAGGCTCGGCTGGCCGACCCGGAGATACGCGTCGAGATCGCGGTTATCGCCGCGCGCTTGCCAACGCGATGAGGGCGATTTCCTCTCCGAAAAGATTGACATGATCGGTGTCTTCGACAGCGGCATTGGCGGACTCTCGGTTCTGGCCGCCATCGCCCGCGCGCTGCCGCGTTCGGACCTCGCTTATCTTGCCGATACGGCGCATGTTCCGTATGGCGACAAGGACGATGTCTACATTCGCGAGCGTGTGCTGCGTATCGGGCGATACCTCGTGGAACGACAGGAATGCCGGCAGATCGTGGTGGCCTGCAATACCGCCACCGCGGCGGCGGTGGCCGCGCTGCGGGAATCCCTGCCGCGTATTATTGACGTGGTTGGCGTCGAACCGGGCGTCAAGCCGGCGGCAGCGGCTTCAAAGAGCGGTCACATCGCCGTGCTGGCGACGGAATCGACCGCGCGTAGCGAGCGCTTGGCGCGCCTGATCCGGCAGCACGCCGGCCCGGTACGGGTCGATATTCTGCCGTGTCCTGGTTGGGCGACAAAAGTGGAAAGCCTGCAACTGGACGATCCGGACTTCGCGGAAACGGCGCGTCGCCTGTTGGAACCCGTATTGGCCGTGGGCGCGGATCACATCGTGCTCGGCTGCACGCACTACGCCTTCCTCGCGCCAGTGCTGGAACCGATTGTGGCCGGACGCGCCGTGCTGGTCGACGTGGCCGACGCCGTCGCCCGGCAATGCCAACGTCTTGCCGGCGGGACTGATGATGAAGCAAGCGACCGCCGTGGCTCTCTTACCTTACTGGCGACGGCGTATCCGGAAAGATTGAGCAGGGCGCTAAGTGTCTTGGGCGTCTTGGGGCAAGAATCGTTCGCGGCGCGGCTGGCCAGTCCGGCCATCCTGGCGGATGTGTAATTCAATTTCCAGATCGCCAGCGTATCATCATGGAAGATGTGTGACGCTGGCCGTTTTGTTTTTTCGAACAGCGCTGCCTTGGCCTTGATCGTCACGGGGAAAATATGAAATTTCTGCCGACCTACAAATTCGCTTCCGAGCGGGAGCGGGGTATCGCCCTCATTCTGGTTACCGTCTCTCTTTTCGCGATCTATGACGCCATCTCCAAATATCTGACGCGTTTTTACCCGGTCGCCGAATTATTGTGGGTCCGCTACCTGGCGCATGTGATATTCATGCTGGCGGTGTTTGGTCCGCGCATGCGGCTGAACCTCGTGAGAACCCACCGCCCGGTGTTGCAGGTGTTGCGCGCGGTGCTGTTGATCGGATCGGCTTCCCTGTTCATGCTCGGCGTGCGCTACATTCCGTTGGCGGACGCCACGGCCATCAATTTTGTGACGCCATTACTGTTGACCGCGCTCTCGGTACCGATGTTGGGCGAGAAAGTCGAAACGCGCAACTGGGTGGCCGTTATTCTGGGCTTCGCCGGAGTGCTCGTCATTGTTCGGCCCGGCGGTGGCGAGTTGTTTCAACTCGCGGCGCTTTTTCCGTTTTTATCGGCATGTTGCACCAGCTTTTATCAAATCCTTACGCGCAAATTCAGAGGGGCGGAAAAACCCCTGACGATGCATTTCTACACCGGCATGGTCGGCCTGATCGTAACCAGCCTGGCCTGGCAGTCGAGCTGGACGATAAACAGCTTCGCGCACGGCTTCCTGTTAGCCTGCCATGCTCTTTCGGCGGGCGTCGGCCATTATCTGTTGATCGAGGCATTTCAGCGAATAGGTCCCGCGGTGGCGGCGCCGTTTACTTATGCGCAGCTCGTATTTGCTTTGCTGTTCGGCTGGGCGATCTACGGAGAAGTCCCCGATACAATTTCGCTTTTTGGGATTCTGGTCATCGTTGGCAGTGGGATGTATGTGGCTCGCCGTCAAAACAGGAAGTGATTCCATTCGTCCCCGGATCAGTCAAAAGGATTCGCCTGAATGTAATCCTTTCCGCCGCCGAGATATTCGACGAGATTGGCCTCGCTCAGGTTCATGTGCAGCGTGAGCACATCTTCGGTATGGTGACTACCATGACGGGCGCTCCTGATCAGTGTTGGTGGTCGCGTGGTTCGGTTTTGGAGTGAGTGTCCGTTGCGTCTGGATGAACGGCAGCTTCTTCGTCTTTGTTGCTGTCAAATAATTTGGATTTACAGCTTGAACAAAAAAGAATGTTAAGTTAGCTTATTAGAACCGAATGTTATTTGGATTGAGGAATGAAACTTCAGCAGTTGCGTTATCTGGTCGAAGTGGCGCGTAGCGGGCTCAATGTGTCGGATGCCGCTGAAATCCTGTTTACTTCGCAACCGGGCGTATCAAAACAAATCAAGATGCTCGAAGACGAGCTGGGCGTGGTGGTGTTCGAACGTAGCGGCAAGCGGCTGACGGCGGTGACCGAGCCGGGCCGGCGCGTGCTCGAAATCGCCGGGCGCATCCTTCAGGAAGTGGCCAACATCAAGCGGGTCAGCGAGGAATACGCCGGAGGCGACAGCGGCAGTCTGGTCATCGCCACCACCCACACCCAGGCGCGCTATGCCCTGCCGACGGTGGTCAAGCGCTTTATCGAACGGCATCCGAAAGTTCGCCTGTCGATGCACCAAGGCAGCCCCACGCAAATCGCGGAATGGACGCTCAAAGGCGAAGCGGACATCGCCATCGCCACTGAAACGCTGGATCAATATCCGCAACTGGTGATGCTGCCTTGCAACCAGTGGGGGCATAGCGTCGTCGCGCCGGAAGGGCATCCCATCCTGGAAGAGAACGGCATCACGCTCTCCTCTCTGGCGAGCTGGCCGCTGATCACCTACGACCCGGCGTTTGCCGGCCGTTCCCTGATCAACCGGGCGTTCGAACGGGAAGAACTCAAGCCGAACATCGTGCTGACCGCTATCGACGCCGACGTGATCAAGACCTATGTCACTCTGGGCCTTGGCCTGGGCATCATCGCCAGCATCGCCTACGACCCCGCGCGCGATCAGGGATTGCTGGCGTGCGACGTTTCCCAGTTGTTCGGCCTGACGACCACGCGCATCGGGCTGCGCCGGGGAACCTATCTGCGTCATTTCGAGTACGACTTCATCGGACTGTTTGCTTCGCATCTGTCGAAACACGCTGTCGACATGGCGATGGAAGGCACGGGAGCGAATGATGTTTATCAACTTTAATACGCGGGGCCGGCCGCCGCAAAGCCTTGCGACCCGGATCGTCGGCGCCGTTTTCGCGGTGCTTGTAATCGGCGCCGTGATGATGGGCGCCGTGGTGCTCTTCGCGGTCACCGTGGTGGCCGCACTGGCGTTCTGGGGTTACTTCTGGTGGAAAACACGCGCCCTGCGGCGGGCGATGCGCGAACAGATACGAACTCAGGAGTTCGAACCGCCTGGCGGTAACGGCAACGGTAACGCTTCGGGCCATGTCCCAGGCAACGCGGAGATCATCGAAGGCGAAGCGGTTCGCGTAGAGGAAGATCGCCCAAGCTTGAAGTGATGCCACGAGAGTATGGGTTGGCGGTGAGCGTAGCGAACCCCAACACACCAAGCAATGAATTACCTCAATGTTGGAGTTTGCCGCGCTTACCCAACCTCACATCTACTTGACGCGGATGGTGAACATGGGCTGCGGGCAAACGTCCTTCGGCGTGTTCTATCGCTTCCTGTAAACCACGTCGATGCTTTCAAATGCCGGATTCATATTAATTTCCCTTTCCAGGCCCGAATCAGTCGGGTAGTCAATCGGGCCAGTTCGTTGCGTTCTGCTTTGCTCAAATCAGGACAGCACCCCTTTGGCGAAATCGAATAACAGATAAAAGTTGAGCAATGTGATGATGATCCCGAAAGATATCAGCAGCCAGCGGGTGCGCGGCGGGTTGACGTGAGCGCCCATCACCTCGCGGGAGGAGGTGAGGCGGACCAGCAGATAGATTGTGAAGGGGAGTTGCAGCGAGAGCACGACCTGCGACAGAACGAGTCCCTGCAAGGTGTCATCGATCAGGAAAATGATCGCCAGCGAAAGCCCCAGTATGAGATTGACGCCCAGCCTGGAATGCGCGTCCTTGATGTCGTAAGGTTCGCCGAACAGGCCGGCGAAAATGCTGCCGCCGGCGATGCCGGCGGTGATCGACGAGGCGATGCCGGCGCAGAGCAGGGCGAAGGCGAAAACCAGCGCGGCTCCTTTGCCCAGAATGGGTTCAAGCACCACGGACGCCTGCGAGAGATCGACGACATCGATGCGCGCGCTGAAAAAGGTATAAGCCGCCACGATGATCATGGCGCTGTTGATCGCCCAGCCGATGCCCATGGAAAACAGCGTATCGAGGAATTCGTACTTGAGCTGGCGCTTGATGACCTGCTCATCTTCCAGATTCCATTGCCGGCTCTGAATGATTTCCGAATGCAGGAACAGGTTGTGCGGCATGACGACGGCGCCCAGGATGCTCATCACCAGCACAATCGACCCGTCGGGGAAAGTCGGCGTTACCCAGTGCCGGAACGTGGTCCCCCAGTCGACCGGCACCAGATGCAGTTCATAAATGAACGAGATGCCGATGATCGAGACGAAGCCGATAATTATCGTTTCGATGCGCTTGTAGGAATTGCTGTAGAGGAAGAAGGCGACGAACAGCGTGGAAACGAGCGCCGCCAGTTTAATCGGGACGCCCAGCAGCATGTTGATGGCGATGGCCGCACCGAGCAGTTCGGCGATCATCGTCGAAATGGCGGCCAGCACCGCCGAACCGACCAGAAAACGCCCCGTCCGGACGGGCAGATGGAAGGTGGCCGCTTCAGAAAGGCACAAGCCCGTGGCGATGCCCAGGTGCGCCGCGTTGTGCTGCAACACGATCAACATGAAGGTGGAGAGCGTGATGACCCACAGCAGTTGGGTGCCGAACTCCGCGCCGCCGGAAATGTTCGCGGCCCAGTTGCCCGGATCGATGAAGCCGACCGTGACGAGCAATCCCGGTCCGATGTAGCGGAAAATTTCGAACGCCGTCAGCGAGGGCGAGTGCGTTTTCTTGTCGAGTTTGGCGAGCAGCTTCTTCAGCCAGACGGGCAGCATCATGACGATCGGGATTCCAGGATTTTCACCAGAGTGAATAACACATGGTTGACCGGTGTGGGAACGCCAAGTTCCCCGCCACGTCGCGCGATACAGCCGTTCAGGTGATTGATCTCGGTGGGGCGGCCCCGCTGCAGATCCTGCGCGGTCGAGGACATCTGCCCCGGCATGGTGTGCGGGATCTGTTCAACTTTTTCCCATACATTGCCGACAGGCACGATGCCCGCCTTGTCCGCCACGGCCAGACATTCGCTAACGACATCGCGCAGCATTTGCGCCACGCCGGTCTGCTCTACCAGTTTGGCATAGGGCAGGGCGGTGATCGCCGACAAGGCGTTATAGGCGCAATTGACGATCAGCTTGGTCCACTGCTCGCCTTCGATGTTGCCGGAAATTTCGACCGGAATACCTGCGTCGGCAAAGAGCGCCGCTATCCGGCCGCTACGCGGCGTATTGCCCAGCACCAGCTTTCCTCCGCCGTGGTGCCGCACATGCCCGTCGCCAGCCATCTGCGCCGCGACATAGACGGCGGCGGGGATGATTTCCTGCGCCAACTGAGCACGCAACACATTCGGATTGTCGACGCCATTCTGCAAGCTGACGACGATGGCATCGGCGGCAAGATGCGCTTTCATCGCCGCGGCCGCCTGCGCCGTATCGTCACTCTTCACGCAGCAGAGCACCAGATCGACGCCCCGCACGCCTTCGGCCTCGATCCTTGCCTGGAGCGGGATATGTTCACTGAAGGCGTTCGTTTCCATCAGCAGACCGTGACGGACAACCGCCTCCACATGGCGCGCGCGACCGATCAGCCGTACCTCATGCCCGGCCCGCGCGAGCAGACCGCCGTAATAACACCCGACCGCCCCCGCGCCCATGACCGCGATTTTCAAATGAATTCCCCTCTCCCCTTGTGGGAGAGGGGCTGGGGGAGAGGGGGTATTTATTTCATTCTGCATAACGATTCCTCCGCAAACAGCGCCGCGCCGACGACTCCCGCGCGATTAAGAAAACTGGCCGCCACGACCGGCGCCTGGGTCGTGAGCATCGGCGAGAACTTGTCCAGTTTCTCGCTGACGCCCCCGCCAAGCACGATCAGGTCCGGCCAGAACAGGTTCTCCATCGTGCGCAGGTAAAGATTCAGGCGCTCTCCCCAATCCTCCCAATTGAGATCCTTGGTCACGCGCACCGTTTCGGAAGCGTAGCGTTCGGCTTCCTTTCCGTTCGACAGCATGATGTGCCCCAGCTCGGTATTGGGCAGCAGATGCCCGTCACTGAACAGCGCCGTGCCGAGCCCGGTGCCGATGGTGACGATCAGCACCACGCCGGAATTATCCTTGCCCGCGCCAAAACGCATTTCGGCCAGACCGGCCACGTCGGCGTCATTGGCGACAAAGCACGGGTTGCCGGTTTTCTCGGAAAAATAATCGGAAATCGGCAAATCGATGAATGATTTATCGATATTGGCCGCTGTCCGCACCACGCCACGCTGTATCGCCGCCGGAAACCCCATGCCCACCGGGCCTTCCCAGCGATGGTATTTGAGCACGCCGCACAATGTCCCGGCGAGCGCCTTGGGCGTGGCCGGGTGCGGCGTTGCGACCCGATGCCTTTTACAAAGCAACTCGCCTGTCGTCGTCTCGACAATCGCTGATTTGATTCCTGTTCCGCCAACATCGATACCTAGAACTTCCACGTTATTTCCTTTTCATAGTCACGGCAGTACTCAAATCGTGCATCATGTCTCAGGCATGGTCGCCACATAGGCCTGATGTGGGTGTTTGGAACTTTCCGGGTAACGGAAACGTAATTGGCCGTTGCGTACCATCGGAATCAAGTGCTTATTACGCAAGTAGTGTCGATCCTTGCCGAGCAAGGTTGCAAGCTGGTCTCCCGTCAGCGGTATCCAGGCGCACAGGCGGTTGATGCCTTCACGCAAGGTTTCTCCGGTAACGCGACCTTTCAAGCTTACAAGTAAGGTTGCAAGCTCGGGGGGAAAGGTTGCAAGCTCAAGCTTGCAACCTTCATCATCAGGGGGATGCTGTGGCAACGCAGGCTGACTGGAATCCACAGCCACCTGCTGTTCGTGCTGTTCGGCAGCGGCAAGTGTGTAGTAAGTGCGGCTACCGGCCCCCTGTTTTTCCAGCAATCCCCGATCCCGCAGCCGGCGCAGCACTAGGCTGGCTGCCAGGGTATCCACGCCACAAAAATCGCGGCAAGCGGAGTTGTCTACCGCGCCCGTGGAACGGGCGTAAATCAGCGCCTTGGCTTCATCGGCACTGGTGGCCGGGCCGGCAAAACTGCGCAGCCATGCATGGTCTTCCTCGGTCAGCAGGTTGTGCAGGAACAAGGTGAGTTTGAACTCATTGGCCTGCCGGTCAGAATGGAAATCAGGCAAAGGCAAGCCCGCCTCGGCCGCCAGACGCCGCATTGCCCGAATGCCCGTTCCCTTGGCTTCGGCGAGGTGCAGGTCGTGCAGCACCGCCGCGATGGCCGGATTGCGCAGGCGCGAGCCTGGCGTGCCGAGCTGCGTCGGTTCCTTGAGGGAATAGCCGACGTTGTGAATCTCGATGCGGTTGCCGTAGCGGATAATCTGGGTCGGGCTGTGCACGGTATAGCTGCGGTGCATCGCGGCATTGGCCAGAGCTTCGCGGATAACCTGGCGTGGCAGGATCGGCTCCTGCACGCTCTGCAACTGCCCTTCGGGTAAATGAAAGCCCTTGGGCAATTCGTCGATGATACTGGCTTCGACCTGCGGTAGCGCCAGCAGCAAGGGCTTGCGGATGTCGATGGACTGGAAGCGGTTTTCCGGGTCTTCCACCCATTCGTTGCCGGGCACGCGGATATAGTCGATACGCACCGCAGGCAGCAGCCTGCGCAGCGCCAGCGGTTTGCCGAACAGCACAATGCCGGCGAGCGTCGGGCGCAACTGCCCTTCTACGCGACGCAGCGCGCCCAGAGCTTCGAGCATGTCTTCGTCGCTGTAATCCAGTTCCTCGGCGCGAGGATTGATGCGGGCACGCTCACGCCGGTAGACAGCCACGGCCGCCGGGTCGAAATCGTCCGGCCGCGCATCCGTCATGACGCTGGAGTCCGGCCCGTGCAGCGGCTGGTTTTCTCCGCGCAATACCCACAGGTCTTCATCGACGCAATGCTGGTCGGTGGAGCCGATGCGGCGATAAGCGCCATACGGCAAACCCGTGGCCTTGAGGTAAACCGGCTTCTGCGTGACATCGGCTTCGGAGACGTACACCACCAGCACGGTCTTGCCATCCACGGTTTCAAGCTGCATCTCCGGTCGTAAGGCGACATTGAGCCTGGACGCGCACTGGCTTGCCAGGTCGCTTTGCACCTTGTCGGGATTGGGTAGACCGGCGGCGCGGTACACCGTATCTCCCTTGTCGTTGATGAACCAGTCCCCGCCCAGCAGCAGATAGCCGCCCTCCAGCCCCGGCTCATTGGCAAAAGCGATGACGGTTTGCATCACCGACTTGCCCAGCTCGCTGGCGCGCTTGGCCTCGATACGGATGGACTCATCGACCGAGTTGAGTTCTTCGAAAAGGTCGGCGGCGCTACGCATCATGCCTTCACTCTGTCTGCAAAGGTGTCTATGCTACACGGGAATGGCGCATAGCGCCTTGCCGGGCTCGGCGCCAATGGTGACGATTGGCCGGATGCCGAATACTGATTATTTCCAGACATAAGCCTTGAAGTTTCCTGAATGGATGCCGTTAAAAGAATAGATAGATAATTTTCGAGGGACACCATGCTTACCATCAATCCGGTTGTCACAAATACGTGGGGCGGCGTGTCGTCTCTCGCGGGAGTGGCGGCGACCAGCGCGGTGGAAGGCGGCGGCAAGACGGGCGCGGTCGCCATGGGCGACACCCCTCAAATTTCCACGCTCGCCCACCAGTTGAGCGAAGCGGCGGCGCGTGCAACGGCGCGCGACGCCGGTAAGACGCGATCACAACTGGCGGTGCTGGAGAAAGTCCTGAGAAATGAGTTTGTCGGAGACAGCTATTATGCCAACAGGGCCAGCGCCAATGCCGAAGTGCCTGATACCGACGACCCGGAATTATTGGCGCGCGCCAAGCAGGCAACCGAGTTCGTCAATGGGCGTAGCGGTAAGAACCCTTTCGCGGGATTGTCCCGAGAACAGTTATCTTTAATCATGTATGACAAGGGCGACGCCTTCACCATCAATGAACGCCACGCCGCATGGTCGGAACATAGCAAACAATATAATGCCTGGGCGAGCAGAGTCGTCGCTCAGTCGTCGAACGAGCGGCAGGTGAACGGCGGCAGGTCCCCCAACTTCTTCAAGGCGTGCATAGCCGAATACCAGGCGGGATCCGCCATCGAGCAATCCACCTATCACCCGTTCTACGTCGCCCGAATGGAGCATTACATCCGATTTTGGGAAAGCGGCGGAGGCGAGGAAGACAGCGTGAGCGAGTACTGGAAAAAGTCGATGGAAGCCTTGATGAAGCAACTTCCCGACTCCTTCGGTGATGATTACGCCGAAGGCGACAAGCTCTGGGGAGCCGCGCCCCGCGCCCCGAACGGCCTGGAGATCGGTTCCAGACAATACGACCGGAACCTGAGTTGGGGCCTGAGCAGCCAGCTTGCCACGCCCGCCGCCAGCCTCACGGCAAACACTCCCGCCGCGCTCTACGGCCAGAACCAGACCACGAAAGGATTGTCATGAATACGGTATCTTCTCTGGTTTCGACGCCCGCGTCGTCGCCACCCCCGCCGCCCGCGACCCGGACGAATACCCCAACAGGCACCGGCGGAGTTCCCACCAGTACGGACACGCCCGTCACGGCCAGCCCGGAACCGCAAATCTCGCCAACGGCCAGGGCGCTGGCCAAATTCTACGAGGCTGCCAGCGCCTTCGTGCAAAAGGAGCACTTCGAGCCTTTCACCGGCTGGAAATACAGTAACGGCAGTTCGGGCTACGTGTTGAATAACGAAAGTGCGTACCTGGATGTCGAGAAATACAACAACTACCTGTTCGACAAGGCGGCGACGACGCTTGTCGACCAGGCCCGGCAAATGGGTCTGGCGCTGGACAAGAAAGAGACCATCGCGCAATTGAAGGCGGACAACGCGGAGGTTGCCGCCATCCGGTACAGTGACATGGATCGGGTCAAAAACCTGAACGTGTCAGTAAGTTTTTCCAAGCTGACGATGAGCGACGTTAATAGCTTGACCGACATGTATATCAAAGCAAAAGAAAACGGACTGGACGCAACGCAAATGGGTGCTGTGGCGTTCCATCTTGGTAACCGAAACCATGATCGGGAAAGCGGGATTATCTTTCTGGAAAACGATTTTGATGCCAGTTACTTTGACCGTATCCAGAACAAGACCGACATGGCCGGAATCATCAAGGCGAAATTGGCTGACACCACGTTCGGTTTCAAATACGAGAAAGAGTTTTTCGAGCAACTGCTGAATCCACGACTTCACTTGGGTGGCGTCAATGACAAAACCCTGAACTTCCTCTTGCAGATGCTCGACATCTATTCACCCGACTCCGAGCCGACCGAATCCTGGAAGTGGGATTTTTCGACGGGCTGGTCGTCCACCGCCATGTCCATATCCTGATTGAAGCAAATTATCGGCGAACATCATTCCCGCGAAGGCGGGCTTGGGAGCGCGGGCGTCTCGCCCGCAGGTTTACATGATGATTGCCAGACATAAGCCTTGAAGTTTCCTGAATGGATGCCGTTAAAAGAATAGATAGTTTTCGAGGGACACCATGCTTACCATCAATCCGGTTGTTACAAATACGTGGGGCGGCGTGTCGTCTCTCGCGGGGGCGGCGGCCAGCGCGGTGGAAGGCAGCGGCAAGACGGGCGCAGTCGCCACGGGTGACATCCCTCAAATTTCCACGCTCGCCCGCCAGTTGAGCGAAGCGGCGGCGCGTGCAACGGCGCGCGACGCCGGCAAGACGCGATCACAACTGGCGGCGCTGGAGAAAGCCCTGAGAAATGAGTTTGTCGGCCTCAACAATGCCG
>BNUC01000022.1 GCA_025997075.1 Betaproteobacteria bacterium | reverse complement strand
TGGAACTCCCCAAGGTAAGCAAAAAAGATGACGGCACGGAACTTTGGGCGTGGCTGGAGTTTCTGAAAGCGAAAGACAAGGAGGCACTGGAAATGCTGGTAAAAACCCATCCGGAAGTACAACCCGCTGTAAAGAAACTGCTGCGGCTTTCCGAAAGCGAAGAAGCGCGGATACTGCACGAATCCCGCGAAAAAGCGCGTCGTGATGAGCAAGCGCGGATGCGGGACGCCAGGGAGAGCGGCTGGAAGGGGGGATTGGAGCAAGGATTGGAGCAAGGATTGGAGCAAGGATTGGAGCAAGGATTGGAGCAGGGATTGGAGCAAGGGCGGGAAGAAGGCATGAACAAGGCGCAATGCGTCATCGCCCGCAAAGCCTTGGCCGAAGGTTTACCCTTGGAGACCGTGACGGCGATCACCGGTCTTTCCCAATCCGAAATCATGCAGCTTCAGTTCGAAGGGCGAGTCAAGCACTGAGTTATCTGCGTTGCGAGAGGCAGTGGCTTCTCGCGGTCGACGGCGAAGACCCGAAGCAGAAGTCCTGCGAACATCGACTGGCACGGCGCTCAGCCTCCCGATCCGGTGGTGATTTTTAAAAACAAACCACCTGCAACCCGGAAAGTATTGAGTTCAATTTTTTCGGAGGATTCTGCCATGTTACTCGCGGGAACAAACACCGGCAGCTCCAGCGCCCGAAAAATCGATGTCGGCGGCAAACCTGGCATCGTCAAAGACCCCTTCGGCAATCCTGAGTTCATCGGCGCCACCTCGCTCACCGCCGGCGGCTACCGCTTCGGCATCCCGCGCTTTGCCGACATCGCCCTGCCGCCCGCGCAAGAACTTTACACCGTCGATCTGGGCAACGCCCTGCCCACCGTACAACCCCCCTGGGGTCAGGTCAAGCTCCCTCGCATCAGCAAGGCCGAAGCCACCCGTGACGGACACATCAGCTTCACCCTCGACAATCCCGATGCAGGAACCTCGCCCGGACAATTCGCCGGAAAACTCCAGATACGCATGGTTTTCGACAACGGCGGCACTCAGGACGTAGGCCCGGCGTTTGAAGGCAATGTCAGCGAAATTACCGTCACTCCCCCGGACAACATCGCCATCGGCAGCGTGCGCTGGCAAATCGTGCGCCTCATCTCCCTGGCCGAACTGCAAGGTTCCGGGAACATCATCGACAACAAAGCCCCGCTCGAATTCGCCGGTAACATCGTCACCGTCAGCCCGCGTCCCGACATGGCCGCGCTCCTCTCCCGCGCGGGCGGCGGCATCGACTTCGTGCGCGAATCCGGGCACGCCGGAGAAGCGCTCGCCCACCTGCTCGACACCCTGCCCAGCGTCGACATCGACGCGATTACCGGCATCAAGGTTCAGCCCATCGTCTTCACCGACGACCTGTCCACTGTTTACGTCGCAGGCGCGGGCGTTATTCACGTCATCGACATGCTCGGCTACCGGCTGATCGAAACGATCAAAGTCCCGGCGAGTACGAACATCGTCAGCCTGGCGACCGTCGGAAGATTGCTGCTGATCGGCGAAGGCGGTAACGGCGGAAATCCCAGGCTGCTGGCGATGGACATCAACCCCGCCAGTTCAAACTTCAAACAAATCGTCTCGCTCAAAATCACGGGAGTCGGAAATTCCCCCTACGGTATTACCGGCATGACCGTCGGCCCCGATGGCAGAACGCTCGTCGTCGCCGTCCCGGAGAACCCCAACAATACCCAATTGGGCAACCCCGACAAGCGCGGCAACATCCTCATCCTCGACCTCAACACCCTCGATCTCCAAACCGGAACAATCGACCCGCCGATCACCGCCCAGCTTCCCGACGGCATGAGCGGCAAAGCCCCGCAGACCCTCATCGCCACCAAGGATGCTGACCGTTACCTTGTCGCCAACGTTGCCGACTACAACCGGGGTTTATCCACCCTGGTCATCAAGCGCGACGTGACCGGCAAAATCGCCTCGGCGACGATGAAGTCCATCGACCTCTCTCAGCCCACTCAATCCATCAAGAGTGACCGGCTCGACATCCAGCGGGCGCAAAGCGCCGTGCTGGTCGAAGTGAACGGGGTCGAATACGCCATTGTCTCGGACGACAACTACAACTTCCTCGACCCGTACTGGCAAGCCATGTACGAAGCGCCGATGTTCGTCCAGCTCTCGCCGCTCGGCCCGCCCACCGCCATCGGCGGCAGCGCCACCGCTCAGAAAGTCTCCGTCGGCGGCAAGCTCGGCATTGTCAAAGACCCCTTCGGTAATCCTGAGTTCATCGGCGCGACTCTCCCGCTCGACGGTTACGGCATCATCAACCTGTCTGTCTCCGGAGACGGCAAGGTACTCATCGGCCAGTTGAAGGGCGGCTACAGCGCTGACTTCTTCGACATGGAGCAAAAGCCGCACCTTGCGGCGGCCTGGGATGTCGTCAAACTCATCGAAGCAGCGCTCGCTCAGCCCCAACAGGACCGGCTCGTCAAACACATCAATCTGATTGAAGGCACACAGCAGAAAATCGAGACCAATGGCGCTTATCCGGCGGGAACTGTCTTTGATCCCGTTACGCCGGCGGGCACCGTCTACGGACGTATGGGCGATGTCATCGAAATCGATGCCCGCTACGAAGTGGCTCGGGCTATACTTGGTTGTGAAGACGACATCGCGGTGATTGGGATGCGTGAAGAGATCAATGCGTTGATGGATGTACTTAACGTGTGTCTCACGCCAGAACAAAAACGGACACTCACCGACGATAACAGCGCGTTGAAACTGGTGACGGATGGACCGGGCAGTCAGGGAAACGCAGTTGGCAAGAAAGGTGTCTATGTAGACGACGACCATAAAGACGACGGTCTCTTCGATGAAGACGTGTTCTACGTCGTGCCGAATCTCACCCTCGCGAATCTGGCGACATTGCGTTCGGGCAATGTGGTGGACGCTAAACGCATCCCGCAACTGGCCTTGAATTTTACAATTACCCGCAAGGTCGAGATTGGGGGGATCACGCTTGAGCCCCAGAGCGGCTATCTCAATCTGACCATCGTCGCCGAGGACTATGACCGTGGCAATGCGGTTTTCTTCGGGGATAGGCCACTTGAAAATCCGGGGTATTCGAAGTTCGAGCTTTCTACGTCCACAGCCGAAGTGCGATATGGTACGAACAACAACGTGCTGGATGTTTATCGGGTCGAACAGAGGTTGGCATATCTGGGATATTCTGTCTTCGGAGTTCCCTATCTTGATGCCAATGGTGTTTCACACACACCAACTACAACAGCCGAAAAAACCACACCACACGAGTTCAAGGTCGATGGTTCTTTTACTAATCAGGAAGCCAGTGCGCTAAAACTGTTTGAGTCTATTGTTAATTACGGTACCAACGGGAGGAGTTTTGGTGCAACCATTATCGTCAATCAACAGACTCAACCGGATCCTAAAAAAGATGGAACTCTTAGCGCTAATAACGGCGATGGCACCACTGCTTGGCTGAACGCTTACAATGCGCCGCACTGGATGAATGTGTATCAATCTTTATCGCAGGCACAAGGATATATCACCGTTACCGACGGACAAGATTATAAAGAAAACTACAGTAGCAGTTGGTTGCGCGACTGGCTTCGGGGGTATACCTATGCTGATCCTGCCTTACAAAATACGACAATCCGCTATAACGGTGTGACCGACGCCACATGGTACGGTACCAGTAGTCTGCACTCTTCACATGATGTAGGGATGGCATTTGACTTGGGGTTCAAAGAACCAGGGTTTTTGAGTGTGGGCGCAACGCAGAATGCTAACGATCCACTTGATCCCCGTGTAGCTACCGCGATTTTAAGCAATCCAGGTTTTTGGAGCAAAGCTGATGCCAATGTGCTGATTGGGACAGAAGGGGGCGCGGCTTCAGGGACACTGCCACGAGTCTTTCCGAATAACCAGCGTGCCGCACTGAAGAGTTTCTTGGCGCTGTATGACATCACGCAACGCGATAAGCAAAATGCTCAGAACGTGGTGGTTGATACAGGTTCGTGGGACGCTCTGCCTATCCTGAATGGAGTGAGCGGAAATATCGATAAAAGTCTTGATATTCGTACGGCCTTGTTTGGTGATAGCTCTCAAAATAACGGCTTGATTTCCAACGTACTCATTGGTGGCGTGGGAAATAATCGAAACCCACAACTTTCAATCAATGCAGCGCTTGGACGCTTAGGCATCGAGCATGATCCACTTACTGTACATCACAATCATTTTCATGTTTACCTGCGTCCACCTGAATTGATGCCAATTGGCGGTTATGCACAGCCTAAGTTGCTTCAAGCGACGCAAGAGGCTTCATCCTCTAACGAACTTGAGTCTTTATCGGAGAAATTCTCTGATTCAGGAGAAATTGAAGTGTTTACAAGCCTGTTAATCACCTACCTTCCGCCGTTGCAGGAAGAACTTACTACCCCGCCGGTGATAATGCGAACGGCAAGTAACGAACTTAAACCTGATATGGTTTTTGATGGAAGCTGTATTTTGGTGCAAACACCCGATACGCCTTCTGGATGGTCAGAAGAATCGGGAGGGGTTTGGGTTGCACAGCAGATCAGTTGGCATTACAGAACAGTGTTACATAAGGAACTCGATATTTCCCAAGCAGAAGTTTCTATTTTACAGGAGCCAAAACATGGAATATTAAAAGCATTGGATGCAGTGAAGATTGGGCATCCTCCAGTGGCTGGCCCTCTGTATACCTATCTTCCTGAGTCGGGCTATCTCGGCGAGGACAATGCTATATTACTGGTGGAAATTCAGGGTAAAACATATAAACTCCATATCAAATTTCTTGTGATTGAAAGGGAAAGTGATCAAGGATATCCTCCGGGAAGCGCAGAGCAAAAGTGCGACGATCAGGAGTCTAAACCTATTGCCTCGTTATCGATCAGCCAGTGGAACGATATTGTTCAGGAAATCGCTGTTACGGAGAATTTTTTGCTAAACCAATACATCGCTGTAGACAGTGGTGTCTCCCTTGGCTTTTCTTCTCTCTTTGGTTCCACCCTCGCTCAAACCACCGGTTCCCAAATCACCCTTGACACCAACGCCGCCGGTTACGGCTGGTTCATCGACTACACGCCGTATTTGAACGAAGAATGGCTTCCCACCAGTAATCCTTACGAATGGGTTGCCAAAGCAGGTTCCGAAGCCGAAGGCAAAATGGATATGCTTTCCGTATTGCTGCACGAATACGGCCATACTTTGGGCTTGGAACACAACGCCGACGCCCACGACTTCATGGCAACGACATTGCAACCCGGTGTCCGTCGTTTGCCAAGCGCCGAAGAGTGGGCGCAAATCGCCTCACTCGTCCCGGAACTCATCAGCATGGAATGGCTGGGCTTGTCTGCCTCTTCGCCGTTCTCGCCCACGCCGAACGAACCCAACGTTCCCATGCCGCTCCCAGTCAGCGCCGGCCTCGCCGCTTTCCTCGCTTCTCGCCAACGCCGTAATGACAGCGGCCAGGCCGCTTCCCAAACGGCTCAAACCCAATACGAAGTCGTCGCCAACCCCCAACTCACCAATGCCAACCTCGGCGACAAAACAGGCTGGTCCGAAACCGGCGAAGTCATTTTCAGCAACGGCGCAGTCACCCTCAACGAAACCGCCACAGCCCAAACACGACTGAATCAAGTCTTCGTCCTTGGCGAGAACGACCGTTATCTTTCCTTCAATCTTACTGACCTCTATCTCGACGACGTTACCCACGCCCCGGACGACGCTTTTGAAGTCGCGCTGATCGACGCCAACACCGGTTTATCCTTGCTCGGCAGTACGGGCCTTACTAAAAATGATGCCGTCCTCAACCTGCAAGCCAACGGCGACGAATACAAATCCAGCCAGGTCACGACAATTACGAATGATGACGGTAGCCGCACTGTCCTGGTCGACCTGGAAGGCATCGCCCCCGGCACCATCGTCAACCTCTCGTTTGACTTGATCGGCTTTGGCTATGGAGCAGCAGCCAGCAACAGCCATGTCACCGTCAACCGCCTGAGCTTAGGCGCAACTGTGCCGGAAACAGGCACTGGAACCGACCCCGGCACTGACCCAGGAACCGATCCCGGAACCGGAGAGCCTGAAACCGGCGAACCCGGAACCGGAGAACCCGGAACTGGCGAACCGGGCACTGAAGAACCGGGAACTGGAGAACCTGGCACCGGCGAACCCGGAACTGGAGAACCCGAAACCGGCGAACCTGGAACTGGCGAACCCGGAACCGGCGAACCGGGCACTGGAGAGCCTGGCACTGGAGAACCTGGAATCGGAGAACCTGGAACCGGAGAACCTGGAATCGGAGAACCTGGAACCGGCGAACCTGGAATCGGAGAACCTGGAACTGGCGAACCGGGCACTGGAGAGCCTGGCACTGGAGAACCTGGAATCGGAGAACCTGGAACTGGCGAACCGGGCACTGGAGAGCCTGGCACTGGAGAACCTGGAACCGGAGAACCTGGAATCGGAGAACCTGGAACTGGAGAACCTGGAACTGGAGAACCCGGCACAGGCGAACCTGGCACAGGCGAACCCGGTTCTGGTGAAACACCTCCACTCCCACCCGACACCAACCCACCCGTCACCGTCGATGAAAACGGCCAGGAACACCCGATTCTGAGCCAACCCGACGATTATCAACCCCTCGTTTACGTCGATCCCGCCCAGGCAGACCCAATAACGGATACCCGTCTGACCATGCCGCGTGACCCGGCATGGACGCCGGGCGACAGAACGCCCTTGATCTTTGTCTCACTCGATGAACCTGAATCTGAACCTGAACAGATAGACGACACCCCCTCTGCCCTACCACCCACAGAGAAAGACCCAGAACCCACCCAATCCGATGAAGAACATCTCGTCAGCCTTGACCCACCCGCAACGGTCCCACCCGAATTCCAGGATGTCTTGCGCCTCAGTGGAGAAGACGACGACATCGGCGAGATTCCCACCGAACAAGACCCCGTAAACATCGCCCTGGCCCCGACAGAACCCAGTGATGAATTACCCCTTGACGGCGCAGTAAGCGAAATCGACGTTTCAAGCAACAAAAAACCAGCGCAAGCTGTGACCGCCGCCAATGAAACAATCCCCGCCCAAGGCAACAAACAACTCTGGCAAATCGCCGCCGTCGTCCTCACCCTGACCACCGCCGGCGTCCTGCTCAAGCAAATCCAGAACCGCGCCAAAGCCAACGCCGCCAAACTCGCCACACTGAGCAAGCCCCCCTTCCTGGCGGCTATCCCCGACAAAGCGATCAATGGCGCCTATGTCACCCTGGAACAACTGGCCGACGATACCGAACTGCGCATCCTGAGCGAACCCGTGAGCGGCAAACTGACGAAAGGAGAGAGGAGCTACACCTATCAGCCCGAACTAAGAGGAAACGAGAGCAACGAAGACCGCTTCGCCTACGCCACAACAAACAGCACGGGCGAAGTGCGCCTGCAACTGCAAACGGAAGCCGCGCAGCAGAAAATCGCTCACGTCCTACACGACGCGCTACCGAACCACGATGCCCTTGTGCGACTCACCGTCAAAGCAGCCAAAGACGCTCCGACGCTGATCATCGCCGATACGATTAAATCCACAGGCCAGAACATCGCCCTGCCAAGCCTCGAAGCCCATGCTCATGACGACAAAGCCAGGCTGAACATCACGCTTGGTCAACTCCCGCAAGGCGGAACCTTGAGTGACGGTCAAAACCGCTTCACCGCCAGCGAGACAAACCAGATCGACCTGACCGGCTGGAACCTGAACATCCTGACCTTCCAGCCACCCGCCAACTTCAACGGCCGCTTCACCCTGAACATCCGGGTAACGGAAAGCCGGGAAGGCCAAGCGGATGCTATCACCTCGGTCAGCATCAAGATCAGCGCCACACCGGGCGATGGTAATGAACACTCCAGCGCAGGCCATACGGGCGGTGCATCATCATCTATCCGGGGAGAAACAATCAACGCAAGCACCACGGCGTCCGCCAAAACCGCCTCGATCAGAATCCACGCCTCGCCAGCCGAACCTAAACCCGTCGAACTGGAAACCCGTTACCACGTCATCAACCTGGCCTCAAGCCGCGCGTCGGGCGCAAGCACGACAACACCCGTCATCGACTGGACGGGCAAGGCTCCTGACCGGGAAATATCCGGCACGGGTTGGATGCCCCAACTCCTTGCCAGTACAAAAGAAAAGGTACGCAGCCTGGCGGATATAACCGGACTGTTTTTCCCGGGTAACAGGGAGGAGCAGCCATGAACGAGAATGACGTTGCAGGAGGTCTGTCAGCGGCATTCATAACATATCCAGTGCAGCCCGGTGCAGAGTTATTGCTTATACGTTGACAATCTCGTACTGCTCGTTCCCCATATTCAGGATTTTCATGTACTCCAACTGGCGCAAGCCGCTGCGGCTTTCGATTCGTTCCACCAGATCGTGCCTTTGGGCTTCGGGAAGAGCGTACACCATGTCGACCGAAGCTTGATCCACCGTCAGAATGTCCGTGGAAGCCAGGATGCCGATATCCGGCGTGGTCACGGGCGCCGCTCCGGTTCCGGCGCAATCGCAGTCTACCGACATGTTCCGCAGCACGTTGATGTAGGTAATGCGCGGACCGAAGTGATCGACGACCGCTTTGCCGCCTTCGACCATGCGTTCCATGAAATTCGGCCCGCCCGCCCAGGTTTGCGCTCCCTCGCTGTGCAGTTGCTTTTTCCCGACCTTGCCGGAAGCGCAGCCGATGGCGATATTTTTCAGCGAACCGCCGAACCCGCCCATGGAGTGCCCTTTGAAGTGAGTGAGCACCAACATTGAATCGTAATTCAGGATATTTTTTCCGACGGCAACCTCTTTTAACCACTTGCCGCCTTGAATCGGCAGATTGATATCGCCGTCCGCGTCCATGATGTCCACAGGACAGAAATTCCAGCCGTTCGTCGCCAGGGTTTTCCTGTGATCTTCCGTATTATGCCGGGGGCCGGGATACAACACGTTGCATTCCACGATAGCGGGGTTGGGCACGTCAGGCAGGAGGGCCTTGACCCATTCACGGGGAAGGATGTTCGGACCGTTCGGCTCGCCGGTATGCAACTTGACCGCGACTTTGCCGGTGATGGCCCCGTTCACCCTGGCGTAAAGTTTGCGCAGACCTTCCGCGCTGATGTCCCTGGTGAAAAAGACGGTGGCTTTCTTTTCCTGTGTGGCTGCCCAGGCGGAATTAGCGCCAGGCAACAGGCTTGCGGCGGCAAGAGCGCCCGTGGCGGCAACGCCGTTCAAAAACCTGCGGCGGGGAAGTGAGTTTGCCATAACAACTCCTTTGCGAACGACTGCTTGATAAGTCTCTCATGACCCCATACAGACCATAGCCAATCAAGATAGAAACGATTCTATCCATTTTTTTGCGCGATTTCGCCAAAACCTTTTCTTGCGGGTCATTTCTTGTTTTCCTCGGCCATCGCCGGCCGCGTGGCGCAAAAGCGTTCCACGGAATCCCGCACTACGTCGTTCAGGTTCTTATGCGCGGTATGGCGGGCGCGCAGCCAGTCGGCGCCGGTGGTTCCGGTGAATAACAGGGTTTGCAGCACCTCCAGCCAGTGCTGGCAGCCAAGCGCCTTCGCGTCGCCATTGAGTGTATCGAGCAGGTTCTTCAAGCCCGCGCGCAGATCCTCCTGGGTACGTTTTTGCGGACAGGAAATCCGCGCATCGAAGCCGTAGCGGCACGCCTGAAACTTGTTGTAACGGGCCACCTGCAAGGCTTTTCCGGCATCGAAGGCTGGCCGCTCGCGCAACAACCAGCGCGCCAGGCATTGCGCGAAAGCCGCCAGAGCAGTCGCCTGGACGATGTCGAGCGGCGTGTCGCAGACGCGAATCTCGACCGTACCGTACTCGGGCTTGGGCCGGATATCCCAGTACAGATCCTTGATGCTGGCGGCGATGCCGCAATCCTTCAGAAATTGAAAATAATCCAGGAAAGCATTCCAGTCCGCCAGTTCCGGGCACTGCCCGGAGAGCGGAAAGGCTGTTACGGCGTTGAGACGCGCCGACTGGAACAGCGTATCCACGCCGTCGATGTACGGCGACGATACCGACAGGGCAACGAAGTAGGGCACGTAGGGACCGAGCGCCTGGGTCAGCCACAGGGCGTCGTCGGCGCTCGTGCAGCCGACGTGGACATGCTGGCCAAATACAGTGAACTGCTTGGCCAGATAGCCGTAACGTTCGTAAGTCATCTCGTAGCGCTCACCGGGCGAGATACGCCGCTCCGGCCAGGAATGGAAAGGGTGCGTGCCGCCGCCGCAGACGGCGATGTTGTTACGCGCGCACTGATCCACCAGCACCCCGCGCAATGCGTCGAGATCCGCCCCGATCTCATCGACCGACGCGCGCGGCAGTGTGTTGATCTCGATCATGCTTTCGGTAATCTCAAGCTTGATGTCGCCGTTGCCGCCGTCGTAGTTCGCCGTGTGCAACAGATCGGACGCCCCCCGCGTCAAATCGTAATCGCGCAGGGTCAAGAGTTGCAGTTCGATCTCGACGCCGACGGTCAGCGGCTCGCTTTGTTGGAATTCCAGCACATCACTCATTTGGCGCCTCCCGTGTTTTCTTTTTCAGTGCTGGTCTCGCCCGCGCGATTGAGCGCGAAACGACACAACACCGGGCCGGCGATGTCCATGATGGCGGCAGAGAAAAAAGCCAGTTGCAGCGCCGGATTGCCAATTTCCGGATAAAGCTGGCCGATCTCAAAAGCCATGAACACGGCGGTCGCCGACAAGGGCTGGATGCCGACGCTGACCAGCAGCCGTTTGCCGACGGGCAGCGTGCCTTTGGCCAGCGCCATGGACAGTGATTTGGCGGCGGCGCGCACCAGCAACAGGCCGAGCGCATATATCCCCATTAGCCAGGTGAAATCACGCCACGGCAACGAAGCGCCGACCACCACGAACAGAATGACAGCAAGCATCCAGTGCCCCTCGGGCATGATGCTGGTGTAGCTGAGCACTTTGGTCTTGTCGCTCAGGGAGAGGATAGCGCCCATCAGGAACAGCGTAAGGAACACCGGCGCACCCAGCATGCGCGCGACGCCGACGGCCAGCAGCGCCATGGCTACCAGCACGAAGACCTGCGCCAGTGACCGTTTCGGCAGCATGCCGGCCAGCGTCAGTGTCAGACGCGAAGCCAGCCAGCCGATCAGGCACGCGCCGCCGCCAGCCCACAGCGGATGGACCAGGATATTCACCCAGGTGACGGCCTGCTGCGTATGCACGATACCGAGCACGACGACGAAAACGATGAATGAAACTGCGGAACTGAGTGACGAATACATCATGATGCGCTCGGTGACCTGCCCTTGCGCCCGCGATTCCTCGATGATCAGCAGAACCACCGCCGGCGCCGAGGCCATCGTCACGGCGGCTGTCGCCGCCGCCCAGACAGGCGGCAAGCCGACGACCAGATAGACAAACCAATAGACCGCCAGGAAGGACAGCACGATATCGCTCACGCTCCCGCGCAACAGCTCACGGTTACGCAGCAGCCAGCTCAGGTCAAGGCGACGACCGACTTCAAGCAGCAGCAGCCCGTGGGCCGCGTCGGCGATCGGACGGATCTGGGCCAGGAGGTCCGCGTTGATCCAGCCGAACAGCGGCGGTCCGAACACGGTTCCGGCAATCACGTAGCCCAGCACACGCGGCCAGCCCCAGCGCGCGCGCAGCCATTCGGCCACCAGCAAGCCAACGATCAGCAACAGACTGAGCAAGGCCAGCGTGTCGATGCGCGACGGGAAGGGCGGCAGAAAGTACAGTGTCTCCTGCAAGGCCATCCACAGCTCGCGGATGGGGGAAATGAAAGATTCATTCATCTTCGGCTACTCCTTATCGGGAAAAGACGCGCGCAAGACCGACACCCCTGTCGCTTACCCGCCGATGAGAGCCAGAACTCCGGACAAATCATCGCTGCATCGTCGATGATCACGTCACCTTCGACCTGCCATGTTACTCGCACACACCACACATTCCGCACACTCCGTGCCGGCATCCACGAATTTATAAGCGGAGTAAAGCTTTTGCCGTGCCCAACATGTTCTTTGCAGCGCCCAGCATGTTCTTTCTTGGCTTTTTCACG
Source organism: Betaproteobacteria bacterium (assembly GCA_025997075.1). GTDB lineage: Bacteria > Pseudomonadota > Gammaproteobacteria > Burkholderiales > Rhodocyclaceae > Propionivibrio. The sequence goes on along the minus strand of BNUC01000022.1, from coordinate 24,501 downwards.
CGCGGGCGCCACCAACGACTGCCGTACGCGGCATCGAGAAACTCGTCGAGGATCGGCATGCAATCAAGCAAATTCGTCGACCCCGGCGTGTGGAACTCAGGATGCCACTGCAAACCGAGCACATAGGATTTCGCTTCCAGACGCACGGCTTCGATCACTTCGTCCTCGGCGCTCGTCGCCTCGATGCGCAAACCACGTCCCAGCGCCTTGATTGCCTGATGGTGAATGGAGACGACCCGTCCACCGGACAAGCCCGGATATAGCCTGGCGGATTTCGACGATTCGTCCCATTTGACCTCATGTGAATAGCGATCAAAGTCTTCATGCACATGCACGATGGAATGCTCGACTTGCTGGGAGATATCCTGATACAACGTGCCGCCCAGCGCCACGTTGATCAGTTGCGCGCCCCGGCAGATGCCCAGCACCGCCTTGCCCGACTCGATGAACTCGTGCAGCAATTCCATCTCGTACGCGTCGCGCACCCGGTCACAGACCCCGTGCAGATGCAGCGGCGGCTCTCCGTAGCATTCCGGGGCAATGTCTTCTCCGCCCTGCAAAACCAGACCGTCCAGATACTCCGCGTAATCACTGAGACGGATGTTGCTGCGGTACACCTGACCGTCGCAGTTGACCGACGGGATCATGAAGACCATTACATCACGCGACATCACCCAATGCGCGACCGACTGTTCCAGGTATTGCAAGGATTTGGACTGCAAACCCCTGGCGCCCGCCTGCGGATGAAAGATTCTGGCCGAAAGACCGATGCGTAATGGACGCTTCTTTTTGCCAATGATCATCAACATAACCTCCTTTCCGGATCGGGCCGTGCATGCCACCAACCACACCCGTCGTCATGGCCACGCCTGCGAAAAAGAATCGGAGAATATCGCGGAACGCGCCGGGTCTGTTTTCGCTTCCTGGCTCTTCTGGACCAACCGAAAAAACGGCATCCGAAGAAGCCCCCTCGGTTTGAACGAGATCAACCTTAATCGAAGATGCCGCCCGGCGCAACCTGCCAACGGATCATTGACGCCCCACTCCCGACAGGACAACGCGGCTTCCTCGGCGCGCGATTCAATGCCGGGGATGCGAATTGGCGTCCGTAAACCAAGGCGCGACTGTTCCCGTTTTACGTCGTGGCGCTGGGTAGCACTCTGCTTTTTGCCTACATCCCGGCACTCACTTTGTAAAACTTGCGCCACTTCAGGAAGCTGTTCCGGCTTCCTGAAGCGCGGTGGAACTTCCTGAATCCCGGGGCGATCAGTATCATCCGCGTGTTACCAACGTGATGCTTCCGCTGATGCTCAATTCCGCGCCACCCGCTAACTCGACGGCTTCCCCGCCCGAAGACTTCGGAGGACGCCGCTACAACGCCTATAACGACTGGGTAAAGCGCGCGCATGGCGGTCGTTTGCAGAAGATATCCATCGATGCCGGTTTCACCTGTCCGAACCGCGACGGCGCGCTCGGCGTCGGCGGTTGCGCCTTCTGCAACAATGACGGATTCACGCCCGGCTACCTGCGCGAGCAACGCGACATCATCGGCCAGATCAACACCGGCGTGGCCTTCATGCGCCGCCGCTACCCTGACGCGAAGGCCTTCCTGGCGTATTTCCAGAGCTATTCCAACACCTATGCCGACCTCGAACGCTTGCGGAAATGTTATGAAACCGCGCTTGCGCATCCGGACATCGCCGGGCTGGCCATCGGCACCCGGCCCGACTGCCTGCCCGACGACGTGCTTGATTACCTCGCCGAGCTGACGCGGCGGAGGCAGATTCCACTGGAACTGGAAATCGGCATCGAATCGTGCAACGACGCGGTGCTGAAGGAATGCCTGCGCGGTCACGACTTCGCCTGCACGCGGGATGCCCTCCGGCGGGCGGCGGAACGCGGATTGTCGGTCACCGGCCACCTATTGCTCGGCTTGCCGCTGGAGACGCGCGCGAGCCTGATCGAAGGCGCGAAGGTGCTCGCCCGGCTTCCGCTCGATGCGCTGAAGTTCCACCAATTGCAGATCGTCCGCGGCACGCGTCTGGCCAACCGGTACCGGGAAGATCCGGCCAGCGTGCCCCTGATGCGCCCGGATGCGTATCTGGACGCCGTTATCGATATGCTTGAACACCTGCCTGCGCGCATCAGAATCCAGCGGCTCGGCAGCGAAGTACCGCCCAATCTGCGCCTCTCGCCTGACTGGGGTATCCGCCTCTCGCGTTTTCCGGTCATGCTCGACGCGCGCCTTCGGGAACGGGAAACGTGGCAGGGACGTTTGTACCGTTCAGTGAACAATGTCACGTATGGATCGGATAAATACTGCTACCATTCAAAGAAATATGATTAGATCTGAAGTTTTGGAGAACACTCGCTGTTTATCGTAGTTATGGCCAAATCACGCAGTAAATCTTTCCTTTATGCCAGCGTAGCGCAAATCAGATCGGATGATAAACCGTTCGACGATGCCAAGGCTGGACGTCCTGTCGGGCGACGCCTGAACCGGATCGAACGGGTTGCTATTTCTTATCACGGTCAGATCGACCAGCGTTTCGACAACGGTATGCTGATTACCTTCGATTCGGTGGAGGGCGCCGTGCTCAGCGCCTGCGAGATGCAGTACCGTTGCTCGGTGTTGCCGCAGGTGTCGCGCCTGAAACTATCCGTGCGTATCGGCATTCATCAAGGATTGCTCCGGCAACGTACGCAAGATGTCGCCGACAATACTCCCCAGATCGCCGCCCAATTGGCCCATCTCGATGACGGCATCCTGATATCTCAGGATATTGTCAATAGCCTTGGCGGAGATTTGATCCCGTTCACCCGCCCTTCCAGTGAAACAGTTGCCGGCATCAACGTCTTCAGTTTCGATTACCGCGAAATGTCATCGGAAACAAGTAGCGGCGTCGAGTTATTCAGGCCGACCCTGGTGCATCGCCCACGGACGACCCCTTTCCTGGAATTGCGCCTGGGCTTAAAAACGATAGAAATCTCGAAAGACAACCCGGTCATCACCATCGGCCGTGACCCAACCAACGACCTGGCGCTCGTCGAAGTTCACGTTTCCCGCAACCATTGCCGGATAGAGCGTACGGAAGACGATATCCTGCTCACCGACTCCAGCGTCAACGGCACTATCGTCGTCACCGAAGACAAACAGGAAATCCTGATCAAGAACGGAAGTATTTCGTTAAAAGGCAAAGGGATGATCTTCCTTGGCCGCCCGTTCATGGGCGAACGGCGCGGCGGGCTTCACTACGAGCTTATCCGCTACGAGTCCTTCTCCTGAGCGCGTCGTTTCGCGGTCGTAATACCCCGTGGCTTTGCCACGGGGATAGGCACGAGGAGCGCTGAGTTACTAACGATTCCTTATATAACCTTAATTGCAATTTACTTGAGGCGCCCCTTTATGAATCACATGGTATGCGATGCCCTTGCGGATCACGAAAGCGGGGACCAGCAATTCGCTGCCTGAAAACCTCTCCCCCTCTTTGTGATCCATGAATTGGTATTCCCCTGCGTGCAGTTCCAGAACGCTGACATCTGCTTCGCGACCGATCTGCAGGCTGCCCTTCCGGTCATCCAGCCTCATCGCTTTTGCGGCATTGATGGTCGTCATTGTCAGAATCTCGTTTAATGTCAGGCCGACCGTCAGAAATCGGGATAGATTCATGCCCCAATTATTATTCACGCCGTCAATGCTGACGCAGCCATAGTCCGAGCTGATGAGGTAGGGTTTAAAACCGCGTTCGAGCGCCCGTTTGAGCGACGTCCGACTGAAATTTGTCTGGCCGACGCATGCGTCGAGCAACACACCGCGATCCACGGCTTTGCGGATCAAATCGTCGAAAGCGCCGTCCTCGCGGAACAGTTTGCCCCGCTTGTCCGTAAAAGCATGCGCCAGGACATCGCCGGGGCGCAGGCGTTCCAGCGCTGCCCTGGTGAAACCATCGACTTCTGCGTCGCTGAGGCGCTCACTGAAAAAGTCGCCGATATGCAGCGTCAGCGGAAGCTCACAGCGTTCGCAAAGCTGCAACATCTCATCGAGCCCTTTGAGTCCCTTGTGGACGATGAAAGTTTCCATGGCCCTGTTCTTGAGTCCGATGATGCGGTCGCGGTATTCCCCGACTGTTTCGATAATCCGGTAGGTTTGTATTTTCTGGGTTTTTGAATCCCAGCACTCCGGTTCACTGGCAAATCCGGTCGGGTGCAGATGAAGAAGCGCATAAACGTCAGTGACGCTGCGGGTAATGTAGCGTTTGTAAAAATCGGGGAAGGTCATATAGCCTGAACTGCCGGCGTCGACCACGGTGGGAACGCCGTTGTAGATGCCGCCGGTTTCCGGATTCAGACTGATCCAGGTCGGGGGATAGCAATGCTGGTGCGCATCCACGAATCCCGGAATGACCAGCTTGCCCGTGCAGTCGATGATGTCATAACAAGGCCCCGCGATGTCCCCGGCGACAGCGGCGATTTTTCCATTGGCGACGGCCACGTCCAGAATGCCGTCCAGCCCCAGTTCCGCATCGATGACATGGCCGTTTTTCAGAATAAGGTCATATTGCGCGCCGGGCAGCGTCATGTCTGTGAGGTCATAAGTATTCATGAAAGAATCCTTTCTGTTTCAGGAAAATGACATGCTGATTGTGCCCAGGGTACCATAATCGGCATGAATGACATCTCCGGCGCTGATGTCGACAGGCCGTGTAAAGGAACCCGCCAGGACAAGCTGCCCTTTTTCCAGCTTTCCTCCCAGTGAATGGAGTTTGTTGACCAGCCACGCCACGCTGGCGGCAGGGTGTCCCATGACGGCGGCGGAGAGTCCGCTTTCCTCGATGGCGCCATTTTTAGACAAGGTGGCACCGACCCAACGCAGATTCACATCACAAGGCGGGACAGGACTTCCTACAACGACCGCCCCGAAGGCGGCGTTATCCGCGACGGTATCGGCAAGGGTTCGCGGCATCTGTGTCCGGAAATCGTTGATTTCAAGCGCGGGGACGACAAATTCAGTGGCCCGGAGCACATCGTACAACTGCACATCCGGTCCTTCCACGTCTTCTCCCATAATGAAGGCCAGTTCTATTTCCACCCTGGCGTTGATGAAGTTTGAGGAATCTATCCGTGCCCCGTCACCATAGACAGTGTCACTGAAGATTCTTCCGTAGTCCGGTTCGTCGATCTGCGCGGTTCGTTGCATGACTTTGGAGGTCAGACCGATTTTATGTCCGACCAGCCGCACGCCTCCGGCGGTTTTTGCCTCCGCCCAGAAATCCTGTATTCGATAGGCGTCTCCTATTTCAAGCGCCGGATAGCTCAAGCTGGGCTTGATGATCGGCCGATGATTATTCCCAGCGCTCAGAAGCGCTTGGGCTATTTCCCGGCATTCGTTTTCGTTCAGCATATTCTTTCCTGAAGAAATCTGATGTCATTTGTCGGATTAAAGCGGCCTGTAATACTCAGGCAGCCCAAATCAGAGAACCGCCTTGCCAAAAAGTGAGGGAAGGTACAAGGAAAAAGCCGGCCAAAAGATACAGAGAAAGGTGGTCAAGACAAGGATAGCCAGCGCGTGCAGCACTTCCGGAAAAGTTTCCTCAATCCTGATTCCGACAGTACGCGCCGAAACATAAAGACTCACGGCCAGCGGAGGCGAAACACCGCCCACGGCGATGGCCATCATGAAGATCATGCCAAATTGAATGGCGTTCATACCCAGCGATGTAACCAGTGGTAGCAGAATGGGCGTCAGAATAATGATCAGGGAATTTCCTTCCATGAAGGTTCCCAACACCAATAACACAAAGGTGATAAGCATCACCACCACGTACATATTGGAGGATATTTCCGTGACGCTGGTCGCCAGCAATTTGGGAATGCCCTGCATGGCCATGATCCAGCCGAACGGAGCCGCCATGGAGATAATCAGCATGACGATAGCCGATGAAATCGCGCTGCGGGTACAAATTTTCACCAAGGTTGCCAAATTGACTTCGCGATATACGAAGGTCGCCAGAATAAAGGCGTACATCGAGGCAACAGCGGCGGACTCCGTTGGAGGGAACAGCCCGCTCAATACGCCGCCCAGGATGATGGCGGGCATCATCAGCGGCGGCAGGGCATCGAGAATAATGAAAACGCGTTGTCTTGAGGTCAGCGAATTTTGCTGGGTGGAAACGTATCCGCGCCGCTTTCCAATAAAAAAGGAATAGGCGATGAACAAAGCGATGGTGAAGGCTCCTGGAATGAAGCCTGCCAGGAACATGCCTTCGATGGAAACATATCCCGAGGCGGCGCCGTACAGAACCATGCAGAAACTGGGAGGGATGATCATCCCCATGACGCCGGAACCCGCAATCAGGGAAGCGGTAAAACTTTTTTTATAGCCGCTTTTGACCATTTCCGGACTGATGACACTGCCGATGGCGGCAACCGTGGCCACGGCGGACCCCGAAATGGCGCCGAAAAGGCCGCATCCCAATGAAGCCGTGGCCGCCAGCCCGCCGGGGATTCTACCCAGAAGCATATTCGCCAGGCGCATCAGGCGCGGTGTGCTGCCATAGGCCATGATTTCGCCCGAGAGAATGAACAAGGGCAGCGCCATCAACGGAAACGAATCTACGCCTTCCACCATGCGCTGCGCGATGATGGCAAGTTTTGGACTCCCCTGTATCAGACAGAAGGCGACGGAACTCGCGCCGATGGAAAACGCCACGGGCATACCGAGCGCCAGGCATATGGCCAATGTAATGAACATCCAGGCGATCATAAGTCCGCCTCCTTTTTTTCTTCAGTGGGAATTGCCTCTGGCAGTGGCTTGCCGAGAGCGCGCAGCGCCGCGCGATTGATGAAGAAAATTGTCATCAGCATGCCGCAGAAAGTCACCGCCCCAAAAACATAACCCAGCGGAATTGCCATGGCGGGAGATTTCCCCATCATGCCGACTTTGAAAACAGTTATTCCGTGATAGGCAATAATGCCGATTATGGCGGCGCAGGCCAGGCTGACCAGCGCTTCCACATACCTGTGTGTCATCGGGGGCAAAAGGTTGACGAATACGCCGATGTTCGTGTGCGAGCCTTGATACACGGCAACCGTTGAGCCGAGAAAGACAATCCACACCATGGAATAGCGGGCGAGTTCCTCGGCCCAGAAAAAGGAAACGCCGAACAGGCGAGCCATGGTCTGGATGAAAAGAACGACCGACATGGTGATGAAAAAGATCGTGCATACCACTTCAAGCAGGCGGATCAATAATGAGCGTTGCGCGCCCCGTCCAAAGACAAAGGTATAAATGCCGCCAAGCAGCGGGATAGGCCCTGCTTGCTGTTTCATAATGATTTCCTCCTTAGCGCTTTGGAATGGCGCGAACCGGTCTGACGCCATTTTTATGACAAAATCGTGAGCCCGGACACCGGCTTGCGCCGGCGTCGCGAATAAATCGAAACCGGCGTTTCCCTATTTCTTTTCAGCCTGCGAGATCAGATCGAACAGTTCGTTACCCTGCTTTTGGCGGAACGATTCCCACACAGGTTTCACTTTGTCGGCAAAAGCCTTGTAATCGACATCCGTCGTAACGGTGACACCGGAATCCCTGACGCGTTTGAGCGCTTCCGTTTCATAGTTTACGTAGAGATCACGGCTCATGGTCTGCGCTTTCTTCGCAGCGTCCAGAATGATTTTTTGCGTCGCGGCGTCGAAGGATTTCCAACTGTCTTTGTTGAACACCAGGGGCGCGGAAACATAGGTGTGATTGGTCAGCGAGAGGAATTTCTGCACTTCATTGAATTTGTAGGATTCGATGGTCGCCATCGGGTTTTCCTGACCGTCGACCGTACCTTGCTGCAAGGCGGTGAACAGTTCGGGCAGCGCCATGGGAACAGGGTTGGCTCCAAGCAGCTTGAACGCTTCCACCCGCAAGGCAAGAGGCGGCACGCGCAATTTCATGCCCGCCAGATCTTCCGGCTTGGTGATGGCGCGTTTGTTGTTGGTTATCTGACGGAAACCGTGCTCCAGAAAAGTGGCTACCTTGAGACCCAGAGGCTCGATGACTTTTTCCGCCATATACACGCCGAAAGCGCCATCAACGGCCTTGTGGACGACGAGGCGGTCGGTGAATATAAAAGGAAGATCTTCAATGGCCGCCTTGGGGGCGAAACCCTGGAACATGGTGATGGCGCCGATCAGCGAGGCGTCCAGCATACCGCCGACGGTCTGCTGGATAAGCTCGATTTCGCCGCCCAGAACGCCGCTGGGCACGATTTCAAATTCAATTTCCCCTTTTGTTTCCTGTTTCACCTGAGCGGCAAAGGCTTCCATGGACAGATGCATGGGATGCTGCGCCGCATAAGCATGACCTATCTGAATCTTGCGAGCCGCCAGCGCATCCTGACTCAATCCCATGACGAGGCCAAGACAAATGCAAACAGCAACAACGTTTCGTTTTAAGGTTTTCATAACCGCTCCATGAAGTTAAAAATGAAAATGAAAGAACAAGGTGATTCGCATATCAATACAACAGCTACAAAAGTTTTCTTCTATTTCAGAAGTCCTAACGATTAAGTGTTTCAGCAATGCTGACCAATGTTTCTCTGTCCCCGAAGCTGCCGGCCTTGGAGATGAACCAACGGACGTTGGTGTTTTTGCTGAAGCAGGAACTCAGAGCGATGCCCGGCAGCAACTCTTCTTCGAGCATCATGCTGTCCAGACCGAGATGCCCGGCAACGCTGATGGCGGTGTCTCCCCCCGTGGCAAACACCGTTGAGAATGGCAACTTGCGGCACAGGCCCATGACCAACCGGCCATAGACATTCGCCACCCGAATCCCGGACTCTGGCCTTATCCCGCTTTTCTTTTCCTGGCCCTTGCCGTGCAACAAAACTGGTCCTTCCGTGCCGGCCACCGCGCGCAACAGGGCTTCGCACTCCTGCTCAGGATTGATCAGGGCGTTTTCCAGATTGAAGCTCAATAGAGCATACTGATTGTTCGTGACAGCGAAATTCACCTGCTCCAGAGCGGAGTCGTTCAGGCTGCCGACAACGGCCAGCAGACGACCGTGCGGCCGAATGGTTTCCCGGATGACCGTGCCGGAGAATGCCTTGGCCAGCGATCTTCCCAATCCTGCGGAGCCCACCGGCAGCAAATGTGGAAGATCGCTTTTCGGATCATGGGAATACATCAGGATATCCGACAGCGTCGCAAGATGTGCATTGCTCACGGCATCAGCAATGATCGCGGTGCACCCTGCGTCCAACAGACTACTCAACCTGCGGACCAGATGTTCCCGGCCTCGTTTCAGGTCATCTATTTCCACACGTCCGGCTCGCAGACCGGAGTGCCGTGTGAACCGCCCGGCGACGCTGGATGTATCTACCGGCGTAAAAACGTCCTGTCCCAGCGAGGTTTCATGCAAAGGCGCGCCATTCACCAACAAGTTGCCTTTGACAACACTCCGGCCAGACGCGGGCAGGGCCGGACAAATCAGCGCGGCGGAAATCTTCAGTCCTTGGAGGACAGCCTCCGTTTCTGAACCCGGATTGCCCCGCAAGGCGGAATCTACTTTTTTATAGAAAAAAGTTCCGCCCGCTTGTTGGCAAAGTGAAGTGGATTCGTATACCGCCTCGGCCGCGTCCTGCGCAGGCAAATGTCGCGTCCCGGTCGATAACGCGAGGGCATTGCAGGAGTCAAACACATGAGGAATGGCTTCATTATCAAAAGCGAAAGCCGTCCGCACGCCGCCACAGGCAAAATGCACCCCCGTGTCACAGGCTCCGGTGAAATCATCCGCAATAATTACGACCCTATCCATATGCCGCCTTTACGTATTGCAGTCGGTCTTGCCGGAAATGATGGGAATCCGACATTGAATGGCAGACATAAAGCAAAAATGGTGCCAAGCGCATAATCACTTAAAAACAAATGATTTTTATAGCTTTTTTATAAAAGGCCGCTAAAATAAAGCGTTTTTTGCATTGGTATATGGTGCGAATTTCACATATAGTATGACCACGAGTTACCATCGCGCCGTATGAAAACGTGCGCGTCATGGCTATCGCGGGCTTTAATCCTTGTGCCACCCGCGACGCAAGTGGCGTTTGCAGAGAAAGTGAAACGATTGAAAATACAGTTAGAGGACGAATAAATGAACGAGAACAACAATATCCAGCTTTTTGAAGACAAGCGCATCCGAACCGTCTGGAGTGAAGAAGAACAGGAATGGTATTTTTCCATCGTGGATGTGGTAGGCATTCTGACCGATAATGACTATCAAGGCGGGCGTAAATACTGGAAAGTACTCAAAGGACGTTTAAAAGACGAAGGCAGTGAACTGGTAACAAATTGTTACCAGTTGAAAATGACCGCGCCCGATGGTAAGAAACGCCTGACCGACGTGGCAAGCACGCAACAACTACTCCGCATCATTCAGTCCGTTCCGTCGCCCAAAGCCGAGCCGTTCAAACTATGGCTGGCTATGGTTGGGCGTGAGCGTATCGAGGAAACCATTGACCCGGAGCAAACCATAGACCGTGCCCTTGTCACTTATCTGAAGAAAGGCTATTCGCGCGAGTGGATTAACCAGCGCTTACAGGCGATACAAGTGCGCAAGGAACTCACTGACGAGTGGGACGACAGTGGCGTAAAGCAGGGCATTGAATACGCTATCCTGACTGACGAAATCACCAGAGCATGGTCTGGCATGACAACGCGGCAGTATAAAAACCTGAAAGGCATCAAGAAGGAGAATCTGCGGGATAACATGTCCACCTTGGAACTGGTGTTGAATATGCTTGCGGAGGCAACAACCACGGAGATTTCCAAAACTGCCGAACCCACAGGGCTGGAGGAGAGCAAACGCGTTGCCAGACGCGGCGGTCGCATCGCCGGAAACGCCCGTAAAGAAATAGAGGCCGACACTGGCAAGCCGGTCATCACTGCAAAGAATGCCATTAATTTTTCAAGGCTGCTTGGTGATGTCATTGAAGGTACAAAGAAATAGCAGATTGACGATGATGAGCTATCGCCGGATTCAGTTATAAAGAATTACTTTACAACTGCCGCCGATGACAAAGATTAAAATACGAAACACTATAGCCTGCAAATGATTATCGCGGTCGGGTTCAAGGTTAATAACGAACGCGCCGTTCAGTTCCGCAAGTGGGCGAATGCCATCGTCAAAGACTACACCATTCAGGGATGGGGCGGTTCGGTACTGACAAAAGAGTATTTTGTAATATGAAAGCGGACCGAAACGCCAAATTTCCGATTCTTTTCATAGCAAGCCTTGCGAAACCAGCCTATCGTCGTGATCGACCACCCATAAGGAATCAACATGTCCATCGCTCTTATCGCGCCCTATGAAAGCATGCGCGTCATGGCCGAGCAGGTCATAGACGAGCATGACTATCCCATTCGTGTGTACCAGGCCGACATGAGGAAAGGGGCTGCCACGGCTCGCCAGGCTCTCGCTGACGGCGCGCGCATCCTCATCAGCCGCGGCGGAACAGCCAGACGCATCAACGAGGAACTGGGCATCGACATCGTGGAGGTTCGGCCTTCCGTTTATAGCGCGTTTGCCTATATTCATTCGCAAACCGTCCCGGACAGTCGCATCGCCATCGTGGGCTTTAATCCACTCATCAGCATCTGTACGCCGGTCTGCGACATATTACAGAGGCGCTATCAAGCCTTCGAACTCCGGGACGAACAACAGTTTGCACACGTCATGGAGAAACTCATCGCCTGGAAACCGGACGTGATCATCGGCGATGTCGTTTCCGTGCGTCTGACCAAAGAACGGGGACTCGACTGTCATCTCATCGAGTCCAGCAAGGAAACGTTGATTGAAGCTTTCGATCAGGCCGTGCTCATGCTGAACAACATGAACAGGCAGCATGCCAGCGAGAAAAAATTGTCGGCCGTGCTGCAATGCACCAAGGAAGGCGCGCTGCTGCTCGACGGCAGCAAGCGGGTGGAAGAAGTCAATCAACGCGGGTGCCAGCTTCTTCATGTTTCACGCGAAGAAGTCATTGGCAAGGCTTTCCATGAAATCTTCCCCGACAAAGACATCAATGCGGCTGTCGCCAACGCCACGGATTTGCAGAATGCGCTGACCCAGATCAACGACAGGCGCTTCGTGGTCGATCTGGTCTGTAGCTCGAAGGATATAGCGGCGGATTCTGTCGTCGTACTGTTTCAGCGGGTCGAACACATTCAACAGACGGAAACGAGTATCCGCAGCAAGCTGATCGATAGCGGGTTTTATGCAAAATACACTTTTGACTCCATCATCCATACCAGCGAAGCCATGCGCGAGACCATCAGCAAGGCGCGGCGTTATGGCAAAACGGACTCGAACATCCTGATCCACGGTCAGACGGGCACCGGAAAAGAGCTCTTCGCGCAAAGCATCCACAACGCAGGAGCGCGGGCCAAAGGCCCCTTCGTTGCCGTCAACTGCGCTGCCCTGCCAGGTAACCTGCTGGAAAGCGAGATGTTCGGTTATGCGCCCGGCGCGTTTACCGGCGCGCTCCGCTCGGGGAAGACCGGGCTGTTCGAGTTGGCCCACAACGGCACCATATTTCTCGATGAAATATCCGAAATGGAAGTCTTCCTGCAAGCTCGGCTGTTACGCACGCTCCAGTCACGGGAGGTCATGCGCATCGGCGACAACAAGCTTATTTCGGTCAATGTGCGGATCATCGCCGCCACCAACAAGGATCTTCAGGAAGAAGTGCGACACGGCAGAATGCGCGAAGACCTGTTCTATCGCCTCAGCGTGCTGGACCTGGAAATACCTCCGCTCCGGGATAGAAAAGGCGACGCGGCGCTGCTGTTCCAGCATTTTCTCGATTATTACGGCGACAAGTATGGCTGGAATCCGCCGCCGCCTTCCCGGCAATTTCTGCAAGCGGTCGAAAACTGTCCCTGGCAGGGCAACGTGCGCGCGCTGGAGAATTTTGCCGAAAAATACGTCACCTTGCAGGGGCTTCCCGTCTCGGCGCTATCCACGCAGATCTCGTCAGATGACTTTGATGCCAAACCGATGCCGCTTGATGCAGTCATCATCCATCATGTGCAAAAAACGCTGGAACAGGAAGACGGCAATATTGCCCGCACCGCCACGCGCCTTGGGGTCGACAGAAACACCGTCAAACGGTGGCTGGCCAAAGATTCCGCCGAGCCGGCGCGGACCAGGGTAATTACATGAATGGTTTACTTCGACCGGGCGTGAAACGTTCAGCCAGTTCTTGCAGGGTCTGAGGAGAGCCGAAACCTCCGGCCTTGGAGATGAACCATTTTGTGCCCGTGGCAGGGACAACACAAGAACTGAGGACAACACCAGGCATGCATTCGGTTTCCAGACGAATGGCCTTGATGCCGAAGGCGGCGGCGATACCCACGGCGGTGCTGCCGCCCGTGGCGTAAAGCACCGGGCAGGGCGTGGCGAGGCTGATCGCCAGCGCGGCTTTCCCGAACAGGGCGGCGGCCCGCTCGCCATCCTGGGTAGTAAGCTGGTTATCGGCAGGACGGCTCAAGGTGTGCAACAAAAGATGCGCATCTCCCGCCTGCCGTGCTTCCTGGGCCAGGCGGGCGCACTCTTTTTCCGGTTCGAGGAGACCGGCGGCCACATCCAGAGTCAGAGGGGCGAATGCGCCTGCTTTGATGGCCAATTCCGCCTGTACGCGGGAAACATCGGTCAGGCTTCCCACCACCGCCAGAATACGGCCTTCCTGTTTCGGGGGTGTGGCTGAATCGGAACGGGGGCTGGAAAGCGGGTTGGTATAAGCTTCGGCAAGACCGCCCGCCCCCACGGCCAGCAGGGGGAATAAGCCATGTTCTTTCTTTTCCGCTGAACGCAATAGAGCGCCCAGCGCAGCCAGATCCGCATCGGTTTCCGCATCCGCGATGAGAATGCGGCATTGGGCATCGAGCAACGAGCGTACTCGCTGCGCGAGTTTCTCCGGACCGGAACGGACATCCGCCAGGGACAGATTGGCGGCAGGCAGCGCAGTTTGTAAAGCGAGGATATCGGCAATGCGGGAACTGGGCACCGGGTTAAAAGGATCGCGCCCAATTTCTGTTTCGTGCAGAGGGACGCCCGCCAGATACAGTTGCCCGTCGCGGCATACGCGCTTGTTTTTGGGGATGGCTGTGCAGATCAGGGCGGCGCGTATTGCCGTGCTGACCAACACTGTTTCGATTTCCGCGCCCGGATTTCCGCGCAGGGTGGAATCCACTTTTTTGAAAACAATTTCCACCCCGACGGCGCGGCAGCGCGCCGCGAGTTCGCGCACGCTCGTGGCGGCTTCTCCGGGCGGCAGGAAGCGGGATTCCGTGGAGATGGACAGAACATCGAAACGGGGCGCTTCCTGCTCCAGTCCTGTTGTGTCAAGCAGCAAGGCCGAAGCGTATCCCGCGCGCGCGAAATGCACGCCCGAATCGCCGGCCCCGGTGAAATCATCGGCAAGGATGACGCGCGTACTCATGTTTATGCCCTCACGATAACGCCAATTCCATCAGGAATGGCGGTAATGCTTCCATTGTTGTGCCCGAGTATTTCGTCCGCCATGCGCAAGGCATCTTCCAGGGTGGGGGCGTAGCGCATACGCAGGTCTTCCACCATCTGTTTCGGAGCTTCGGTCACCATGATGACCGTGGCCCAGAGCAACACTCTGGCGAAAATCTGGGACTGCCATTGGTCGGGAATGGTTTCTTCCGGTTTGCGGGCCAGGAAGGTGTCCATCATGCGTTGCAGGTCTTTTTCCTTTTTGAAGGTTTCATAAAAAACCGCGCCGCCGTGCCCATCCTCGCCCCGGGCGGCGATGATAATCACACCGCCCTGTTTACAGGTGGCTTCGGCCGCCGTCATGCCCTTGACCGCCTGATACAGGTTCTGGTCCAGAGGATATCCGCCGTTGGTGGTGATGACAATATCCGCTGGCAAGGCGTCTACGCCGGCCATTTCGTTGACGAAGGCCGCGCCGGCCCGGTGGGCTTTGTCATAATGTCCGGCAAAGGCATTGATGACTTTCTTGTCCGAATCGACCACGACATTAACGATAAAAGCCAGCCTGGCCTGCCGGGCGGCATCGACCATATCTTCATGGATGGGATTGTTTTCCAGCACTCCGGTGCGGGAACGGGCGTGCGCGATGAAGCCCGAACAGTGATTGGCCATGACGCTGTTCTTGGTGGTCACGCCGGGGAAGACGCTTTTACGGCCTCCGGAAAATCCGGCGAAGAAGTGGGGTTCAATGAATCCTTCGGCAATCAGCAAATCCGCATCAACCGCTATTTTGTTAACCTTGAGTTCAGCGCCGGAAGGCAGAACGCCCAAACGGGTCACCGGCGATTGCTCGCCGTCATGAATCACAATGGGATAGCGATCACAGACTTCCTGGCCGAATTTGGCGATCAGTTCTTCTTTGGTGGTGCTCCTGTGACAACCCGTGGAAATGAGGATAGTGAGCTGGGCATCAGGATTTCCCCGTTTGATTTCCTCAAGCATCAGAGGAAAGATAATTTTGCTGGGCACGGGGCGGGTATGGTCGCTGGCCAACAGGACAATGTTTTTTTTCCCTTTGACCAGTTCGGCAAGGCGCGGCGAATCAACGGGATTTTCCAGGGCGCGCCGGACAATGTCGCTTTCCGTGCCGTCCGGTTTGAAACTGTGGGCTTTGGAAAGCAAAACGCCGGTCAGACGGCTATCCGGTATTTCCAGGGGCAAGGCGCCTTTGCCGTATAAAAAATCAATTTTTGCCATACTGGCCTCCTCTTGCGTTTGTGTAGGGTACAACCGAAACAGCCCCTCCGCACACCGAATGCGTACGGAGGGACTGCTGTGTCGGGGGAGGTCAGGAGCTTGGCGCGGAACCCGGCTCCGCTTTTACCTGCTTCGCATAGGGGCTTCCCTTGCCTGTCAGGTATTTGTTCCAGAACGTGATTAACAGAGGGCAAAGAATGGCGGTGGTGATGCAAGCGGCCGCTACCTGCGCCGTGGCTTCGTCCTTGATGGGCATCAGCGTGGGGTCGGCCGTTGCGAGAGCCAGCGGGGTGCCCACGGCGTTGCCCGCAGTGGAGCCTTCGGCCAAACCGCAAAGAGGACGTTCGCGGAAGAGTTTCAGGGCGAAATAGCCGCCGAAACCGGTCAGGACGACGGTCATGACGCCGAGCAGGACGCCGGGAACGCCGGCAGTGACGACTTTATGCAGATCCATGCCTGCCCCAAGCGGGAAGGAGAAGAACAAAATCATCAGTTTTTCGCCCTGGCCCAGGAATTTACGCATCTCGGGGTCCAAGTTGCCAAGCACCATGCCGAGGCAGATGGGGAAAGCCACCGCGACAAAGGCCATCAAGGGAATGTTGGCAAAGCCGGCGGCTCCGAGAGCGACCATGGTGAAAAAAGGACCGTCGTTCAGGGAAAGCACGGCGACGGCGCTGACATCGGTCCCGTCGCCATATTCACCGGAAAGCGCCGAATACAGACCGCCGTTGGAGTTGGTCATGGCGGCGACGATAGCCAGGGGGGTCAAGCCCCACAGGGCGCTGCCCTCCAGGAATTTACCCACGCCAAGGCCGACAGACACGCCGATGACATATTTTGCCACAGTCAGGATAACGCCCTTTTTCAGGGCTTTCGGAGCCAGACTAAAGCTGAGTTGCGAACCCACGCAGACCAGAAACACGCCCAAGATGGGAAGTGCGCCGCTGCTGCT
Organism: Betaproteobacteria bacterium; assembly: GCA_025997075.1. GTDB lineage: Bacteria > Pseudomonadota > Gammaproteobacteria > Burkholderiales > Rhodocyclaceae > Propionivibrio. The sequence goes on along the minus strand of BNUC01000022.1, from coordinate 7,792 downwards.
GAACATGGCGGTGGTGAACCCGCCGATTTTCAATGCTTCCGGGAAGAAGGTATTGACCAGCACCCCAAGAAACAGGGGGATGATCATCAGGCCGCCCGGAACGCTGTCAATTGCTTTTTTGATCTGCATGAACCTAACTCCTTGTTGTTGAAAAACGTGGAAAAGGTCGTAGTCAAAAGAGACGTCTACGATGGACAATCGGCACCATTGCTATGCAGTCACAATCTCATAAAGCAGTTAAATCGGTTATGTGATGTATGACCACTTTTTATTTTTTTGGTATGTGACCACAAATTTCGCCAAAAAACAAGGATTTTAAAATTAGCGGCCGTAGTCACAGAATCCATGCGTAGCGCGGGTTTCCCGCAATGAATTCTGCGACTCCGCCTGACGGCTACGCGCAGGATACAACGATTCAGCGTTTCATGGCCCCGCCGGCTTTGAGCACCCGACAGAGCCGTTCGGCGGCGTCGGCCACCTGGGCTTTACCGGCATCCATGCATTCCTGCAGGCTCATCGGACGGGGAGGACAGGCGAGTACCGCATCAATGCCTTGGGCATAGACATCCTGATAGCCCTTACCCAATCCTCCTGACAGACAGACGACCGGCACGCCGTATTTTTTGGCGACCCTGGCGACGCCAACCGGCGCTTTGCCATAGGCCGTCTGGAAGTCGCTGAGCCCTTCTCCGGTAATCACCAGGGCGGCGCTGGACACCACGGAGGAAAAGTTCAGGGTTTCCAATACAATTTCCACGCCTGGTCTGAGTCTGGCGGGAGTGAAGAACAGCAAGCCCGCGCCCAGGCCACCCGCAGCGCCTGCTCCGGCGGTTTCCATGACTTGCCGGCCGCTGGCCTCGGTGGCGATGCGTCCGAAATGGTTCAGCGCGGCATCCAGTTCTTCCACCAGAGCCGGGGTGGCGCCCTTCTGCGGTCCGAAAACAGCGGAAGCGCCGCGCGGACCGCAAAGCGGATTATCCACATCGCAGGCCACCATGATTTCCAGTTTGGCCAGACGCGGGTCAAGACCCGAGAGATCGATGGAATGCAGGCGCGAGAGTGCCGCGCCTCCGGGCGGCAGTTCTTTGCCGTCCGCGTCAAGGAAGCGCGCGCCAAGCGCCGAGATAAAACCCGCGCCCCCATCATTGGTGGCGCTGCCGCCTATTCCCATGATCAGGCGGGGCAGGCCGGCATCAAGCACCTTGCGCAGCAGTTGTCCCGTGCCTAGGGTTGAGGCGCGCAGGGGATCGCGCCGATCAGGCGAGAGGAGCAAGGGCAAACCCGAAGCCGCGGCCATTTCAATGACCGCCGTTTGGCCGTCACCCAGGATGCCCCAGACCGCTTCTACCGGATCGCCCAGAGGACCGCTGACCGTATCTGTATGAAGTTTCCCATTTGTGGCGCCTACCAGGGCTTCCACAGTTCCCTCGCCGCCGTCGGCGATGGGTATTTTGATGACCTCGGCCTCATTGAAAATCCGCAAAATGCCCTCCTCCATGGCTTCCGCCACGCCGAGGGCCGAAATACTGCCTTTGAAAGAATCCGGGGCGACTACAATGCGCATTGATGCCTCCATGTTGTCGTTGTTCGAAGGGTTTTGTGGGTCGACAACCCTGTGTGCAGCCGCTGTTGGCCTGCGGGTTAGCAGCATAATGGATTTCCAAAATATCGGTAAGCTATTGCGCAAGTTTCGGCATGGTTTTTTTTGACCCCACTTGCCATTCCGTCGTCTTCTGCCGTAGGAGTTGCTGTGAACAAGACTGTCAAACTGATCCTGCAAATTGCCCTGCTGGTGCTCCTCCACCGCCTCTGCCTGTGGTTCGCGGCCTGGAGCGGCTTGCCCATTCCGGCCAATGTTCTCGGCATCATCGTGCTGTTTGCACTGCTCTGTACCGGTATCGTGAAAGAACGACACATTGCCGAAGCCGTTGATTTTCTCTTTGAGCACCTGGCTTTCTTTTTTATTCCGGTTGCCGTGGATCTCATGGACTGGGGAGGAGTGTTTTACAGCTACGGGATTGCCCTGCTGGCCGCCATTATTATCAGTTCAATTATTCCCCTGTGGGTGGTCGGTTTTATTGTCCAGGCTCTGTATAAAGAGGATAAATCGTGCAGCAAGCCATAACCGTTCTTTGCGTCGCCATGACGCTTGGCATCTATATCGTCATCCTGGGCTTGTACAAAAAATACAGACATCCCCTGCTGAATGTGATCGCTCTGTGCGCTACGCTGATTATCGTCTTTCTGGTGTTGTGCGGCCTTTCCTGGCAGGACTACGCGCCGGCCAAAGACATAATGACTTTCCTCCTCGGGCCGGCCACCATGGTTCTGGCTGTGCCTTTGTATCGCTATCGCGCCCTGATGCGGCGTTGTGCTTTTCCCATTGTGCTCGGCATTGCCTCCGGCGCTTTCGTGACCATGGTTTCCGCCGGGCTTATCGCTCGCCTCGGAGGACTACCGGAAGAAGTGGTCATGTCCATCATTCCCAAAGGGGTTTCCATTCCCTTTGCCGTCGGGATATCCGGGGTGCTCCAGGGTATTCCCGCCCTGACGGCCGCCTTCGTTGTGGCGACCGGCGTATTCGGCGCTTTGGTCATGCCCTGGACCATGACGAAATCCGGTATTCACAGCCCGGTAGCCAGAGGATTATGCCTGGGTACGGTCGCCCATGGTCAGGGAATCCTTACGGCTCTGGAGGAAGGAGAACTGCAGGGCGGCATGGCTGGATTGGCCATGATACTGGCAGGCATTTTCACCGCCCTGACGGCCCCCTGGGTTGTGCAGTTACTACATTGGGTCGCCTGGTCCTGAGAAGCTGTTTTAAAAATTAGAAAACGTTTGAGAAGCAGATGGATCATGGCAAGCTGAATCATGGCCTCGGACTGATGAAGGATAATCGCGTAGTCACGATTGAGGCGTCGGGAAAGATCTTCTTGAGGCCGTGAATCTGTCTGAACAGGCGAATCAGTACGGCACGAGCACCGGTTCGATCCTGAATACCGGCCGAATGGACGACTACGGAGAGAATAAACCCCATCGTATCAACAGCGATATGCTGCTTTCGCCCTTTGGTTTTCTTGCTCACGTCATAACCACGCCGCCCCCTTTTCCAGCATTCTTGATGGAGCGTGAGTCGATAACAGCGACCGAGGGTTCCTTGTTTCTTCCGGCGTTCTGCCGAGCCTCTTCGTGCAAGGCATTCATGACCTGACTCCAGTGTCCATCCAGTCGCCAGCGTCGGAAGCATCCATAATCGTCAGTAAACATAGTCTGCTTCCTTGTGACAGTTGAATGGGCCGACGATCGTAAGTTTCTTGCCACCGTCGTACTTGAGTTCTCTGCACTTATCGAAGTCAAGAATGCGGAACGTGCAGCCGTGCGCCAGCCTGCTGTTTAGATAGTCGATAACCCACGATTCCAAGTACCAGGTGACAGCTATAAGTGAGTGCGGCGTGCCTCCTATGTCCAGCACAGCGTAGTTATAAGCGTCCCTCGTATGAAACCCGTTCGGTACGGCTACACCTTCCTCTTGGCAGAACGCAAGTATGCGCCGGTAGTAACTCTTGCGGCGCTTGCCAGGGTAGATGCCACCTTCTTCCTTCATTCCGTGATCCTACAGGGTCCAACGTTGGAGTTAAGCGGCGTCCGCTTGAACGAAAGGTTAGACTTTTGCACGAAACTTCCCACGAAGCAAGAACGACGAGAAGCGAGGGTTTGAAGTAGCGCGAAACGAAATGAGCACACCCACTGTACTGCAACACGACCAGCAAGCGCGGACACCTTGCGCGATCAGGAACACTGTGGCGATGCACCACTTGATGTCGTGGAAAATGCTCATCGTATTGGGCAGGGCTAACGTAGAAGTAACCGGCGCTGCGCGGTCTTATCGCGCAGCGTCCGAGTTGACTGCCTGGTTGGGCGGTTCATGATCCCTAGCTAGGCTCTCCTCGGAGCAATAGTCGCGGAGGATTTTGCAGCACGAACGTATGCTCGCGATGAAATGATCAATATTTGAGACATTACGGGTTCCGTTGTGGACGACATTTTGACGTTCATCTACGGCTTTCCGGCAGCCAGACAAAATCTCTGCGGGAAGAATTTCTTCAGGCAGCAGGAGTGGAAGTAGATACCTCACCGTGCCACTAAGCCCCATGTGCTCTATCTGCTTTTGCAGCATATCAACACCAAGTCGTGGGCCTACGATAGAAGCGAGTTTCTGGTTCTTGTTCTGTGAGCGCCCGAAGGCAGAAATTGCGACCTCAAGCGCCGTAACTGCTTCGGTAAGCGCGCTACGGTAATACCCGTTTGCTGCTAACTGCTCTGATCCTGCCAACAACTCATGGACTAAGGGAGTTCGTTCCCCTCCTCGTACAAAATCAGATACCTCAGCCCATTCGCTTTCCCCAATGTACCTATCTTCAGAGGGCATTGAAATGGAAATTTCATCACCAATACCTGGGTTAAATCGGAAAACGTCTCCACCATCAATTCGACCCCTAGCTTCAAAGGATTGAAAGTAACTGTGTAGGCGCCCAATGTCGAACTCGTACTTAAGTAGCCAGTATTGGCCTTTGACCGAATGTGCGTAGGTAATGAGCCGGTTGAAGCACCTAAGTAGCACTCCAAGAATTTGCCACCCGAGTTTGTCGTACTCAGCTTGGATCAGTCTTTCAGACTCGGCAGGAAGTCTTTTGAAGTCACGATTCTGCATGTAGGTAGCAAGTTCCGATGCCACCTCCTGAACGGTTATTTCCGCCCTGACGTAGTGTGCCAACACATTTACATGGCGCTTAATTTCATCTTCAGTCGGTTGAGATGCCCACCAAGTACTTTCCAAGTCGAACCACAATAGAAGGTTCACCTCATTCTCAGTGATACGAATTCCGTTGGCTTTTCCGATTGGCAGCCAATGATGAAACGTCAATGCGGGCGCACCGATTAGCGCCTCAGTTTCAATCAGAAGCTTTAGCTCAACAGACAGGATATGCGTTGTCATGGTGTGATTGGCTTAGATGCCCAACGTGCAGTATACACCTTGGCAGGTATATACCCTGTTTTCAAAGGTGCATAACAATAATTATATATAACTATCATGTTGATTTTTAACAATTTTCAGATTTTATCATGAACACCGATACCACCTCGTCTCCCAAGTTGCTCGATCAGGTGCGGGAACGCTTGAGGCTAAAGCATTACAGCATAAAGACCGAGCATCAATATGTCCAGTGGGTGCGGCGGGTTATCCTTTTTCATCAAAAACATCATCCTGCCGAAATGGGAGTGGTTGAGGTGGAGGCGTTTTTGACGTATCTGGCCGTTGAGGAGCAGGTGGTGGCGGTGACGCAGAATCAGGCTTTGTCGGCCTTGCTTTTTTTGTACCGGGAGATGTCGGGCGTCGATCTTCCCTGGCTTGACAACGTGGTGCGGGCCAAGCGTCCGGCGCGTTTGCCGGTGGTGTTGACGCGGCGCGAGGTGGCGGCGGCGCTTGATCGTATGCAAGGGATACATGGCCTGATGGCGTCTGCTGCACGGTACCAGGATGCGCTTCCAAGATCATGCAACGCCTGCCCGTACGCATTTCCCTGGAACCGGGGCAGAAGGACGCTCAGCGCTTACGCGTGGACATGCTGGTATGCCCGAACATTGATGTCGAGTGATACCCTCTCAGCCACGCAGCTTTTCAAAAGCGGCTTCCAGCCTGTCGAGGAATCCGCCGGGAGCATGGTAAAGCGCTCAGGCTTTGCGTGCTGATATCGAGTCTCGGGGGTCGTGCGGGCAACGGGCAACGGGCGGCATGGCGGGCGGGCTCCTTGATGTGGCTCAGTCGGAAAGCTTGATCATAATCCACTATAATCGACGCAAGGTTTACATCCGCGACGTGCTTATCACTGCGTTCCCCCAAACCTATGCGAGCTTAATAGGAGTGAAACATGGCCATCTTGATTGAGGATACTCAGATGGAACGCTTGGCAGAGCAGATTGCTGTGGCCGATGGCGTATCCATCAACGAAGTATTGCGCGCGAGCTTGTTGTCGCTTGCCGGGACTCGTGGCCTGATCCCACCCAAAGTGCCACTGCGTGAAAGGCTCGCCAAGCTCGCCCAAGAGGTTGACGCGATCCCGCCACGTAATCCGCCCGACACTCGTAGCGACGACGAGGTTCTTGGTTATAACGATGCTGATCGGCTACCCACGATGAATACGACCTTGATAAGTGGAAGCAGCCCGCATAGGTCGTGGTAAGCAAAGCGAACCGCGACAGAAAAGGGTTACGCCCCACTTCGGAGAGATGGTGGGGCTCGGTGGACGACAGGCTGTTCCAACCCGGACCTTTAATTTGAGACCCCGTGATTGGCTATGCCGCGTGCGTTTTAACCCATTCGCGCAGGATGTTGTCCACGCGAGTTTGCCAACCCCGGCCGCCGTTCTTGAAAAACTGCGTCACCTCCGGGGAAAGGCGCAGCGTGACCCGTTCTTTGGTGGGCGCGCGGTTGGGCCCGCGCGTGCGCCGTTTTTTCCGTCGCTCCGCCAGCTCGTGCTGCAATTCCGTCAGGGAATGGCTGACAAACGAATCCGACCAAGCGGCTTCTTCTTCCGGAGTCGGGGCTCGATCTTCACCCGGCGCATCCGCAATCAGGGCCTCCCATGCCGCCTGGTTAGCGGGAAAGCCGTTTGGCAAAGAATTTGATTTCATGTTTTTCCGCCTTTCTCAAGCTGATAACGTGCAAATCGGCAGGACGCTCCGTGTAAGTCATATGCACCACGACACCGTTCAGAACCCCCAGGGTATTGATACGCTGTTCGCCGTAGCGTTCCCGATCATCTTCCCAACTAACCACAGGGCCGGAAAAAATGGCCTCGCAGCCGACAGAATCAAGACCGTGTGCCTTTATGTTGATTTTTCGCTTGGTTTCGTCGTAAGTGACCATGAATCAAATTGTGCGCACAATTTAGCAGGGACGCAAGCTTTCTTGACGATCATGAGTGCAACGGCGGTACCTCGTTCTTCTGCGGCCTCGGCAATAGCAACCAGGATTCGGCAGGTCTGTTTCAAAATACTGAATAAGTATGGATTAGTACAAATTACTCAGAATTAGGGCGTAATTTTTGCCACAATCTGTTTAACGGGAAAAACCTTGCATAAATGCCCTCAAGCGCGCAATTTTTCGAAGGCCGCTTCCAGCCTGTCGAGGAATCCGCCGGGAGCATGGTAACGCCGCACCCATTCCGGGTCCGGGTCGATCACCGCGCTGTTGGCGTAGATCGCGGCGCGTAGCGAGGCCGCGGTGGTTTCGCGCGCCTTGCCCGGCGTTTCGGGAATCAGCGCCACGGCGGCCGAGACAGCCGCGCCGAGCGCCGCGCCAGCCTGTCCGGCCTGAATGGCGGGACGATTCCAGAGGGCGGCGATGCGGCGCATGATTTCCGGACTGGCCGACGGTCCACCGCAGACGCTGATTGGCGCGTTTCGGGAACCGGAGCCAGTATCGCCGATTTTCATTCCATAGCGATACACGAGCCCCAAGGAGCTATCGACGATGCCGGAATAATCGCCGGCGAAATCCGCCGGCCCGTCGTCGAGCCGAAGCACCTCGGGGTTGGCGGTGGCGAGCGGGAAAGATTCGGCGTCGGGATGCCAGAAGCGTAAGCGTTCTCCGGGCGGTGTCGCGGCGAGGGCGGCATCGCAGGCGGCGTAGTCCTTTGCGCCGAGGCCGTGGAGTTTGCGCAGGCGATCCCAGGTCAGGGCGCCGTTGGTGCGGCAGCCGAAATTGAACGGACGGCCCAGGGCGTCGTAC
>BNUC01000021.1 GCA_025997075.1 Betaproteobacteria bacterium | reverse complement strand
CTAAAGCGGATACAGAAGGCCTGGACAGGCGCCCAATATTTGTAAATGAGGAAAGCCGCCACGGCGATGCCGGTGATGATCAGCCCGATGGGGTTCAAGAACAGCGCGCGGCCCAGCCATAAAAACGCCTGGCCGATCACCATGACCGACTTGACGATGATCCCGCCCAGTTTGCCGAGAGCGACGGACAGCCATGAAAACGCCTGGCCCATGACCCCGGCGAGCTTGACGATGACCCCGCCCAGCTTGCCGAGGACGCCACCCGCCATTTTCACGACGCGAACCAGACCCGCATCAAGCATCAAGCCCAGCGCCTTGAGTTTAACGAGCGCCCAGGAGACGCCCGTCGCCAGTTTGCCGAACAGCGGAAAGGCGGTTTTCATGCCATTGATGAAACCGCCGCCGGCACTCTGGTAGAGCAACATGCCGGCCTTGCCCATTTCCCATATTTTGGCGAGATGCAGAAATGGCGTGACGGCGAGCGAGGCGGCGTAAGCCAGCGCCAGCAGTACAATCTTCATGGTCAGCAGGCCGGCGACCAGTTTCAGTGCGCCGCTGACTATGACGGGGTGGGCCTTCACACATTGCGCGAGGCCATCCAGCCACGGGCGGATGGCTTCAACGAGATCGCGCAGCGCGGGCAACATCACCTTGCCCAGTTGAATGGAGATGACGGTCAGATCGTTTTTCAGCAGCAGCAGGGTATTGGCGGTGGTGTCGCTGCGGGCGGCGAATTCTTTCTCCATCGAGCCGGCGTACTGCGCGGCGTCGGTGGCTTCCGTCATGGCGCGTTTGTAGACGTCGAGGTTGTTGGCCAGCAGCGCCACCTCGTCGGCATATTGAAGCCCGAACATTTGGGAAAGCGCCCCCATCTGGTCGGCTTTGGGCAAGGCCTTGACCCGTTCGAGAAACATCGTCAGCGCACCCTGGGCGTCCTGACCGATGGATTTTTTAAGATCTTCGGCGGACAGGCCCATTTTCTCCAGGCCGACCTGGAATTTGGTGTTCTGCACGTCGGCGGCTTGCAGCTTCAAAAGCACCGCGTTGATCGCCGTGCCGGCGGTTTCCTCTGTTTTGCCCAGAGCCAGAAAGGCCGTGGCCAGGCCGGCGGTCTGATTTTCGGTGAAGCCATAGAGCCTGGCGGTCGAGCCGCTGCGCTTCATCACGTCGATGATCTGCGAGAATTTGGCCGATTCGCGGTTCGACAGGTTGTTGATGACATCGGAGAGCTCGCCCATCCTGGCCATGTTGGTTCCGAAGATGTTCTTGATCTTGGCGACCGACTCGCCTGCGAAATCGTCGGAGAGGTCGCCGGCCACGGCCATTTTGGACACCAGATCGACGTAGCCTTCCAGATCGTCGCGGCGGATGCCGCCCTGCGCGCCGCTGGACGCAATCCGGGCCAGACCTTCAAAGGACTTGGGGATGCGCCGGCTGGCGTCGAGCATGTACTGTTCCAGTTCCGGCACGCGCTCGTCGACGACCTTTTTAACGTCCGCCATCGCCTCCTCGGCATCGATGGCGACCTTCAGCGGCTGCACGGCGAGGTAAGCGAGGCCCGCCGTTTCCACGATCTTGCCGCGCAGTTGCGCACGCTTGGCTTCGTTGGCGGCGATTCTGGACTGGATTCGGCCGAGATCGCGGGTGCTGGCGCGCAGTTTGTCCAGAATCAGTTTTTGTTTCTCGAACCGGGCGTTGAGTTCGTCGATGTCGGGGCGGGGCGTGGTCGCGGCGACCTTGATTTCCTTGGAGAGCGCGTTTTGTTTTGCCTTAATATCCGCCGTGACGGCGGCGACGGCCTGCATCCGCCCCTGCAAGTTGGAAAAAACAGACATCGCCGCGCCGGCCGACGCGCCGATCGAGATGGCAAGCGCTAAATCAGTGGCCATTTGGGTTTATCCTATCGATAAGGAGGAGGAGGAAGCGATGGCGCAAAATACCTGGGCTGATCTGGAAGATTCGCTGAACGAAAAGGACGGACCGGAAGCAGTGGCCGTCGTCGCCGTTTTCCTGTTCTTTCTCTGGGCCTGGTTTCATTACGGCACTTTCTGGGGCGCGGTCTTGATGACCGTCCTCGCCGGCGGCGTCGTCGGCGGGCTGGCGGTGCTTGTCGTGGGCATTACCAGCATGATCTTTGCCCGACGTTCTTGATCAGGGATCAGATGTCAGGGATCAAAACCGGGTGGCGGGTTTTGGGGCGTAGGGGCGAACTGCGTTCGCCCGGAATGGCAAACCCTGAACGCGGGCGAACACAGTTCGCCCCTACGTGTTCGCCCGGTGGTCGCGTCAATCATTTGAATTTTCCTTTCGCTTGGTTTTGATCCCTGATCCCTGATCCCTGATCCCTGATCCCTGATCCCTGATCCCGATCACGGCTGCTGCCCCGAAAGAATCTTTTCGGCGCGCCCCTCGCCATCGAGCAAGCCAAGCTGCGCCAGCAGGCCGATGAAACGCGGCACGGCGGGATCGTCGAGATTGATCTCCTGCGCCGTCTCGTAGGTCTTGTAGGCCGTGGTCAAAATCGCCAGGGTCATCACGTCGAAGTTTTTTAGCGCGGGATGCGCCGCGACGAAAGCCGGGTTGCCGAAATTATCGAGCACCACCTGCTCATTTAGTGTCAGCAGGCTGCGGAAGGCTTGATGCGTGAGTCCCGAGCGCGGGGGCGGGGGCGGCGGCGGGACGTAGTCGGCGCGCAGCTCGCCGTCGATGACGTAAGCGCCCTCGAGGCCGGGCAAGCCAGCGTAGTCGACGCCTTCCGGCGCGGGAATCGAAAAGCCTTGCGGATGCGGCGCGTCGGACATGCCGCAAACATGGAAATCCGTTTCGTCATAAAGAATATGCGGCATCAGAGGGCCTCCCACATCGAAACGACAACGCTCATGCGCCAATAGACGCCGTCACCGCCGGACGTTTTCCTGATAAGCATCCCTCCCAGCAACAGGTCGCAGGGGGTCTGTACCGTGCTGCTCTTCGGGATACTGACATTCTTCGCGTCCAGATTAGTCGGATACTGAGTCGAGTTGTGATAGAACTCTAGCAAGGTGGCGGCAACGGACGTTGTGTTTTGGACTCGCTCCACCAGCACGATATAGTTGCCGGGGGTGGGGGCACTGTCATCGTTGTTTATGGTGACCAGCGATGTGCCGTTCGTGCCGATGCCATTAGTGAGCGCCGATTGCGTGGTGAGCGCCAGCGTGCTGGCGTTCAGACGCCGGGTGAAATAAGTCGCGTTGTTCAGTGTCTCCAGCACCTGTGCCCGCACGGCCCGCCAGTTGTCCGCGGCAGCGGCATATTGTGAGTAGTTGGAGGCGGATGAATCCCCGGTCTGGTAGGCGGTGCCGTTTATTATTATGCTCCGGAAGCTTGCATTCTTGAGGCAAGCGGCCAGTATCTGCGCGTTCGAGGCAATGAACTGCATGATGGAGAGGTTCAACGCAAACCAGCTTTGACCATTCAATGGCGTCAGCAGAAGGCCGATGACGGTCGCGGCGGGCAGCGCCGCCAGGGCATCGGTCAGCGCGGCGCTGTCCTTGATTTTTTGCAGATTGACCGCTGACGTGTAAGAGGCCGTCGTCAAATCGGTCAGATATGCCGACGTGCCAAGGCAGCGTTTCAGGAATTCAATGTTCAGCGCCGCGAGATCCATCGCGACGCTGCTGGCTAACACATAGCGCCGATGGGTTGCGTTGGCGAGAATGTTGGCGACGAGCGCGTTGTTATCCAGCAGGATTTGCCAGATCGCCGGCACGCCGAAAATATTGGCGTAGGCGGCATCAAAAATCGTGCTGCCCCGGTCCTCATCGACCAGCTTCTGAATAAGCGGCAGGTCCGTTTTGAGCACCTGGAAAAGAGTTTTGAATTGGCTGGCAACGGCCGCGCGCATGATGCTTGAAGTTGTCATCATCGCCGCGTGGAAATTCGCGTTGGCGGCAAAAACGGCATAGACCGACGGCGTCGCCGCGAGGAAGTTGGCGTAGCCCGCGATCGTCAGAAAGATGTTTTGCGTGACCGGCAAGGGCGCGGTCAGGGCCAGGGCATTGGCGCTGGCGAAATAGGCCGCGCGGCTGGCGGAAAAATCCAGCAGCATTTTCATGGCGGTCGCGTTGCCGCCGATCCTGAGCGGGGCCGTGTCATCGGAGAGCACGAGATTAAGCGCGGCGCCGTGTTCCAGGATCTCCTGGAATACGTACTGGCTGCGCGGGTCGAGCATCCAGTCGTCGAACTGCGCCTGCGTCATGGTCAACAGCGCCGTGACGGAGTTCGCGCCGACGGGGTTGAAAGCCTCGGTATAGTCAAAGGCTTTGAGCAGCGCGGCGCTTTTTAAAACATCGCCGTCATCGAGCGCCGCCACGTCGGTATCGAGGGCGATCTCGGTCAATCGGGCGAGAAGCTGATTGCGGAAGTCGGTCAGACTGGTGCTTGTGGGCATTTCGTGCTCCAGGGATCAGAGGACAGAGGACAGCAAGGTGGTCGTCGCTGCGCTCCGTGTGTTGGTAAAAAGCGCCGCATGTCAGCGGCAGTGGGTTTTGCGTAATTCATATTGACTGTCCTCCGTCTTCTGTCCTCTGTCTTCTGATCAAAGCCCCGCGTAAATGAGCGGGATCAGGGCGTTGAGTTTGTCGGCGGTGAGATCGAGTTTCTCGACCACCGACGTGAGTTGCGTGTTGACTTCGGTTTCGATCACCGCGTTGATCGCGGAAATATCCGTTGCGGCGGCTTTGACGGCTTCGACGATTTCGGAAAGTGTGTCGAGGTCAAGGTCTTCGGAGGCGGTGAGTTCTTCCAGCGCGGCGATCTTTGTGTCCAGCGCGCCGAAGGCGGCGCGCAGGCGCAGCACGTCCTCCTCCAGCGCGTTGGCCGGATGCGGCAGCGGCAGGTGCAGCTTGGGCGTGCGGTTGTCAATCATTTCGCGTGCTCCATTTCAGGTAAAAGCGAAAAGCATTAACCACGGCGACACGGCGGGCACGGCGAAAAGCGAAAATCGTTTTTGTCTTTGCTTCTCGCCGTGTTCGCCGTGTCGCCGTGGTTAAAAAGGTTTTCATGTAATAATCACCCGCAGATTCCTGACGCGCGGACGCGCCGCCGTGCTGCCGGAGAGGCTCAGTTTCACGCGCAGCATCGTTTCGCTGAGGCCGGTCCGTTCGTAAACCAGCTCGCCCCAGCCGCCGTCCAGCGGCTGCGAGGAGACAAAGCTCAAGTCCTGCCAGTCGTCGCTCTCGTCGATGCCTGCCGCCGCGACCTCCACGCTCGCGCCGCCGGGGATCTGCGCGTCGAAGATCACCCGCGCGCGGCTGTTGTCTCCGGCCGGAATCGCGCGGCTGATGTAGTCGCCGGCGGCTTCGACCTGGCCGACGATGAGCTGCGAGCCGGGGTAAATCACCGGCGCGGCGGCAGTCGATCCCGCGAGGTGGGCGACGACGGCAATATCGCCGGTGACGGCGGCGGCAAGTTGTATCGGCTGGCCGGAATCGACGCGGATCACGCTGCCGTCGGGCAGGGTGATTTCGTAAGACGCCGTGGTCGCCGCGCCCGGACGCTCGGTCGGGGCAAAGAGCATCAGGTCGGTGGCGTTCTCGACGGCGACCGTGCCGAGCGGCACGGTTTTGGCGGTCTGGGTGAAATGGGCTCGCAGCAGGCGGAAGCTCATGTCCCGGTCCTGATGCGCCGTCCAGGTGCTCGCGTTGGAACTGGACAGCAGCACGCCGATCTGGAAAGGCTGGCTGGTCACCCAGAGATTCGCGCTGGCGTCGAACTTGCCCAGTTCGGCGATCGCCAGGGCGGTGACGGCGTCGTTGCAGAGGACGACTAGGGCGTATTCCTGCCCGGCCATCAGCGCGACCGGCGCGTCGAAGAGCACGCGCGTGGCGGCGCCGCTGGTGATGATGCCTGCCGGACTGACACGGATTTCGCCGAGCACGATCTGATTCGGCACGCCGGCCGTGGTTTCGCGGATATGGACGATCACCGGGCTGGCGCCCTTGGCCCGGAACCACAGGTCGACGCCCGCGATCTGGCCGTTTTCGTTGAGCGAGAAGGTCTGCGCCAGCGGGTCGGTGCGGCAGAGGCCCTTGGTGATCTGCGCAAAACGCGAGACGATATAGGTCGTGGTGATCAGCGTGCCGGAACCGGTAAAGGTCGCCTCGCCGACCGAACCGGCCGTGCCGATGAAGCGGACGAGCTTGGAACCGACCGGCGTCTTGTCGGGAATCGTGAAACTCCCCATGACCGCGCCAGCGCTGTTGCTCTGGTTGCCGGGCGTGACCGCGATACCGTCGAAAGTGATCTGCTGCACCTGCTCGCCGCCCGAAAAGCCGGTAATGGAAAACTGAACATTGATCGGTCGCAGGTAATCCGCCGCGTTGTATGTGGCGCGGCCACCGATCACGGTATCCACATAGGTGGTGACTGTCTCGCCTATGCCGCCGTTCAGCCATTCCTCCTTGCTCGATATCAGTCCGACGACTTCGGTCATCGAGCTTTCGCTGGTCCAGCAGTCCTCGGCCGGGGTGAGGGTCACTTTGGCGTAGATCGGGTCGAAGGCCTGGTAGGGATTGACTTTCATCTCTCCGGTTTTCTTTGTCTGTTCGAGGACCGGCAGGACGTTGAAGGACAGGGTGTTCGGCGCGCCGAGGTCGCCGTTCAAGGGGTAGGCGTCGGCGTTGATCGTCAGCGAGAGTTCGCCGCGGAAGACGGTGGCCGTCTGTTCCAGTCCCCTGTCGCGCTGGCTGTCGTCGAGGAAGGGGTCGGTGAATAGCCCCTTTTTCGCGCCCGCTTCGCGCAGGTTGATCGAAGCTTCCAGCCGTTGCTGCGCTACCAGCCCGATGATGTGGTCGAGTTTTGAGTTGACGGCGTACAGCTCTTCCATCTTCACCGTGCGCACCGAGTCATTGATCACCCGCCGGTTGGCGTCCCAGGTTTGCAGGATGGCGGCGATCGGCAGCAGCTCGCTGCCGAGGGTGGGCATCGAGGGATTGTAATCGGCGGCGATGCCCTGCATCCAGAGGAGTTGCCCGTCGGCATTGAGGCACAGCCGGTCGATGCGCGGCAGCAGGTGGTTGTAGCTGACCAGCACCAGCGTGCCCGCGAGCGCGCCGGTGACGGTAAAACCCTTGTCGTCACGATCGCTCGGGGCGACGCCGGCGATATATTGGTAGGTGACGATGTAGGTGCTGCCGGGGGCGACTTCCGCGCCGCCGGGTGACCAGTCGACCTTGCCGGCGGTGAGCTTGTAGTCGGTTCCCGCGACGTAGTTCGCGCCGCCCTGGCTGACCGAGGTGATCGAGAGCACCGAGGTGTCGGGCAGCGGGTCTTGCGCGCCGGTGAAACTGCCGTGGGTGAGATTGACCGTTTTCTCCGAAGTGATGCGCACCTGGGTGATCTCGCCGGCCGGGGTGCGGTCGAGATTGATCCGTTGCGGGGCCGGCCCGCTGCTGATGTGCGGCTCGCTGTCGATGTAGCGCGTGTTGGCTTCGGCGGGATAGACGAGGCGGCGCGAGGTGAACAGTTCGACGCCGTAGCCATTGATCCGCGCCCGGCCTTCGGAGAGGGTATAGACCTGCTCGCCGCTTTCCAGATCGTCGGCCAGCGCGACGTTGAGGCCGGAGACGACGTAGGAGCCGCCGGACGAATCGCGGTCGTAGCGCGCCAGGGCCTGGGTCACGGCGTCGAGCTGCGGCGGCGGGTCCTTGGCCTGCACCGAGCCATCCTCGACGGTATAGACGGGGTAGAAGTCGCCCGAGTGGCCGTCGCCGGCGAAGCCCCAGACGGGTTCGAGCTTCAGGCGCGCCGCGCCGGGTTCCTCGTAATTGCGCGTGCCGGTCGCCGGATCGCGCAGCGCGGGATCGTCGAGTTCGGTGATGACGGATTCTTGCAGGTAAACCCCGACGGTGACGATGCCGACCGTGGCAATGACGAATTCCGCCGAGGCGACGCCGCGCACCGCGCCGGAGAGGTAGAGCGCGCCGGACTGGCACTGCGCCGCGCCGCTTTCGGCATCGACGATGAGCTGCGCGTCGCGGACGATGTCGCCGTCCTTGAACAGCGCGTCAGCGATGCTCTTGAGGCGATACTGAGACGCGGATTCCATCTCGTTGAGCTCGGCCGATTGCAGCACCTTGCCGGCGCGGAACAACTGCCGCTCGTAGTTTTGCGTCGGGTCAAAGCGGTTGTAGTAGCCGCCGATGTTGCTGATGTCCTGGGGCATTGCGAGGCTCCTTAAATCGTGATGACAAGTTCAAAGGTCTGGCGCACCGAGGGCGAGCGCTTGAACGCGGGCAGGCGTTCGAGCGCCAGCAGGATGCCGGGGTCGACAATCTGGCCGGGGGTGAAATACTTCTGCCCTGGCGGCAGGTCGGGGTCGGTTTCGGTGTTCAGGAACACGCCGATTTCGCGGATAGTGGAGGCGGGGGCGTCCTGAAAATCGAAGTTGAACAGCATGTACAGGTGGTTCGTCGGCGCGTTGCCGGGCGAGGGAGAAAACGCTTGCTGTATCTGCGGGTTGTCGGTGTCGGTGGTGACGATCGCGCCGTTTTCGTCGGGCTGGACGAATTGCATCAGCGTGATCATCCGGCGGCCGATTTCGTTTTCCAGTCCTACATCCTGCGTCGATTCGGGGTCGGGGGCGTCGTCCCACGCGGGATCGCCTGTTCCCCAGGCGAGGTGTATCGGTCGGCTGGCCAGCGCCGCCGCCATCGCGGCGCGGCCTGAGAGGGTGAGGATTGCCATGTCAGTTTCCTTCGTCGGGGTTGTCAGGTAGAGGTTCTGTTGATTCGGTGATGAGCACGGGCACTTGTATCGAGCGCGGATACCAGGCGCGGACATCCCACGCGCCATGCCAGGTCTCGCCGGCTTTTTCGTATTCGCCGCCGCGCCGGAAATGCGAGGCATACGCTTGCGCGCGGGTCATGGGCCAGGCGGCGACCGGGGCGAGTTCGAGGAAGCCGGTGAGGGTGCGGTCGTCGGATACCCGCTCATCAATAAAGAGGTGGCGGACATCGTTGTCGTGGTCCGAGAGCGCGGAATCCGACAGCACGAACGGCTTGTATTCGATGCCCATCCCGCCCGCGAAACCGCAGTTGAGATCGCCGAAGGGGTCGAGATCGTCATCGAGATCGAGCGCGCTGCGGGCGATGTTGAGCGTGCGCCCGAGACGGTAGGGGTCTTCGACGCCCACGGTGTTGTAGACGGTGATGATCTGTCCCTGCACCACATTCCGGTTCGGGACAATCTCACTGTCCAGTTGCCATATCGAGAGTCGGGCGCGGTCTTCGTAATAGATGCGGTCAAACAGGGTGTCGCCACGGGCGCGCCACAGCCGCCGTCCGCCGCTGGCGTCGAGGTAACGCGAAATCCTGGCGCCGAAGGAGAGCTTGACATCCTCGTCGCCGACCGTCACCCAGACGCCGGAATCGTCGGAGAGCAGCCCTTGATCGAGCGCGGCGGTCTGTGAGACGCCGATCGGCCGCAGGTCGTATTCGTGATACAGGCGGTAGAGTTCGACGTGGGCGGGGATCGAGGCCAATGTGAGATAGATGAGATCGGCGAGTTCGTCTGCTTCGACGATGCGCCCGGTGTCGAGTTGCAGGCGGCTGCCGTCTTCCTCGATGCGCGCTACGGGAAAGTCGATCCAGGAGAGCGCGCGCACGACCGCCGCCGCCGTGCCGCGCTCCATCAGCCAGGGCAGGCCGGCATCGATCAAATCGCGCAGGGTGGGGAAATATTTCTGGAACCCCGACAAAAACCACTCCGAGGCGAGCCAGGGCAGCACCACGTCCGAGGGCTCGGTTTTGAGGCGGCGCGGCGCGTCGGCGAGGAGGCCGAGTTCGTCGCGCGGGAAGGTGTCGCAGAGCCGGATTTCCAGGTCGGTGGAATTCGGCGGCAGCAGGCGGGTAACAGGTGTCAGAGGACAGGGATCAGGTATCAACCCCGATTGGTTTTGATACCTGATACCTGATACCTGATTCCTGATCACCATGCCAGCCCGCCATCGCTGAGGGTGATTTGCGCGGGCGCGGCGTAGCCGTCCGCGGGGATGATGACGTCGGCGGCGGGCGCCGTCAGTTCGACGCGCGACACGCCGGCGGCGTGCAGCCAGGCCATCAGCCGGGACAGCGGCAGGTCGCGCCCCAGTTCGGCGTGCGCCGCCAGCGCCGCGGGCAGGCTGGCTTGCAGGGTGGCGACGAGATTGGCCGGCGCGCTCGCCTCGCGGTAAATCGTCGCAGCGACCGCGACCGGAACCGGCACGGCTTCGTAAACGGTGAGCGGCACGCCGAGCATGCGCCCGCCGGCGGCGTCGAAGGCGGCTTGTACCACGGCCAGCACGGCGGCATGGTGCCCGGCGTTGGCCGCGGGGTAGTCGGTGTTCGGCGGCAGCGGCAGGAATTCGTCCAGGTCGACGATCCACAAGGCCACGTCGACGCTGCCGGGGGCGCGCGAGAGCACGGCGGCGTTCTTGACCGCGGCATGCGCTTCGAGCGCGACGGCGACGTAGCGCTCGCGGGTGCCGTTACCGGCGATGGCGGCGATTTGCGCCTGGATGCGGCGGCGGAATCGGGCGTTGTTCTCGTTTGGCATCCGCTCGACGCCGTAGAACGCGCCAAGCTGGTCGAGGTCGCCGCCCAGGGCGAAGGCCAGCAGGTTGGAGCGCGCGGCGTCGTTGACGCGGGCGCGGATGATCAATTCGGCATAAGCGCTCTCTTGCAGCACGATGACGATCGGTTCGCCTTCGATTTCCAGCTTCGCCGCCATGTCCGCGATCTCGTCTTCCGGGTAGAGGGAGAGGAAACGCGCTTTGCGCGCGGCATAGGCCCGTTCGAAGTCGAGCGATTCGATGATGTCCGGCGGCGGCAGCAGGTCGAGGTCGATGATGGCGGACATGATTATTTGAGCGGGATCAACAGCAGGACGGTTTTGCCGGCGCTGGGACCTTCTTTCAGTGCGGCGGTGATTTCGACGGTCAGCGCGGCCTCGCCGCTCACCGCCAGCCACACTCGCGCCGGGCGGATGCGCGATTCCCACTTGATGACCGCCGTGCAGGTGGCGGCCATGATCAGCAGGCGCACCCGGTCGTTGATCGGCGCGTCGATAAGCTCGGGAATCAGGCTGCCGTAATCGCGCCGCATGACCCGCGAGCCGATCGGCGTGGTGACGGCCTTCCACACCGACTGCCGGATGTGGTCGATGAGATCGAGGGGGACGCCAGAGGTCATGTCCATTTCAGGGGACAGAGGACAGGTGACAGGTGTCAGTAATTTGTGCCGATGTCACCTGGCGCCTGACATCTGATCCCTGATTCCCCAGGAACTCGGCGACCTTGTCCGCGTCCGACTGCATGAGGGCGTTTGCGGCGGCGAGGGATGCGGTGGCTCGGTCCTCCAGCGCGGCGCGGTAGGCTTCGATGAATTCGATGCTTTCATCCAGACCGGCCGTTTTTTCAGAGGCCAGTATGCGATCGCGGTAATCATTGAGCCGGGCGAGCGCGGCGTCGCTCAGTGACTGCGCGGCGGCCAGGGCTTCTTCTGGCGTTGTTTCGCTCATGATTCCGGCTCCGTGGGTTGGGGAGGATAGGGCGGCAGGGTGGCTGTTTTGTCGTCTCCCGAGGCGACGCCGGAAACGACGTGCACGTGACGATTACTGTTCCCGCCACGGCCGATTTGCTCCCCGACGACGATCTGCTTGCCGCCGATGATGGCGTGGCTGTCAACGATGAGCGTGTCCGAAATGTGCAGGGTGCGGCCAATCTGCACCGTGCCGGTGAATTGGGTGAGCGGCGCATCGACCAGAAAAAACGGCGTTTTCAGAATCGCCATGCCCGGCATCAGGGTGAGCGAGGCGCTGCCGACCTTGATTTGAAACCGGTGCTCGGCGTGGTTGTGCTGCAAGACCGCGCCATCGGGGAAAACGCGCATCCAGAAATTCTTGTCGTGCGTGGGTTGCGGGTGCGCGTCCGAGGGGATGCCCAGCAGGACGAGGCCGCCGGCCGGATCGCCCGAGGGGGAGAGCACCATGCACTGTTCGCCGGGCGTCGGCGGATCCCAGTCCCTGGTCGTTCCTTCGCGGCGTTCGAACCAGGGGATCCATTCGGTGAGCAGCTTGCCAGTCTGGACGCGACACTTGCCGGCGGGATGGTCGACCTCGGCAATCGTGCCGATGCGGATCATCGATTCGACGCGCCGGTTGATGTCGGGGGGGAGGGTTTGCTCGTTCATATATAAGTCAGAGAATGGATTTTTTAACCACGGCGACACGGCGGGCACGGCGAGAGGCAAAATCATTCTTTCGCTTTTCGCTGTGTCGCCGTGTCGCTGTGGTTAAACAGGTTTTATTCATCGTTACACCTCGCCCCTGATCCAGCGTCCCTTGTCGGTGAACACGGACTCAATGATTTCTTCGATCATGCTCATGTCGTTCGCGTTGATGTCGAGCAAGGGGCGTTCGTGGTATTTCACGCGCAGCTTGAATTTTCGGGTTAGCCGGTCGCGCAGTCCGTAGTGATGGACGCGAGCAATGCCTGCATCGCCGCCGAAAAAACCGACCTCCCCGGCGTCATGAGCGTGCCGTGTTTTCAGATGTTTCGATGAACTTAATTTTCTGAACATGCGGATGGGCTTTTTTTTCCCCCGACGTTCGCGGCGCGGCTCGAATAGGGCGCCCTCCGGCGTGACGTTTTTCCGGATGCGCTTTGCATTGGATCGGCTCACGGCGCGCGCAATGGTGGCAATCAGGCGGTATTTCCCGCGCCCGTCGAGATGCGACGCCATGCGGTCAAGCGTGGCGTTCACTTTCTCGATGCCAGTGATGTCTTCGCTCATTCTTCGCTTCCGTTTCGCCTGGCGGCACGTGTCCGCCATTGCATGACCTCGAGATAATCGAGGCGTTCCAGGTCCTCCAGCGACCAGTGAAAGACAAGGGCGATGTCCGCCCAGGCGTCCTCGATCGTTACGGGGTAGGTTCCTCCTGCGTCATGGATTTGGGCGCCAAAAAACCGGCCACCTCCGCGCCCAGCAGGACGAGGTCGGCGGGGTGCAGTTGAGTGAGGATTTCATGCTCGGTCAGCGCCGGTTCAATGATGCGTGGCAACACCGTGGTCAGCGCGGATACGTCCATCTGCATCAGGTCGAAGAGTTTCGTGCTTTTAAGCCAGCCCGTGCCTCTCGGTTCGAGAAACTTGATTTCGGTGATTTCGATTTCTTTGTAGGTATCGCCATTTTTATCGCGCACTCTGCGTTTGATCGGTTGTTCGAGAGTGATGGTTTTCATGTTTTTTCCTTTCGGTGTTGATTCCTGATACCTGATCTCTGATCCCTGAATCCTAGATCCCCATCGCGGCGCGGTATTCGGCGAGGCGGTCCACTCCGTTGATGGTTTCGACGAAGTTGACCACATCGATTTCCACTATGATTTCGCCATTGACCGTGAGCTTGTAATAGGACAGATCGCTTTTTACCTTGATCTCGGTGTCGTCGCCGGCCTTGGAACTGCCGGGGTCGATTTCGGTGTGCCGCCCACGCACGACGATGTCCACGGCGTCGACCTCGGCGGTATCGTCGCGCTGGTACGCGCCGGAGAAGCGCAGCAAGACGGCATCGGCGGTGGGAACGCCAAACTGCCGGTACATTTCGACCTCGAAGCCGGCCCAGGTGTGATTGATTTCGAGACCTTCCAGCCCCAGATCGACCTTGACCGGGCCGTTCATGCCGCCGGCCTGTAAATCCTCGGTCTTGCGGGTGAGCTTCGGTAGTTCCACCTCGGCGCAACGGCCAATGTAGTTGTCGCCGTTGTAGAAGACGTTGAAATTTTTCAATTTACGCGGCATCGCCATGATTCATATCCTTTCGTTTCTCCCCTCCCCCCTCGCGGGGGAGGGGTCGGGGGAGAGGGGCGGTTTAAGCGGCTTTAACCTTCTCGGCAAAGTCCATCAGATATTTATCCGTAATACGCTGCTGGAAGGTCATATCCTCCAGCGGCGGGATCGGGGTGTAGTCGTAGTCGATCCACAGCTTGCCGTCCTTGAGCGTGGTCGACTCGTTGATCTCCTCGTTGTACCAGGCGCCGCCGCCCATCAGATAACCCTGCGCGGTGAGCTGGCGGAACTTGGCGTTGATGCCTTCGATGATGTCTTTGACCAGTGTTGGCGTCAGCGGCTTGTCGATCGCCCACAGGTGCGACTCGGCCATCGTGTCGGCGAGAATTTGCGCGGTGCGCACGTAGTTTTCAAAGGCGAACAGCGGTTCGTCGGAACAGGTGCGGTTGCCCCAGAAGCGGAAGCCGTCGCGCTGGATCAGCGCGGTGACTTCGTTGGCGTTGAGCAGGCCGGCGTCGGTGTTGGGGTTTTGCAGATCCCAATAAATATCCTTGGTCAGCCCGGTGACCGAATTGACGGCGACGTTCGACAGTGTCTTGTGCCAGCCGATTTCTTCGTCGATCTTGGCGCGCAGACCCAGGGCATGGGCGACGGCCCAGGATTCGACGCGGGCGTTGGCGTTGACGTTCCATTTCGTAAAGTCGCCGTGGATCAGCATCAGCTCGCGCGCGCCGAAATTGTCACGGTAGACGATCGACTCGGACACGGTTTCGCCGATGGAATGGCCGTAAACGAAGGCGCGCAGCGCCTGGGCGATGGAGACCAGTTCGGCGAGCACGTCCTGGTTGTCCAGGCCGGGCGCGCCGAGCAGCCTCGGGCGCACGCCAAGCTGCGCTTCGGCGGCGAGCAGGCATTGCGCGCCGGTGTAGCTGCCGTCCGGCAGCGTGGCGCCGATGACGTTGGAGGTGAGCGAGACGGCGATTTCTTCCGGCGTTTCGCCCGTGCCGTCCGCAACGCGCACGACGACGATGACCGGCGTCGCCTGGTCGGCGATGGCGTCAAGCGCCTTGGCGAGCGTCCCCTGCGTGCCGGCCTTGCCGATGGCTTGACCCACGCGGGTGATGAGCACGGGTTTGTTGAGCGGGAAGGCGTCTTCGTCAGCGTCGGCGGCGGTGGCGACCAGTCCGATGATGGCGGTGGCGATGACGCGAATGGGCCGGATGCCTTCGTTTATTTCGACGACTCGAACGCCATGGTGGTAATCGGCGGGCATGGTGAAAACCTCACGATAAATGACAGCGTGAGTTTTGCCTGTTTTTATTATTTTTGCGCGGTGATTATGTTGTATTTCGGCGTTTTACAACATTATTGATTTTCCGCTGTTCGTCAGTTGCGTACACTCGCATTCATGACAGATTCCAGCCCCACCGTGTTTTCCTTCGGCGAACCCGAGCCGGTCTTGTCCGGACGCGGGTTGATGGACTATATCGAATGTCTCCGGATGTCGAAATGGTTCGAGCCGCCCTTGCCGCTTGATGGCTTGGCGCGCGCCGCGCGCGCCTCGGTTCACCATGCGTCCGGGATGATCCTCAAACGCAATATGCTGACGGCGCTCTATATTCCATCGCCGGTATTTTCGCGTGAAAGCTTTACCCGCTTCACACAGGACTTCCTGATTTTCGGCAACGCTTATCTGGAGCGCCGCGATAATGTCCTCGGTAAAATCATTTCGCTGACCGCGCCGCTGGCGAAATACATGCGCCGCGGAACGGACCTGGCGACTTATTATTATGTGCCGCAGTGGGGCATCGAACACCCGTTTCCGACGGGCCACATTTTTCACTTGATGGAGCCGGATTATCATCAGGATGTTTATGGTTTGCCGGGGTATTTGCCGGCCTTGAATTCCGCCTTGCTGAACGAGTCCGCGACACTTTTCCGGCGGCGTTACTATGCCAACGGCAGCCATGCCGGTTTCATTCTGTACATGACCGATCCGGCGCAAAAACAGGAGGATATCGACGCCCTGCGCGAGGCGCTGAAGAACTCGAAAGGGCCGGGCAATTTCCGCAATCTCTTCGTTTACGCGCCGAACGGGAAAAAGGACGGGATTCAGTTGATTCCGGTATCGGAGGTGGCGGCAAAGGATGAATTCCTGAATATCAAGAAC
Organism: Betaproteobacteria bacterium; assembly: GCA_025997075.1. Classification (GTDB taxonomy): domain Bacteria; phylum Pseudomonadota; class Gammaproteobacteria; order Burkholderiales; family Rhodocyclaceae; genus Propionivibrio. The sequence continues at coordinate 21,131 of BNUC01000021.1, read as the reverse complement.
GTGACCCGCGACGATCAGTTGGCGGCGCACCGCATCCCGCCGCAGCTCCTCGGCATCATCCCCGAGAATGAAGGCGGGTTCGGCGATGTCAGCAAGGCGGCCTATGTGTTTTTCATGAACGAGATAAGGCCCCTGATGGCGATGCTCGAGGAAGTCAACGCCTGGGCGGGGGACCGCGTCATCACTTTCCTTCCGTATGAAATTCTGCCGGAGGCGAAGAAGGAAGAGCGCCCGATGAAATAAAAAAGACGGTGCGACCCGGCAGGGTGTTGGAGCACCCCGCCGGGCCACCTCCTGTAGCATGAACTACACTCGGCCAAGACACCGTGCTGCGATCACAGCGGGGTCAAGGCTATCACTTGACGAGCTTTTCATGCAAAAACAGGATATCCGTTGCGGCGAGTGCGGCAGGAAGCTGGGCGAAGGAATCGTCTTTTCCCTTTCCGTGCGCTGCCCGCGCTGCAAGACATTGAACCATTTTCGTCCAGCAGGCCACGAGCCTCCAGACCAGAACGCCGCCGAGCGTCCTCGTGGAGAACCTGCTCGTGGAAGTCAATAAATCCGTCACCCGCTCCGCCCTGCGGTATTTTGGGGGTAAGTGGGCCATTGCGCCGTGGATCATCGAACATATGCCGGATCATCGTGTGTATGTGGAGCCGTTCGGCGGCGCGGCCAGCGTCCTGTTGCGCAAGCCGCGCAGCAAAATCGAGGTCTACAACGACCTGGACGACGAAATCGTCGGCATTTTCCGGGTGCTGCAAGACCCTGTGTCGTGTCAGGCATTGACGCGGCGGCTACGTCGCACGCCGTATTCCCGGCGCGAGTTCGAGTTGACGTTCAAGCCGAGCGCAGATCCCGTCATCCGCGCCCAGCGCGCCATCGTGCGGGCGTACATGAGCTTTCATCACGAGGCGCTGTTCAACCTGCGGGAAACCACGTTCGCCAACGCCAAGCACCGCAAATCGGGCAACAGTTGCAAGGCGCACGAATGGGCTAATTATCCGCGCAATCTGGTCAACATCTGCCGCCGACTCACCGGCGTGTTCATCGAAAGCCACGACGCGCTGGAGGTGATCCGGACGCAGGACGCGCCCGATGTCCTGTTTTTCGTCGATCCGCCGTACTTGCCAAGTACCCGCAGCAACTGCGGCTATCGCTGCGAACTCACGGAACAGCAACATATCGCCCTGCTCGAAACCCTGTGCGCGGCAAAAGGCCGTGTTTTGTTGTCCGGCTATCCTTCCGACCTCTACGACCAGATGCTTTCGGATTGGCGTCGTGTCACTCGTCCACATCGGGCTGCGGGCAGCGCACGATTACGCACCGAGGTGCTTTGGTTAAAAACCGGGGAGGGGCAAAAAAAATAGTAACATCTGTAAATGCCTTGTGGATAACTCCACTAAGACATTGATTATATTTGAAAAAAACATGTTACTTATGGGAAGTAACCGGAAGTAACATGAAAAGTAATCTCCCGGAAAGCCATTGATTTTACAGGGAATGACAAACAAGATAGGTTACAAGGTAAAAGAGTAACAATATTACTTCCATGTTACTTTGATGTTACTCTTTTGCCTTACCCTTCAATCCCAACAACGGCAAGGCTTTTCGGGGTTTTGACGAACTCGTGTTACCGATGTTGCTATTTTTTTCACCCCTTCGTTTTTGTCGTTGCGCTGTGCGAACATGACCCGCGTCACACGCATCACCCGCGAGCGGTCGCGCGCGCAAAGCCTGCAAAAATCCGCAAAGGAAAATCCTCCCCCTCGTCCACATCCCGCCCGCCACGTCACAAGTTTCTCGCCCTTCGCCCCCTTGCAAAAAAACTGCTCTATCCAGCGGGCAGGCGTGGCGGGGGTTCGACCGCGCGCGGCGGTATTCGAAGTTGCCAGGAGGAAAAAACGAAAATTACAACACTCTTCTGTAGGTATTTATGTGGGCATTTTTGCTATACTTCAACACGAGGCTTGTAATCCATGGACGTTAGGACGCCTCCGTCTCCGCCAGTGCTATGCAGAGCATGTTTGTATCAAAATAGCAAAAGCCGCATCCTGGAAGGATTCGCGGCTTTTTCTTTGACATCGGGGGCATTTTTCCCCGCTTGGAATTTGCCCCACCCTCACCCATCCAAAGGAAGCACTATGAGAATCCTGCACACCATGATCCGCGTTGGCAATCTCGAACGATCTTTGGCCTTTTACACGGAAGTCTTGGGCATGCGCCTGCTACGCCGCCAGGACTACCCGGGAGGCCGCTTCACGCTGGCTTTCGTCGGTTATGGCGACGAAAGCGAAAACACGGCCATCGAGTTAACACACAATTGGGATACCACGTCCTATGAGATCGGCAACGGTTTCGGACACCTCGCCGTAGCCGTCGAAAACGCGTATACCGCTTGCGCCCAGATCAAGGCAAAAGGCGGCAAAGTCACGCGCGAAGCGGGTCCGATGAAACACGGTACGACGGTCATCGCCTTCGTCGAAGATCCGGACGGCTACAAAATCGAATTGATCGAAGAAAAGACGCTCTGAGCGATCAGACTCCCCTCACCCGCCCTTCGGACACCCTCTCCCGCAAGCGGGCGAGGGGCCAAAGGCCGGATGATTCTGATACCTGATACCTGATCCCTGTATCACTCGACGCCGGGAATGGCGAAGTAGTTCTTTGCGTTGTTGTAGCAGATGTCCTGCACCATGGCGCCGAAAGTGTCGAAGTCGGGCGGAATTTCGCCGGCTTCCATCCAGCCGCCGACCAGCGCGCACAGGATGCGGCGGAAATACTCGTGGCGCGGGAAAGACAAAAAGCTGCGCGAGTCGGTGAGCATGCCGACAAAGCGCGACAGGAGGCCGATGTTAGCCAGACTGAGCATCTGCTGGCGCATGCCTTCGATGTGGTCGTTGAACCACCAGGCTGAACCGCCCTGCAGCTTGCCGGGGACCGAACCGTCCTGGAAGCAGCCCATGATCGTATTAAGCACTTCGAGATCGTTCGGGTTAAGCGAATAGAGAATGGTCTTCGGCAGCAGATTATCGACCTGCAAGGCGTTGAGGAACAGCGCCAGCTTCTCGGCGATCGGCCGGTCGGCGGCGGCGTCGTAGCCCGTATCGGGGCCGAGCTTGCTGAACATCGCCGTGTTGAGGTTGCGCAGCGACGCCAGATGCAACTGCATGGCCCAGCCACGACGCGCATTCAAGCGCCCGACTTCGAGCAACAGGCCGGTCTTGAACGCCTCGGCTTCTTCCGGCGCAAGTGCAACGCCATTGATGGTTTTGACAAAAAGCTTTTCCAGTTCGCCTTCGGAAACGAAAGTCGCGATGGGCGAGAGCAGCGCATGGTCGGAGGCGCGGCAGCCGAGTTCATGGAAGGCGTCATGGCGCTTTTGCAGGGCGGCGAGCAGATCCTTGTACGAGCTGATGGACACATTGGCGGCGGCGCCAAGTTTACCCAGGTAGGCTTTCCAGGCGACCGGATCTTCAACGGCCAGCGCCTTGTCCGGGCGGTAGCTGGGAACCATCACCGGCTCGCCGGGCTGACGGACCTTGGCATAAGCGATGTGATATTCGAGCGTATCGGCGGGGTCATCGGTGGTGCCGACCGCCCTGACATTCATCTTCTGCAGCAACGAACGCGCGCCAAATTCGGGCTTGACCAGCAGCGCGTTGCAGGCTTCCCAGACGATCGGGGCAGTCTTTTCGGACAAAGGCGCATCGATACCGAAATAACGTTGCAGTTCAAGGTGCGTCCAGTGATAAAGCGGATTTCCAGGCAGCTTCGGCACGGTCCGCGCCCATGCCTGGAAGGTGCGGTAGTCGGCCGGATGCCCGGTGATGTCCTCTTCCGCCACACCGTTGGCGCGCATGGCGCGCCATTTGTAGTGATCGCCTCCCAGCCAGGCATGCGCCAGATCGCGAAAGCACGAGTTGGCGGCAATGTCCGCCGGCGGCAGGTGGCAGTGGTAGTCGATGATCGGCATCTGTGCCGCGTAGTCGTGGAACAACCGCTGCGAACACGCGTCCGGCAGCAGAAAATCGGCATTCATGAAAGCTTTCATTTACATCCTCCGTGTTTGAGCAGAATAAACATGCCCTGTCGTTTAAAAAACTCTGGATAATTCTCAGCTTTTGCAACACTCAGCCCGCGCGTACGATCAAGTGTTTTTTCGGCAATTATGCGGAAAAAGAAGTCCTTGATCCAATGCTATACAATAGTCGCCTCGTACAGGAACGATACATGACCCTGATTTCTCTTGCCAGCATGAGCTTCATGCTTATTCGGTATTGGACAATCACCGAAACGGCAAAGAAGAATCACACCTTGATATCGAGTGGATTATTGGTAGCATGTGTCGCATCTCCGTGGAGATAGAATATTTGAAGCTGTATGGTTTATTCCACATAATGTATAGCGTTTGAATGGACGATTGTAGCGCAAGGCAATCTGCTGGAAAGGAATATAAAGTGGGTCATCAAATACGTTGGGGCATTCTGGGTTGCGCTCGCATCGCCCGCACGCAAGTCGTCCCGGCCATTCTGCGTCGCAGTGACGAGGCACGGCTTGTCGCTGTTGCTTCCCGCGATCCTGCCAAACTGGCTGAATTCCATTCGCTGTTCGGCGATTTTACCGAGCACGCCAGTTATGAAGCCCTGATCGGCGACCCGGCCATCGACGCCATCTACCTGCCGCTGCCGAATTCCCTGCACCGCGCATGGGCCATCCAGGTGATGCGCGCGGGCAAGCATGTGCTCTGCGAAAAACCCCTGGCGCTCAATGCCCGCGAGGCCGGAGAGATGATCAACGCGTCGCGCGAATGCGGTGTGCGGCTCATGGAAGCGGTCATGTACCGTTACACCGAGCGCATGAGCAAGGTCGGAGAAATACTGGCCAGCGGCGTGCTGGGGCCAATCCGTAGCATCAATTCGACCTTCCGCTTCTTTCTCGACCGGGAAAACACGATCAAGGAGAAGCCGGAACTCGGCGGCGGCGCTTTGTATGACGTCGGTTGCTATCCGCTCAACCTGATCGGCCTGGTCGCGCAATCCGAGCCCGAGGCCGTCGCCGTCGAATGCGCCCGCCCGCGTGGCGTCGACATCAATCTTTCCGCTGTCCTGCGTTACGCGGACGGTCTGATCGCCACCCTGCATTGCGGATTCGACGCATTTGGCCGCAATTACAGCGAAATCGTCGGCAGGGACGGCGCACTGCTCATTCCCGACACCTTCCTCGACGACGCTGGCCAGATCACCCTGCTGACCCCGAAGGAAACCCGACAAATCGCGGTGGCGCAATCCGACCGCTATGGCGAGGAAATTCGTGATTTTTGCGCCGCCTTGCTGGAAAACCACGCGCCGCGTGTTACGCTTGATGAATCCTTGCGCAACATGCGCGTTCTCGATCGCATTCGGGAGGTGATTCACGGCTGATCCAGCGCGTTTTTGACGCATCCGGAGCCATCTGGAAAAACAAAGAATGGAATATCGTTCCAAAAAAATCTTGAACACTCATTATTGTTTGTCGTATATTGCTGCATAACTGGATGTCGGCCTTATCCCTCGTCCGGTGAGTCAAGATAAAAAAATTCTTTAACGTGTTTTAGAGGAAAATTCCATGCAAACCAAGTTGAAAACCATTCTGGGCGCCGCATTGGCTTCCGCCTTCGTAATGGGCGCGGTAAACGTTGCGCAAGCTCGTGATTTCCGCTCCGCCGATGTGCACCCGCTCGACTATCCGACAGTCCAGTATGCCAACAAGATTGGCGAAATCGTCAGCCAGAAGACAGGCGGCAAATACAACGTCAAGGTTTTCGGCAACAGCTCGCTCGGTTCCGAAAACGACACCGTCCAGCAAGTCAAGATCGGCGCCATCGATCTGGTGCGCGTCAGCATTTCCACTTTCCACCCGATCATCCCCGAGTCCGTGATCGTTTCCCTGCCTTTCCTTTATCGCGACATTGATCACTATCGCAAGATCATTTACGGCCCCATGGGTGACCGGGTCCTGGCGGCCTTCGAGAAGGAAGGCTACATCGGCCTGGCCTTGCTGGAATCCGGCGCGCGCTCGTTCTACGGTAAAAAAGAGATTCGCACGCTGGCCGACATCAAGGGCTGGAAGATTCGTGTCCAGCCGTCCGACCTGATGATCGGTCTGGTGCAGGGCATTGGCGCGAACCCGACGCCGATTCCTTATGGCGAAGTTTATACCGCGCTGAAGACCGGCCTCGTCGATGCCGCTGAAAACAACTATCCGTCCTACGACACCGCCAAGCATTTTGAAGCGGCCCCGATTTACAGCGAAACGCAACACGTGATGCTGCCCGAAATTCTGGTCTTCTCGAAGAAGGTCTGGGACACGCTCTCCAAAGAAGAACAGGACATCATCCGCGCCGCGGCCAAGGAAAGCATCCCCTTCTATTCGGATTTGTGGACCAAGAAGGAACAAGCTTCGAAAGAAGCCACCATCAAGGGCGGCGCCAAGTACGTCACGGATGTTAACAAGCCTGAGTTCGTTGCTGCCGTCAAGCCGGTCTGGGAGAAATTCTCTCCAACGCCCGAACTGAAGAAGCTGATCCAGGACATCGTAGACACCAAGTAAATTTTTATTGGTAGACTTTGCTATCCAGCCCGAAGCCGGCCATATTCAAGCGGTTTCGGGCTGTTTTTCTGAAAGAACGCAATGGACTGGCTAACGAAACTCAACGCCCGGCTCTCCCGCTGGGCACTCTATATTGCCGTGGCCGGCTTGCTCGGGATTGTAGTGGTCGTCGTCTCTTCGGTGTTCTGGCGCTACGTTCTCAATGACTCGCCCACCTGGTCGGAACAAGTTGCACTGCTTCTGGTCATCTGCGTCGCCATGTTCGGCGCCGCAGCCGGCGTGCGTGACGAAGGCCATATTGGCATGGAATCCCTGGTCGGACTGCTGCCCAAGAACATACAGTTCTACGTGGGCAACATCGTCGGTTTTTTCACGATCCTGTTTGGCGTCTCCCTGGTCTGGGGATGCTCCCGGATGGCGGAATCCGTCTGGACCAACTACATCCCCACGCTGGGCATCTCCGAAGCCTGGCGTTACATTCCCTGTGTTGTCGCGGGTGTTCTGGTCATCCTGTTTTCGATCGAACACCTGATCGCAATGTATACTGACAAGGAAGTGATCCCATCATGGCACTGACCGTACTCTGTATTAGCTTCCTGTTATTTCTCCTGCTCGGAGTGCCAGTCGCCTTCTCGATTGCACTGAGTTGCCTGGCGACCTACTGGGTTGAAGGTTTCCCGCTGGAACTAGCATTCCAGAACATGATCTCCGGGATGAACGTCTTCTCCTTCCTGGCCATTCCATTCTTCATTTTTTCAGGCGAGTTGATGCTGCATGGCGGCATTGCCGACAAGATCGTCAACTTCGCGCGTAACCTGGTCGGCCATTGGCGTGGCGGTCTGGGCATGGCCAATGTCGTCGCCTGCACGCTGTTCGGCGGCGTCTCCGGTTCGCCGGTGGCCGACGTATCGGCCATGGGCGGGGTGATGATCCCGATGATGAAGCGGGAAGGCTACAGCGCCGACTACGCGGTCAACGTCACGACGCACGCCGCGCTTTGCGGCGCGCTGATGCCGACTTCCCACAACATCATCATCTACGCCTTCTCCGCTTCCTCCACGGCTGGCCTCCTGGTCGGCCCGAACATCACGGTCAAGGGCGCGTCGATCGGCGAAATGATGTTCGCCGGATTGTTGCCGGTCATCGTATTGATGATCTGTATGCTGGCGGCCGCTTACTGGGTCGCCAAGAAGAACGGATATCCGCGCCGTCCCGACGGGTCCGACCGGCTTGATCCATTCGCCGGCTGGCACGCTGTGCTCACGTCGTTCATCGCGGCCATTCCCGGCATGTTCGTGGTCGTCATCATCCTGGGCTGCATCATAATGGGAGTCACCACGGCCACCGAAGCGGCCGGCATCGCCGTGACCTATTCGCTGTTCCTCACCTTTGTCGGCTATCGCACGATGAACTGGGCCAAGCTGATGAAGGCCGCCGCCAAAGCGGCCAAGACCACGGGGGTCGTATTGTTGCTGATCGGCGTCTCGACGATGTTCCAGTACATCATGGCCATCCTGGAAATTCCCGATAAAACCGCGAATGCCATGCTCTCGGCGACGACCAACCCCTACATCATGTTCTTCATGATCAACCTGATCCTGTTCCTGCTCGGCACCTTCATGGACATGGCCTCGACCATCCTGATCTGCACGCCGCTGTTCCTGCCGCTGGCCTTGCAGATGGGCATGGGACCGGTACAGTTCGGCATCGTCATGCTGCTCAACTGCGCGCTCGGCTTGAACACGCCGCCGGTCGGCACGACGCAGTTCGTCGGTTGCGCCATCGGCGAGGTTTCGGTTGAACAGGTGATGAAGACCATCTTGCCGTTCTATGGGGCGTTGTTCGTGGTCATGGCCGTGGTCACCTATGTGCCGGGGTTCTCGTTGTGGATCCCGTCACTCATCAAGGGAGCGCCGGTTTACTGATTCGTTTCACTTCTCCTTTAGCGGGGCCAGGCGGCCCCGCTTTTTTAATTCTGGGAGCGCGGGCGTCCTCACACACCGTCATTCCCGCGAAGGCGGGAATCCAGAATTTGATGAACGAACCTGGAATCCCGCCTTCGCGGGAATGACGGAGCGAGATCAATTATAGTGGAATGGTCATGTCCAGAGACTCGATGCAATATGACGTTCTTATCGTCGGCGGCGGCCCGGCAGGATTGTCCGCGGCGATAAAACTCAAACAACTGGCGACCACGCAGGGAAATTCCGGTTTTTCCGTTTGCCTGATCGAAAAAGCCGCTGAAATCGGCGGTCACATCCTGTCCGGGACGGTGATGGACCCGCGTGGAATTACCGAACTGTTCCCCAACTGGAAAGAAGAAGACGCGCCGCTCGATGTGCCGGTCAGCGAAGACCGGTTTTTGATGTTGGGCGGCAAAGGCAGCTTCCAGATTCCCGGATGGGCCTTGCCAAACTGTTTCCATAACGACGGCAACTACGTGACAAGCCTCGCCAATCTGTGCCGTTGGCTTGCCGAAAAGGCCGAGACGCTTGGGGTTGAAATCTATCCCGGATTTGCCGGCACGGAAGTTTTGTATAACGACGACGCTTCGGTAAAAGGCGTCGCTACCGGAGATTCAGGCCGGCTCCGTGACGGCAGTTGTGGCCCCTCATATCAAGCGGGCATGGAACTCCACGCCAAATACACCCTCTTCGCCGAAGGTTGTCGCGGGCAGCTTGGCAAACAGCTTGAGGAAAAATTCCAGCTTCGCTCTGGAAAAAATCCCCAGATTTTTGGCCTTGGCATTAAAGAGCTTTGGGAAATCACTCCGGATCGACATCAGCCCGGACTCGTCATTCACACGGGCGGCTGGCCCATGGACTCAAGAACCTACGGCGGCGGCTTCATGTACCACATGGAGAGTAATCTTGTGTCCGTCGGTCTGGTCGTCGGACTGGCTTACACCAATCCGTATTTATCTCCCTTCCAGGAATTCCAGCGCTTAAAGACTCACCCTGCGCTCCGGGGTTTTCTTGAGCGAGGAAAACGTATTGCCTATGGCGCGCGGGCGCTGACCGCCGGGGGGCTGCAATCCTTGCCAAAACTTGTTTTCCCCGGCGGCGCGCTCATCGGCGACGAGGCTGGATTCCTGAACGCTGCCCGCATCAAGGGCGGGCACTGCGCCATAAAATCCGGCTGCCTGGCCGCCGAGGCCTGTTACGCCGCTATCGCCTCCGGTCGCCAACATGACGAGCTGAGCGCCTACCCGAACGCCTTTCATGACAGTTGGCTGTTCAGCGAACTCCGTGCGGCGCGAAACTTTAAGCCGTGGATGTCAAAAGGTTTACATCTCGGCAGCCTGATGTTCGGCATCGATCAACTGCTGCTGCGCGGAAGAGCGCCGTGGACGCTTCAGCATCATGGCGCCGATCACGAAAAATTACAGAAAGCCGCGGATTGCAAACCGATCGTCTATCCGGCTCCCGATGGTCTCTTGAGTTTTGATTTGCTGTCCTCGGTCTATCTTTCCAATACCAATCATGAAGAAGATCAGCCCTGCCACCTGAAACTCAAAGACGATTCCGTGCCCATCAAGGTCAATCTCGCGCTCTATGACGCGCCGGAACAACGTTACTGCCCTGCCGGAGTATACGAAATAGTCCGGGATGCGTCCGGAAATATGCCCCAACTGCAAGTCAACGCCCAAAACTGCGTTCACTGCAAAACTTGCGACATCAAGGACCCGACGCAGAACATCACGTGGGTGGCGCCTCAGGGAGGTGGAGGCCCTAATTACCCGAATATGTAATTTTTCAGCAACGGTTTCGGGCAACAAGCGCCCCGTTCCGCGCCTGACGCGCGGGCTAACTTTCTTTGCAATAGTGTGTACTTGTTCCGGTCTGGCAATCGGAATAGACTCTAAAGTCTATGTCGGAATCTATCGAAAGGAAACCGCGATGGCGACAGGAAAACTCCCCACCCTTTACGTGACTGGCGGTTCGGGAAACAGTATCAAGCCCATGCTCGTCAAGCACCAGTTGAAACTGGAACTGGACGTGCGCTTCGTCGATGTGCTTGCCGGGGAAACACGGCGGAAACCCTTCATCGGCATCAACCCGCTGGGCGTCGTTCCTTTTCTGGTGTTGCCCGATGGCACGGGGATCGGTGAATCCAACGCCATCGCCTGGTATCTGGCGGAAGGCTCGCGCCTGATGCCCACGGAGGCGCTGCATCGCGCCCAGGCCGTGCAATGGATGATCTTTGAGCAGATACGGCTGGAACCCAACATCTCCCCGGCCCGTTTCTTCTCCTTCGTCCTGCCCGACCAGGAGGCTGCGCACGAGAAGGATTTTCCCGTTTGGCGGGAGAACGGAAACAAGGCCCTGAACCATTTGAACGCCCATCTGGCAAAACACGATTTCGTGACCGACGCGGGCTACAGCGTGGCCGACATCGGCGTCTTCGGCTACACCCACATGGCGGAACAGGGAGGATTCGATTTATCGCGCTACCCGGCGGTCACGGCCTGGATCGAACGCGTCAAGGGGACGCCGGACTACGCCCCGGTAGAGGAACTGCTTCCCGTTTGATGACTGGAAATGAAACACTTCCAACTTTCCGCAGACACGTATTCGTTTTTTTCCCGTCTGCGCACCGCCGTCTGGATCTTCGACATCGACAGGGGGCGCGTCGCCTGGGGGAATGAAGCTTCCCTCCGTATCTGGGCGGCGGACAGTCTCGAAGAGCTTGTCTCGCGCGACATGGGTAGCAGCATGTCGCAATCGGTCGCGCAGCGCCTCGTCCAATACCAGGAAGATTTCATTGCCTCGGACGCTGTTTTCTCGGAAAACTGGAGTCTATATCCCAAGGGCAAGCCGATCACCCTGCGCGTGATCCATTCCGGCGTCGTGCTCGAGGACGGCCGCATGGCGATGCTTTGCGAGGGGCTGGAAAAGCAATCCGTCGACAACGAAACCCTGCGCAGCGCCGAGGCCCTTCTGCATACGAAGGTGATGATCACGCTTTTCGCGGACGATGGGCACGCGCTTTATCGGAACCCCGCTGCACGCGCCGTCGTGAGCGACATCGCCGAAACCTTCGCTGAGCATTTCGTCGATCCCGGTGTTCCTGAAATGCTGGTGAGACAGATCAGGGAGACCGGCGCGAGCCGGGTCGTCGCCGCCGTCAACACGAAGCCTGAAATATGCTGGTATGAAATATCGGCCCGTTTCTGCCATGACGCCGTGACAGGAAAGCCGGCGACCCTGGTCAGCGAAGTGGACGTCACGGAATTGAAGCGGACCCAGGAACGCGCCCTGCATTTGACCACCCATGACGTAGTCACGGAACTCTATAACCGCAAGTACGTGATGGAGAATTTCCCCCGTTTCTTGGATCTCGCCAGGGAAAGGGAATTCGAAGGCGTCCTGCTGCTCATTGACATCGACTATTTCAAATACGTCAACGAATCGGTCGGGCATGAAGGCGGCGAGCAGGTGCTGATCGAGGTGGCGAACCGTTTCCGCGCCTGCATGATCGACAGCCAGGACCGGTTGGCGCGGCTCGGCGGCGACGAGTTCCTGATCCAAACGATGGCCAAGGACATCGATTCGCGTACCAGAAAACTGCTGGGGAATATCCAGGAGAAATTCTCCAAGCCTTTCAATGTCGCCGGTCGTTCGATTCCCATCACACTTTCCACCGGGGTCGTGTATTTCCCGAAGGACGGATCGGACGCCACGGCGCTGATGAAGCGTGCCGACCTGGCGGTATATCACGCCAAGAATCATGGGCGTAATCGCGTTTCCTACTATGATCCCAGCTTCGAGATGGCCGGCCGCGCCGATATTTTTCACGACGGCGCGCTCCACACCGCCCTGGCAAACAGGGAATTCACCATCTATCTCCAGCCCAGGGTGCATGTGCAGAGTGGCAGGATCGTCGGTGCCGAGGCGCTGGCGCGCTGGAACAGTCCACGCTATGGCATGGTTTCGCCGGATGTCTTTATCTCGGCCTGCGAGGAATTCGGCCTGATCGTGGAATTGGGCGCGCAGATGTTAGAGATGGCCGCCCTCGAGCAGAAAAAATACCTCCAGCAGGGAAGACCATTGACGATTTCCGTCAACATCTCGCCCTATCAGCTCAAGGATCCGGGGCTGGTGCAGATGATCGAAAGAGTCATGGCCAAGACCGGGTGTTCGCCGAACTATCTGGAATTCGAGATCACCGAATCCGCGATGCCGGAGGACAACGAGACGGTCATCCAGGCCATCCGCGCCATACAGTGCATGGGTTTCCGCTTCTTCATCGACGATTTCGGCACCGGTTATTCAAATCTGTCGCACATCCAGAAGTATCCGTTCTCGGGGCTGAAGGTCGATCGGTCCTTCGTCAATGTGGAAACCGAACAGCGCAAGTTGGCCGAAATGATCATCATGATGGCCCAGGCCATGGGATACAGCACGGTGGCGGAAGGGATAGAAACGGAAGAGCAACTGGAATGGCTCCGCCAGCGGGAGGTCGACGAGTACCAGGGATTCTTCTTCAGCAAACCCCTGGATCGGGAACGATTCGCCATCCTGTTGAGAAGCGAGGATGCGGAACTGAATCGCCAGAAGAAGCTGCGGAATGCTTCTTGAGGCGGCGGGCGAGGCCGGCAGAAGAAGATGGTGTTTGTGAGTTCATTTCAGGTTGGCGAAGAGTAAAGAACTTAAGGAATAGCATATCCAGGCAGAAAGGGATTTTCCGCCACCGGCAACTGCCAGCATTTTTCGTAACGCACGCCAACCAGATACAAGCCAGCCGCCGCAAATGTCGGCGCCGCGCGGGTCCGGTCTCGTGACGCCAGCAGTTCGCTGATCCATTCCGGTGGGTGTTTGCCCTGCCCGACATAGACCAGACTACCGACCAGGTTGCGCACCATATGATGCAGGAAAGCGCTCGCCTCGAAATCGAAGACCAGCATGTCGTCGACGCGCCTGACCTCGACATGGCGCATCGTTTTGACCGGGGATATGGCCTGGCAATCCGCCGCGCGGAACGCCGAAAAATCATGCTCGCCGAGTAATAAGTCGGCTGCTCCCTGCATATGGCTCTCATCCAGCCGATGGTGATACCAACCTGCACGTCCGTGCCAAACGCCAGGGCGTTGTGCGCGATTGATTAACAGATAGCGGTAGCAACGTCCATACGCCGAGTATCGGGCATGGAAAGCCTCGCTCACGGGTTGTGCCCAGCGCACAGCGATAGTCTGTGGCAGAAAAGTGTTAACCCCGCGCACCCAGGCCGTCAACGGACGTTTGGCCTGCGTATCAAAATGCACGACCTGACCGACGGCGTGCACACCGGCATCGGTCCGTCCAGCGCAGGTTACGGAAATTTTTTCTCTGGAAATCTGGCTTAGTGCCAACTCCAGTTCGTCCTGAACCGTGCCACCGCCCGGCTGCGTTTGCCAGCCGCGCAAGGCGCTACCGTCGTATTCCAGGCCCAAAGCAATGCGCATGGCGATAGTTAGCGAAAACAGACCAGGGCAAGCCCTGCCAGCAATAATCCGGCCATGATGCATCCGTCGATCCAGCGTATGACCGGATGATCGATCTCGATCATTTCGCACGAATCATACGAATCGGTTTCGGGAATCTCAAGCAGCGATTTCCAGTCACGCGGAAGTGGCAGGGTTTCCACATAACGCAACACAAGCATCAAGCGTACAACTCCCCGATCTGAATCCATACCGAGGCGCCGGAAAGGTGTGAGCAAGGCGTGCGTAGCCGCCAGCAAATCGGCCAGCGGCATGAATTCGAGAAACGCAGCGACCATAGTCAATACCAGCAATAAACGTCCAAGGTGTTTCATCGCCTCTTCGACACCTTCGCGGGTCGGCGCCATACTGGCGCTCCAGAGCGGCTCACCCGCGACACCCCAGGCGAAAACAAGCAACAGCGAGAGCAATAGCCAGCGCGCCCGCCAGATCAGGCGGCCACCACGTCGCATCACCCGCTCTCCCGACAGGGGAACGATCAGACAGGCAACCAACAGACTCATCCCGCTTAAGCACTGGACGGCAATGAGCATCACCAACCAGCCAATCAGGCATGTCACCGGATGAACGCTTATTTTTTTCACAAGAACCGGACTCAATAACATTACTCAAAAAACAAGGCCGCATCCCCTTTCAGGGCTGCGGCCTTTCGCTCTGATGACTCTCCTCCCGCCGGAGCTATCCGCCAATCCTCGCTAACAGGTCTTGTGCAGCCTCGCGCTGACTCACATTCCCTTCCTTCAGGACTTCCTGCAAAAGCTCACGCGCGCCTTCGACATCCCCCATTTCCTCGTAGGCCTTGGCCAAATCGAGTTTGGTAGCAACTTCCTCGCCTGAGCCAACATCTGGCTCCACATCCGTAGTCGACGGTCCAACGACAACCGTCTCCGCTTGTTGGTTGGCGAGATCGAAATTGAACACTGTAGACATACTCTGCGAAGCGGGCACTTCCGGCATCGCCTGCGTTTCTATCAACTCTGGCTCTGAAGCGATACCATCATCTTGCGATGTTGAGAAACTCGACGAAAACGGCGTCACGACAGTTTCCGCCTGCTCCCTGGCGAAATCCGGATTGACCGCCGTGGATATTTGGGTGCCTTGAGTACCATGATCATCGTCTTGCCCCTGAGGCGCCTTTGTCGCATCAGCAGAAGACGGTTGATCCCCAAGTCCAGTGATCTCCAAATCCGGTGAATGCAAGTCCAGATCGATCGATGCCATGTCGAACGATGACGGTTCGGACGGCACGCGCCCGAGGAAGGTAGACTCAGTCAGGCTGACATCGAACTCGACGGCATCATCCCCCAAGGCTTGCTCGTTGGGAGCAGTTTCATCATAGTCAGCCGGAGCCTGGGAATCGGGCGGAAGCAAAGTATCGCCACCCAGATCGAAATCAAGATCGGACTGTTGTAACTTGGCTTCCTGCTGATCGAGCACTTCAGCCAGCGGAGCAATCTTCGTTCCGATATCGAAATCGAGATCTTCCTCCAGGTTAGCCTTGACTCCAGTGTCCCCCGAGGCCACTGGCCTTGGTTTTTCCGGTGGGCGGATATCGGGCTTAACAGCGGGAGCAGGCCTGGAAGCAATGGGCGGAACGTTACCACCTCCGCGATTGGAACCGGGCGTCTCAGGCTGTAAGGCCCCCCTACCCGATGGAACGGGTGCCGGTGTGGGAGCAGACTCGGTAAAATCCGGAGGAACAAGAGTAGCAGGAGCAACACCCCCCCTTGTAGCGACCGCCGGCGCAACAGGCGGCACCGACACGGCTTTCATCGCGCTGGTCAGGGCAGCAGTTGATCCGGGTCCGCGGAAAATCGGATTATTGGGGTCGAGTGAACGTCCCATTGCCGCCACTTTTTCCCACTCGGCGCCAACACCGTTCGTCACGCCGTACAGATCTGTCGCCAGCGACTCGAATTGCTTGGCGTCCTTGCGTCCGGAATAAATCTCGAGCAGCTTGACGACGATGGCAACGCGTTTAGTATCTTTTTGGCGTGCTTCCAGCAGAATTTCTTCTGCTTGCGCGTCGCGCCCATACGCCATGTAAACATCAGCCTCGGCAACGGGATCGACTTCGTCGGTATCGATGCTGCCAGGTCCGGCCTGACTAAAATCGGTCTGTGGCGGCACTTTGGACGAGGTGTCGACGCTCTGTCCCCCGGTATCGCGGAAAACCGAACTGTCCATCAGACCCGTCGTCGTGCCCGACGATGTGATGGTACTGTTCATGGACTGCTCTTCCGCGGCTTCAGCCAAGGCACGCCGACGACGCCAGAAAAGGAATCCCGCGATAATCGCCAGAATGCCACCGCCTACCGCTGCCAAAACCATCGGATCCAGCAGATCATCGAAGAATCCCGGTTCCTCTACTGGAGGTGGCGGAGGCGGAGGCGTAGGCCTTGGCCTTGGCTGCACCGGTTTTGGTGGAGGCGGAGGTGGAGGAGGTGGTGGTGGAGGCGGCTCGACCTTGTCTGGAACAGGCGCAGGCGTTGGCGCAGGGGTCGGGACAGGATCCGCCACTTTTGGAGTAGTCGTCGGTCCCGGTTTCGATACTGGAGTGGAGGCTGGCGCCGGTGATGCCGCTAGCTGTTTCTGCAAATCAGCCAAATTCTGATTTTTAAGTTCAATCAGTTTCAGCAGGTCAGCGTTGTTCTTTTCGAGAACCGCCACACGCTCTTGGGCTTCCTTGAGCGCTCTATCCTTAGCGATCAAATCCTCATCAGACACTTTTGCAGTCGCACTACCCGCACCACTGCCCCTTCTGGAGGAAGCCGATTCGGCCCTGGAAACGCTCAACCGATCCCTGGGAGATGCTCGCTCCGCCCTGTCATCGACTTTGGCGGTAATCTTTCCACTGGATCCTTGTCCCGCTGTATTGTCCGCAGCTTGAGATTTGACGGCAGCGCCGGCAAGCCTGCTCTGGTAAGCGTTCCAGTCCGAGGACTGCGCCACGATGATTTTCCTGGCTTCTACCGGGGATATGGATTCGACGGCGGATTTTGCGGGCTTCGAGAGGATAGCGCCCGTCCTCAGACGATTCATGTTAGCGCCGTCAAAGGCGCCTGGATTGGCACGGAAAAGGCCAACCAGCATCTGATCAAGTGAAACACCTTCCAGTTTCGTTGCCGTCGCGATGCGCTGCAATGTCTCACCGCGCTTCACCTCGTATCCTTCGCCAGACTGGGGAGCCGCCGAATCGACCGGCCTTTGCGGCGCTTGCTGCTGTACTCCCGGCACCTGCCCTCCCTGCACCTGCGCAACCGCCCGCGCCCGCACATCGTTGTCGATGTTCGGTGAGCCGGACCTGATATCGACGGCTACCGGCGGGGCAGGTCTGTCGACTGTTGGGGCGCTGACAATCGCAGGCGCAGGCGTTGTCGTTGTCGGTTCAGGCGTCTTGGCCACATATTCCTGAGGATTAAGCAGGAAGGTATATTCACGCACCAGCCTGCCCGAGGACCAGTTCAACTCCAGAAGCATATCGATGAACGGATCGTTTATCGGTCGCTCGGAAGTCAGTTTGATGATCGCCTGGCCGTTTGGCCGTTTATCAAGGCTGAAACGCACACTCATCAAGCCCGACGCGTAATCCAGACCCGCCTGCTTGAACGTCTCGGGCGAGGCCAGTTGGGCTTTCATGTCGACCAATTCCTGGCGCGTCGCCGTGACCTCGATTTCCGCTCTGAGCGGCTGACCAAGCGCCGAAAGCACGACGAGCCGGCCGAGGCCGGCCGCCTGCGCCACTTGTGGCGCACCCACCAATACGAGAGAAGAAGCGACCGCCAGGATGGAGGTACGCAAACCGAAATGTCTAATGGATTGATATGTATTATTTGCCACGGCGCCACCTGAGCGTCGAAATCGGAATACTAAAATAACATCATAGGGTTAGCGATGCAAGCTCAACTTACTTATAACATCTCGTCCAAATAAAAAAACAACAGGGAACCACACATTTTTTTCATTTGTGCCAACTATTTCTCGATCAATATACGAAGCATGCGACGCAAGGGCTCGGCCGCGCCCCACAATAACTGGTCGCCGACGGTGAAAGCGCCGAGATATTCCGCCCCCATGGCCAGCTTGCGCAGGCGTCCCACCGGAACCGTCAGCGTACCGGTGACGGCCGCCGGCGTCAGCTCGCGCTCGCTGATCTCGCGCTCGTTGGGAACGACCTTGGCCCACGGGTTACTGCCGGCAATGATGGCGGAAATCTCGTCGAGCGGAACGTCCTTGCGCAGCTTGATCGTCAGCCCCTGCGAGTGGCAACGCATCGCGCCGATGCGCACACAGATGCCGTCGACCGGAATGCTTCCGGGCGAACGGAACGGCGGGAGTCCGAGAATCTTGTTGCTTTCGGCGCCGCCCTTCCATTCTTCCTTGGACTGGCCGTGTTCGACCGGCACGTCGATCCACGGAATCAGGCTGCCGGCCAGCGCCGTGTTGCGGAAATTTTTGGTCGGGAAAGCGGAGGAACGTATCGTTTCGGCCACTTTGCGGTCAATTTCAAGAATGGCCGATGCCGGATCGGCCAGTTCGCTCCGTACCGCGTCATGCAGCGCGCCCATCTGGCTCAGCAATTCGCGCATGTTCTGCGCGCCGGCGCCCGAGGCCGCCTGATAGGTCATCGCCGACACCCATTCGACGAGATCGTGCGTAAACAGGCCGCCGATGCCCATCAGCATCAGTGACACGGTGCAGTTGCCGCCGATCCAGTTTTTACCGCCCCTGGCCAGCGCATCCTTGATAACGTTCAGATTGACCGGATCGAGGACGATCACGGCCTCTTTGTCCATGCGCAAGGTCGACGCCGCGTCGACCCAGTGACCGTTCCATCCCGCGCCGCGCAGCTTGGGGAATATTTCCTTTGTATAGTCCCCACCCTGGCAGGTGACGATGATGTCCACTTGCTTCAGCGCCTCGATGGACCTGGCGTCCAGCAGCGTACCGCCTTCCTTGCCGCCCAGCGTCGGCGCCCTGGCGCCGATCGACGACGTGGAGAAATATACCGGTTCAATAGAGGCGAAATCGCCCTCTTCTTCCATGCGCTGCATGAGCACGGAACCCACCATGCCGCGCCAGCCTACAAAACCAACTTTCGTCATTACAATCACCTCAAATCAAAAAACTCAAATCGTCTAAAGCGCCGCAAGGACGGCGTCTCCCATTGCCACGGTACCGACTTTCGTCGTTCCCGGCTCGTAGATGTCACTGGTGCGCAAATTTTGCTTCAGCACCTTCTTCACCGCGTTTTCGATACCTTGCGCCGCTTCTTCCAGCGCAAAGGTGTAACGCAGCATCATCGCCACCGACAGAATGGTCGCCAGCGGATTGGCCAGGTCTTTGCCGGCGATGTCCGGCGCCGAACCGTGGCAGGGCTCGTACAAACCCTTGCCCGTCTCGTTGAGCGAAGCCGACGGCAGCATGCCGATCGACCCGGTGAGCATCGACGCTTCGTCGGACAAAATATCGCCGAACATGTTGCCGGTAACGATCACATCGAATTGTTTGGGCGCGCGAACGAGCTGCATCGCCGCGTTATCGACCAGCATGTGCGAGAGTTCGACATCGGGATACTCGGGCGCCAGCTCATTGATCACGTCGCGCCAGAGCTGCGTTGTCTCCAGCACGTTCATCTTGTCGACCGAACAGAGCTTGCGCCTGCGTTTTCGCGCAGCTTCGAAAGCCATTTTGCCGATACGACGGATTTCCTTCTCGCTGTAAATCATGGTATTGAAACCCACGCGCTGTTCGACGCCGTCGACCTGACGCTTCTCGATGCCGCGCGGCTGACCAAAGTAGATGTCGCCCGTCAGTTCACGCACGATCAGCAGATCGAGGCCCGAGACAACTTCGGGTTTGAGCGTCGACGCGTTGGCGAGTTCAGGATAAAGCAAGGCCGGACGCAAATTGGCGAAAAGCCCGAGCAGCTTGCGAATGCCCAGCAGACCACGTTCCGGACGCAATTCACGGGAAAGCACGTCCCATTTCGGACCGCCGACGGCCCCGAGCAACACGGCGTCGGCCGCCAGCGCCAGCTTCTGCGTCGCTTCCGGGAACGGACTGCCCACCGCATCCACCGCGCAACCGCCCAGCAAAGCCTCTTCCGTTTCAAATTTCAGATCCAGCGCCTTCAGCACGCGGAGCGCCTGGGCCATAATCTCGGGGCCAATGCCGTCGCCCGGCAAAACACAAATCTTCACTTTAGTTTCCTCAATACAAACAAAAACCGATTTCGCTCTTTAACGACCACCGACTGGCTACTTGGCCGCCTTTTCGATCGCCTGACCACCGCGCTCGATATCCTTCCCGATGCCATGCACGGTGTTACACGCCATCACCGAAACGGCAGAAACGAAAACCAATACGGCGAACACTATTTTTTTCATGCCAAATCTCCTCCAAATTCGACATATCGATCATCCGGCAGAACGGACAGCACTGCGGATACCACAGAAAAACCAAGGGATTATCTCATGGGACAAAGTACCTGTCAGCCAGTACAAGCAATATAACCCAATGAAATCGAACAAAAATTCATTTCCCTGGATGCATCGCGCGGTAAAGCGGCTAGATACGCCCGGCGTAAATCCGCAAATCAGTGAACAGTGAGGCGCTTCTCATTCGATGAATGCGTGGATAAGCACTGCGGCATAGTGCTTCCAGACGCACGCGCACCATCTTTTCCCACGGGGACACCGACAGAAAAATGCGCTTGTTTCAGGTAACTCTGTTCCCGATTTTCGGCGTTTGACAATCCACGTCCGCACACTGCGCGCGATGCCTCAAGGCATGATCGATGAGCACCAGCGCCAGCATCGATTCGGCAATCGGCGTGGCCCGGATGCCCACGCAAGGGTCATGACGCCCGTGGGTTTCCACCGTCAGCGCCTGTCCTTGCAGATCGATCGAGCGACGCGGTAGCCGGATGCTGGAGGTCGGCTTGACGGCCAGACGGACGACGATCTCCTGCCCCGTGGAAATTCCTCCGAGCACCCCTCCGGCATGGTTGGAAAGAAAACCCTCGGGGCTCATCTCGTCGCCGTGTTCGCTGCCTTTC
>BNUC01000020.1 GCA_025997075.1 Betaproteobacteria bacterium | reverse complement strand
GCCTGCGCAAGCTGTCGGCAGAATTGTCAGCGTCAGGGCACTCGGTTGGGCACGTGACCGTTGGCAAGTTGCTGGAGAAAATGGGCTATACGCTTCAATCCAACAAGAAGTCTCACGAAGGAGGAGAGCATCCTGACCGGGATGAACAGTTTGGGCATATCAATAAAACGGCGGAGGTCTTCATCGAAATGGAACAGCCCGTCATTTCGGTGGATGCAAAAAAGAAAGAACTGATCGGGAATTTTAAAAACAACGGGCGGGAATACCGTCCAAGCGGAAATCCTGAACAGGTTGAAGTCCATGATTTCATCAACGAGAACGGGCGGGCCACCCCGTATGGGATATACGACATCGCAGCCAACGAAGGCTTCGTGAATGTCGGAATCAGCCATGACACAGCAGAATTTGCCGTAGACAGCATCCGGCGCTGGTGGAAACAGATGGGAAATCCCCGATACCCCGATGCCCATTCACTGCTCATAACGGCGGATGGCGGAGGAAGCAATGGCTCACGCAACCGACTTTGGAAGAGCGCATTACAAAGATTCGCAGACGAATCGGGGCTGAACATCTGCGTCTGCCACTTCCCACCGGGAACCAGCAAGTGGAATAAAATTGAACATCGGATGTTCTCTGTGATTTCAATGAATTGGCGCAGCCGCCCGCTGACATCCGTTGAAGTGATTGTCAGCCTCATCGCAGGGACGACTACGAAAACAGGATTAAAAATCGAGGCATCGAAAAGTGACAGAGAGTATGTTTGCGGCACAAAAGTTTCCGACAAAGAACTCCAGAAACTCAGAATCATCCGCGCTGACTTCCATCCAGAGTGGAATTACGGAATTCGCCCACGTGTGTAAACTTAATTTATGAACGACTCCTAAGTGAACAGCATTGGGACTGTCCCTGTTTTTTGCGCGATCAATGGTGACCGGCGCTCCGATTGATTGATTCGTCAAACCACGGCGAATACCAAACTCTCTTCATGATCTTCCCTCCGGGCCAGCATCTGGCCGCTGTGTATAAACTGCTCGCCAATGCGTTGTGATTCGCTTCGCTCACCACAACCTATGCGAGCTGTCGTTCTCCCAACAGTGTTATATCTGGATGCTGGCCGTTTTTATTGAACAAGGTGATATCACAGTTGGCGTTATGTACCCACACACCTTTTTCACCGACAAAGTAGGTGTGGTAATCCTCAACCTCGATGTTATAAACCGTGGTTTTATAGACATAACCTTCGCCATCAATATCACCATTTTCGTCCCAAGGCCACTGATAGGTATCAAAGTAGGATAAAGTATCCAAATAACGATTTTCATCAAAATTCCAAAGTGCACCATCACCTTGCCATCCTGCGGCACCTATCCAACCAATGCCTTCCTGTCCGGTTTGGTACACCCTAGCTGGGCTTGCGAAACCATCCGCCCTGTTAAGCAGATGAAGCTTTGAGCGCCCGTAGAAATTATTTTTCAACTTGGCTGCTGCCGTCCAACCCTCGCCTTCGACCCAGAACGGATGGTCAAATGTTACGAACAAATCGAAGAATTCTTTTTTTCCAGGCAGCCAGTTAATTTTCTCACTGCACTGTATGTTCATCACCTCTTTATCATGATGAACAAAGATCTTTGACACCCGCTTATAGGCCAACTCCTCTCCATCGTTAGGATTCTCCGACCGTGACAGAACTAGGTCACTCACCTTGATCTGTTCAATGGGAACCAGTCCTTCCTTGGTATGCACCAGCGTACCTGCGACAAAGCAGGCGCCCGTCTCAAACCACTGGCGACTCTTTTCACAAAACCGGGGACAGTCCACGATTTCCAGTACCTTACTCTTGCACCACCTTTTCAAATTCTTTTTCCATTTCCCGCATTCGCGCTTCGACTTTGCGGTGGCCGCGTACCGAGAGTACGAGCGAGAGGATGGCGAGCGCCATCAGGCCGACGGCGATCGGGCGGCTGACCAGAATCGACGGATCGCCTCCGGAAATGACCATCGCCCGGCGCAGGTTGGCCTCGGCCATCGGTCCCAGAATTAGCGCCAGCAGGATCGGCGACAGCGGGTAGTCATAGCGCATCATGATGTAGCCGAGAATGCCGAAGGCGAGCGTCGTATAGACATCGAAAATGTTGCTGCGCATGGCGTAGGAGCCAACCATCGAGAGCACGAAGATCGAAGGCGTCAGGATGGCGCGGTCGACCATGATGACCTTGGCGAAGAACCGGATGCCGGCCATGCCGATGAACTGCATGGCGAACTGGGCCAGCATCATCGAGGCGAAGATCTGGTAAACGATGTCGATATGTTCTTTGTATAACATCGGCCCGGGTTCCATCCCCTGAATGATGAAAGCGCCGAGCAGCACGGCGGTGACCGCGTCGCCGGGCACGCCGAGCGAAAGCAGCGGGATCATGGCGCCGCCGGAACACGCGTTGTTGGCGCTTTCAGAGGCGGCCAGCCCTTCGATTTCGCCCTTGCCATAGCGCTCGGGATGCTTCGAGGCGCGTTTCGCTTCGCCGTAGGAGATGAAAGCGGCGATGTCGCCGCCGGCGCCGGGAATCGCGCCGACCACCGTCCCGATGGAGCTCGAGCGGAGCAGTGTCTTGAAACAGAATTTGATGTCGTTCCAGTTCGGCAGGTATTGGTCGAGTTTGGCCTTGAGCTGTTGTACGACGCCCGATTTCTGGACCTCATTGAACACTTCCGAGACGGCGAACAGGCCCATCAGCGTCGGGATGAACGGCGGTCCTTCCATCATTTCGAGCATACCGAAGGTAAAGCGCGGGAATCCCGAAATCGGATCGAAGCCGATCGAGGCGATGAGCAGGCCGAAGAAAGCCGACATCATGCCCTTGATCAGCGAGCGGCCGGAGATCGAAACGATCACCGACAAGCCGAAGATGGCCAGACCGAAATACTCGACGGGGCCGAATTCCAGGGCCATGCCTGAGATGAGGGGCGAGGCGAAGGTCATGACCAGCGCGCCGAAGATCCCCCCGAAGAACGACGCGAACAAGGCCATGGACATCGCGCGACCGGCTTCTCCGCGTTTGGCTATGGGGTAGCCTTCCAGTATCGTGGCCGCCGCCGCCGGCGTGCCGGGGGTACGGATCAGAATGGCCGAAATGGAGCCGCCGTACATCGCGCCGGAATAGATGCCGATCAGCATCGACAGGCTTTCCAGCGGCGGGCGTCCGAAAGTGAGCGGCACCAGTAGCGCCACGCCCATGGTCGCGGTGAGACCCGGCAGCGCGCCCAATACGATGCCCCCGGTGACGCCGATACAGATGATGAACAGGATGTTCGGCGTAAACACCGCGCCATAGCTCGAAATCAACAAATCCCAGTTGAATTCCATGACATTTTTCCTTACAGGAGGTCAATCAGGATGCCGGGCGGCAACGACAGACTGAGCAGCTTTTCAAAAACCAGCCATATCCCAAGGGTAACGAGCGGTGGCGCGACGACGAGCGCCAGAGGGCGGCGATTGCCCAGAACGAGCATCATGAATACGAGAAAAACAAGCGAGGTCAATATAAAACCGAGAGGTTCGAGCGCGATACAGAAAACGATGGCCGCGCCCAGAGTGATGAGTCCGCGCCGCACGCCTTTGTCGGAGAGGCGGAACGGTTCAACCGAGCCCTTGCTCCTTCCGAGCAGCGCGTTGATCAGCAGAACCGCGCTGAAAAGGATCAGGAATCCGGCCAGGAAGTTCGGGAAAAAACTCGGGCCGATTCCCATCACCACGTCGGCGGGCATTTTCCGGCCCTCCCAGAGGGCGTAAATCCCGATCAGGATGCCAAGGATGCCGCCGAAGATGTCAGCCGTTTTCATGCTTGAATGACTCCATGTCGTTTTTTACTAAACCCGAAAAATCCATCAACCCGGATGTGGAGTCTCGCGTAGGGCGGAAAAGCGAAGCGCCTTCCGCCGGATGTAAGAATGTAAATGCTACGCATCCCGCTCTCCCGTTTACATTCTGGCAAACACAATCCGCCACGTCTCTCTTGAAAGTATCCATCCGGCGGAAGGCGCTTCGCTTTTCCGCCCTACGCAAATCTGGGTTGAAACAAAAAGGGCGGCCTGTCGACCGCCCTTCTCTCGCAAGCTGTTTATTTCTTGGTCAGGCCAAGATTCTTCATGACCGCTTCAACGTCCTTGTAGTTCTGGTCAAGGAATTTGGCGAAGTTGGCGGAGTCCTGATAAACCAGATTCAGTGACGCCTTGGCGGCGAATTCCTGGAATTCCTTGGAATCGAACGCCTTTTTGTAAGCATCGCTGATTTTCGCCTTGATATTGGCCGGAACGCCCTTGGGCAAGGCCAAACCGCGCCAGGTATAGAACTCGACATCGACGCCCTGTTCCCTGAAGGTCGGAACATCCGGGAAAATCTTGTCGCGTTCGGCCGACATCACGCCGAGAATCTTCAGCTCGCCGGCCTGCACCTGGCCGCGTACTTCGGCCACGGAGACAGCCACCGCCTTGATGTGACCGCCGACCAGCGCGGTCACGGCGGGCTGCGCGCCGTTGAAAGGCACGTGCTTCACGTCGACGCCGGTTTTTTCGGCGGCAAGACCGGCGGCGATGTGCCACACCGAGCCGGGAGCGGAGTTGCCGATGGTGATTTCACCCGGATTCGCTTTGGCATAGTCCATGAAGCCGCGTACCGTGCTGTACGGCGCGTCCTTGCGCACCGTCATGGCGGCCGGATCGGAATTGAGCAGCATCAGCGGATCAAAATCCTTCCAGGTGAAAGGCACGAGACCCTGCGGCGGCAGCGAGTTGAGCTCGAACGTGATCATGCCGACCGTGTAACCGTCCGGGCGGGCCGCGCGGATGGCGTTGTGACCGATGGCGCCGCCGCCGCCGGTCTGATTGGTGACGTTGATGGTCTGACCGAGGTGTTTTTCAGCTTCCTTGGACAGGGCGCGCAGTAGCACGTCCGTCCCGCCGCCCGCCGTCCACGGGCAGATGACCGTGACCGGCTTGTCGGGATAAGCCGCCGCGGCGGACAAGGAAAACACACCAGCGGCAAGCGCCGCGACCAAGGGCAGCATCGATTTGAATTTCATTATCCGAATCTCCTGTTTATGTTTGGTTTTCTATACACACACTGCGTGAAGATGATGGGACTGCGTCCCGGATTGACAAGCAAGCGAGATACTCTATGACCGGATAATCGGCATGTCAATTTTATTATTCGGACGATTACTTGGACAAAACGAATCTGCCATACAAGACTGAGGCTGGCGGCATGTTGCGCGGCCAGCAGGTACAATTAATGCTTATGTATGCCAACACTCTTGGACAAGACTTATGACCGGGAACCTGTTTATCGTGTCGGCGCCTTCCGGCGCCGGCAAGACGACTCTGGTGCGTTTGCTGCTGGAGAACGATCCACGGATCGGAGTATCAATCTCGCATACGACGCGAGCGCCGCGTCCTGGCGAGGAAAATGGTCGTGAGTATCACTTTATCGACGTTCCGGCTTTTCAGGAGAAAATCCGCCAGGAGGAGTTTCTGGAATGGGCGCGGGTTCATGGAAACTATTACGGAACCTCGAAGAAGTGGATCGAAGCGGAAATGGCTTCGGATCGGGATGTGGTGCTGGAGATCGACTGGCAGGGCGCGCAACAGGTGCGCCAGGTGTTTCCTCTGGCAACGGGTATTTTCATTCTGCCGCCCTCGATGGCGATCCTGGAGGAACGTCTGTCCGGGCGGGGAACCGATTCGGCGGAGGTGATCGCGCGCCGCATTGCCGCTGCGCAAGACGAGATGCGGCATGTGGATGAGTTCGATTATGTTATTATCAACAGTGGCCTGCAACAGGCGGTCGATGATCTTCAGGTGATTGTCCAGGCCGCGCGCTTGCACTGTGAAAACCAGCGACAGCGACATGCTTCGTTGTTCGCATCACTGCTTTGATTAGGACGGACATGGCACGAGTTACCGTAGACGATTGTTTGCAATGTATTCCCAACCGTTTCCAGATGACCCTGGCGGCGACCTATCGTGCCCGCCAGATCACCGCGGGCGCGTCCCCGATGGTGGAAGCCGACCGCGACAAGCCGACGGTGATCGCCCTGCGCGAACTGGCGCTGGGAATGTACGGTCTGGAAGTGCTCAACCGCGGTCACGCCTGACGTTCCGTGAAAACCGCGGTGATCGACTGTGAATCAGCTTGCCCCAGCCGATCCCCTTTGTCCCCTGGACGATTCCGCTCATCCGCAACCGGAAAGAGCGGTTGATAGCCCTGTAGACTATGAGTATGAAGATCCGGCCTACCGGGTCTTCATCGATTCCCTGAGCTACCTCCCGCCCGAAGACATCGAAGTTGTCCGTGCCGCCTATCGCTTTGGCGACGAGGCGCATCAGGGACAGAAGCGTCTTTCGGGTGAACCCTATATCACGCATCCGCTCGCCGTGGCCGGCGCCCTGGCGGAATGGCGCATGGATGCGCAGGCCATCGTCGCGGCCTTGCTGCACGATGTCATGGAAGATACGGCGGTCGGCAAGGCGCAGATCACCCAGCGTTTCGGCAAGCCGGTAGCCGATCTGGTCGACGGGCTGTCGAAACTGGACAAGATCGAATCCCAGTCCTATCAGGAAGCCCAGGCCGAAAATTTCCGCAAGATGCTGATGGCCATGGCGCGCGATCTGCGCATCGTGCTGATCAAGCTGGCCGATCGCCGTCACAATCTTCAGACGATGGCGCCGCTCCGCCCGGATAAACGTAGGCGGATCGCCCGCGAAACGCTGGAGATTTACGCGCCGGTCGCCAACCGCCTGGGGTTGAACAACATTTTCCGGCAGTTACAGGATCTGTCGTTTGAACACATCTATCCGACGCGCTTCCGGGTACTCTCCAAAGCGGTCAAAGCCGTGCGCGGCAATCACCGCGAATTGCTGTCCAAGATACTCGACGGCATCCATGAAAAATTGGCCGAGGTACATATCGAAGCCGGCGTGTTCGGCCGCGAAAAAAGCCTGTACTCGATTTATCGCAAGATGGCCGAGAAGCACCTGAGTTTTTCCCAGGTGCTCGACATTTACGGCTTTCGCATCGTCGTCAAAGACATCGATACGTGCTACATCACATTAGGGGCGCTGCATTCGCGTTTCAAGCCGGTCCCGGGGAAATTCAAGGATTACATCGCAATCCCAAAAGTAAACGGCTACCAGTCGCTGCACTCGACACTGATCGGTCCCTACGGCACGCCGATCGAGATTCAGATTCGGACACAGGCGATGCACCATCTGGCCGAGGAAGGCATTGCTTCGCACTGGCTGTACAAAGACAGCGAGGAGAGCGGCGCCAATCTGCAAAACAAGATGCACACCTGGTTGCAGTCACTGCTTGAGCTGCAAAGCGTGATCGGCAATTCGTCCGAGTTTCTGGAGCATGTAAAAGTTGACCTGTACTCCGATGAAGTTTACGTATTCACGCCGAAGGGCAAGATTCTGGCGCTGCCGCATGGGGCGACCGTCATTGACTTCGCCTACGCGGTACACACCGACATCGGTCACCGCTGTGTCGCCGCGCGTATCGATCACGAGCTGATTCCGCTTTCCGCCGAACTGACCAACGGCGATCAGGTCGAGATCATCACGGCGCCGTATGCCAACCCGAATCCGGCCTGGCTTGGCTACGTCAAGACCAGCCGCGCCCGCAGCCGGATACGCCAGTTTTTGCGCGGCGTCCAGATGGACGGCGCGAGTTCGCTGGGCGAGAAAATGCTGCATCAGGAACTGCAGGCGCTCGGCGTGAAACCCGAGGAAGTGCCTGCGGCCGTCTGGGAACGCGTCATTCACGAGTCGGGCGGAAAAAACCGGCGGGATCTCTATTCGAATGTGGGTATGAGGCGCAGTCTCGCCGCCGTCGTGGCGCATCGTCTTGCCGATTACCGCGAAGCGCCCCAGCATCCGGCCAAGGCGGCGGAGCCGCTGCTCATTCGCGGGACCGAAGGCATGGCGATCCAGTTGGCCTCCTGCTGTCAGCCAATTCCTGGCGATCCGATCATCGGGCTGCTGCGCAAGGATCAGGGGTTGCGCATCCACACCCACGCCTGCCCGGAAGTACGCAAGTCGCGCAGCACCGAGCCGCAGAACTGGATTCACGTCGAATGGGAACCCGATCCCGGTCAGTTGTTCGACGTGCGCATCAAGGTCACTGCCAGGAACGTCCTCGGCATGCTGGGACGTATTGCCATCCGTCTGGCCGAATTGGGCGTCAATATCGATTATGTGAATAAGGATCGGAAGGAGCCGGGATTGCTGACGGATATCCATTTCCTGATCCAGGTTTCGGGGCGTGCGCATCTGGCGTCGCTGATGCGCAGTCTGCGCCATATCACGGATGTCGTGCGCATCATGCGCGAACAGGAGTCGTCTTGAAAGTATTGATTCTCGGCGCCGGCGTGGTCGGCGTTTGCAGCGCCTGGTATCTCTCCAGAGCCGGTCATCAAGTGACTGTCGTCGACCGGCAGCCCAACGCGGGACTGGAAACGAGTTTTGCCAACGGTGGCCAGATATCGGTGTCCCATGCCGAACCGTGGTCCAACCCCCACGCGCCCTTGCGGGCCTTGTCCTGGATGGGGCGCGAGGATGCGCCGCTGCTGTTCCGTCTGCGCCTGGACGCCGCGCTTTTCGACTGGAGCTGGCGTTTCCTGCGCGAATGCACACCGGGACGAACGCGCGACAACATCCGCGACATCGTGCGGCTCGCCCTGTACAGCCGCGATGCGTTGGGACGACTGCGGGAAGAAACAGGCATCCGCTACGATCATCTGGAGCGCGGCATCCTGCACGTCTATACCGACCAGAAGGAATTCGAGGCGGCTATCGAAGCGGCGAGGATCATGCGCGAATTCGGCTGCGAGCGCTATCCCGTCGATGTCGCCAAATGCGTCGAGATCGAACCGGCGCTCTCCGCCACGCGTTCCATTCTGGTGGGCGGCGACTTTACCGCCGCCGACGAGTCGGGCGATGCCAGAGTGTTCACCCAGAATCTTGCCGGATTATGCCGTGATCGCGGCGCTGTCGATTTCCGTTTCGGCGTGACGGTCGAACGGTTGTTGGCGGCGGGCGGGCGCATCGACGGTGTTACCGTCCGTTCGGAGGCAGGCAGAGAAACCTTGCGCGCCGATGCCTACGTCGCCGCGCTGGGCAGCTATACGCCCTTGCTGCTGCGTCCGCTGGGCATCCGTCTGCCGGTGTATCCGGCCAAGGGCTACTCGGCGACGATTCCCCTGTCCGCCGACAGTGACGCGCCGACCGTGGCCATGACCGACGACGGCCACAAGATCGTTTTCTCCCGGCTCGGCCAGCGCCTGCGCGTTGCCGGCACCGCCGAGTTCAACGGCTACAACACCGAACTCAACGAAGTGCGCTGCCAGGCGCTCACCACGCGAACGCACGAACTTTTCCCCGAACTGCGCCCAGCGGGCGAAGCGGAATTCTGGTGCGGACTGCGTCCGACGACGCCCTCGAACGTGCCTTTCATCGGCCAGAGCAGATTGCCGAATCTGTATCTCAACACAGGACACGGCACACTCGGCTGGACCATGGGTTGCGGTTCCGGGCGAGTGCTCGCTGACATTATCAGCGGCAAAACACCGGAAATTCCCCTGCGCGGTTTTTGACAGCGTTGCTGATAGAGCAAGCGTAGCCCGGACTGTAGGTTGGACAAGCGAAGCGCAGTCCGACGGTCGTAAACTCCGGCGCGAAGCGCCACTGAGATAACGCTTTACCGATGTTTAATGGATTTTTCCGTTGTTTGAAATGGGCGCTTCGCGCCAGGTAACGATTGTCGGACTGCGCTTCGCTTGTCCAACCTACGGGTTCGTTCCACTCACCACCAAGCTATTCTCCGTATCCATTCGGTGGATAACGCTTCGTTCATCCAGCAAGAAATTAGCGACAGGCCTTCAGGCCGGGGTATGGCTCCCACCTTTCTTACGGGCGAGGTTTCAAACCGGAGTTAGTTTTACGATGAATGTTGTTGAAATGATGGACAATATTTCCTGCGGAGCACGGCGGTCAATCCCTTCGCCCCGCTTGCGGGGCGTGCGAGGCCAAGGTGGCCGAAGGCCGGATGAGGGGGCGGCAATTCAGCACGAAACAACACTGGAACATGTCCCCCCTCACCCGCCCCTGCCGGGGCACCCTCTCCCGCAAGCGGGCGAGGGAAAGTAAACGCCGCTTATAGGAGGAGTTTCAACCGGAGTTAGTTTTACGATGAAACACATGATTTCAATCTGTGATTTTTGCGAGAGTGAGCCTCGGAAAGCTGGCATGATAGATACCCACTGCCATCTCGACGCGGCAGAATTCGCCGGAGATCGCGATGCAGTAGCGTGTGCCGCGATGGAGGCCGGTGTTGCGGCGATGGTCGTTCCGGCGGTCGCGCCGGAAAATTTCGCCGCCGTGCGCGCCTGTTGCGAGCGTTACGCGACCTGTTATCCGGCCTACGGCACGCATCCTCTTTACGTGAAAACGGCTGACGAAACGGCGTTTGCCCAACTCAGGGCATCTCTGGGGAAAGAGATGGCCGGACCGTATCCGCCGCTTGCGGTGGGCGAGATCGGCCTGGATTTTTACGTTCCGGGTTTCGACGCGGCGCGGCAGGAAAAGTTTTTCGTCGAACAATTAAAAATCGCCCGCGATTTCGGACTGCCCGTTTTGCTGCACACGCGTCGGGCGACCGATTCCGTGCTCAAATGTCTGCGCCGGGTCCGCGTCAAAGGCGGCATTGCCCATGCCTTCAACGGCAGCCGCCAGCAGGCCGACGAATTTCTGCGCCTCGGTTTCCGACTCGGTTTCGGTGGCGCGATGACTTTTCCGCGCGCTACGCGCATCCGCGAGCTGGCTTCTTCACTGCCGCCCGAGGCCCTCGTGCTGGAAACCGATGCGCCGGACATCCCGCCGGTGTGGCTCGAAGGCGGGCGCAGCAGACGCAATACGCCCTCGGAACTTCCGCGCATCGCCGACATTCTCGCCGAACTGCGCGGCGTCGAACGCGCGGAAGTGGAACGCTTTACGACCGGCAATGCCGTTTCCACACTTTGCCTGCGCAGAGGACAGAGGACAGAAGACAGTCAGTTACCGGCGGCTACGCCGCCGCAAGCATTACCGTCCTCTGTCATCAGTCCTCTGTCCTCTGGTTGCCGCAATGTGGAAAAAACGCCATAATTCAGCCGGTTTCAAGTATCAATCGCCTTCGACATATACTGGGAGGGGCGATTTGCGCTGGTCGTAGCAAAGTTCGCGTTAAGCGAGAAAGGATTGGGCGTGGAAATCTATAAAGCAGATGTTGTTATCGTGGGGGGGGGCGGATCCGGTCTGCGGGCAGCCATCGCAGTCGCCGAGTCATATCCGTCGTTGAAGATCGCCTTGGTTTCGAAGGTCTATCCGATGCGCAGCCATACCGTGGCGGCTGAAGGCGGCGCGGCGGGCATCAAGCGTCCGGACGACAGCCTCGACTATCACTTTCATGACACCGTGGGTGGTGGTGACTGGCTGTGCGAGCAGGATGTCGTCGAGTACTTCGTCAAGCAGGCGCCGATCGAGCTGACCCGTCTTGAACATTGGGGGTGCCCCTGGAGCCGCACCGCCGACGGCCACGTCAACGTGCGTCCGTTCGGCGGCATGAAGATCGAGCGAACCTGGTTCGCGGCCGACAAGTCAGGCTTCCATATCCTGCACACCTTGTTCCAGACTTCGATTCAGTTTCCCTCGATCAAGCGTTTCGACGAGTATTTCTGCATTGATCTGCTCGAAGAGGACGGTCGTGTTCAGGGCGTCGTCGCCATCGAGATGGCGACCGGTGAATTCACCATGATCGAAGGCAAGTCGGTCATTCTGGCGACCGGCGGCGCGGGCCGTGTTTTCCGTGAAAGCACGCTGGGCGGCATCGTCACCGGCGACGGCATGGCGCTGGCTTTCCGTCACGGTGTGGCCTTGCGCGACATGGAGTTCGTGCAGTATCACCCGACCTGTATGCCGATCACCGGCCTGCTGTTCACCGAAGCCTGCCGTGGCGAAGGCGGCTATCTGGTCAACAAGGACGGCTATCGTTACTTGCAGGATTACGGTCTTGGACCCTTGCAGGACAAGCCAAAAAACAAGTATATGGAACTCGGCCCGCGCGACCGCCTGAGTCAGGCGTTCTGGTACGAGCAACAGAAGGGCCGCACGATCGAGCATCCGATACTCGGTTCGGTCGTCCACCTCGACATGCGTCACCTCGGCGAAGCCTATCTGCATGAGCGTCTGCCGCTGATCTATGAAATGGCTGAAACCTTCATGGGCATCGACCCGGCCAAGGAACCGATTCCGGTGCGTCCGGGCGTGCATTACACGATGGGCGGCGTCAAGGTCGACGGCAAGTGCGAAACTTCGCTGCCGGGTCTGTTCGCCATCGGCGAATGCGCCAGCGTGGGCATCCACGGCGCCAACCGTCTGGGCTCGAACTCGCTGACGGAACTGGTGGTGTTCGGCAAAACGGCGGGCGACGCGGCGCTGGCCCATGCCAAATCCGTTGAACCGGGCAATTCGGCCAGCCTGCTCAAGCAGGCACAGGCGGCGGAACAACGCGTCCTGGCGCTGAAAACCAAGACCGGCGGCACGGAGCGCATGTCGACCATCCGCAAGGAAATGGTCAAGAGCATGGAAGACGGTTGCGGCATCTATCGCCTTGAGGAAACGATGCAGCAAACCTGCGACAAGCTCTCCGAACTGCGCGAACGCTTCAAGAATATCAACCTCGACGACAAGACCGACGTATGGAATACCGATTGGCTGTACGCCATCGAGCTTGACTACCAGCTCGATGTGGCGCAGTCGATGGCGCATTCGGCGGTTAATCGCAAGGAATCGCGCGGTGCGC
This sequence comes from Betaproteobacteria bacterium, assembly GCA_025997075.1. Lineage (GTDB taxonomy): Bacteria > Pseudomonadota > Gammaproteobacteria > Burkholderiales > Rhodocyclaceae > Propionivibrio. The sequence goes on along the minus strand of BNUC01000020.1, from coordinate 25,920 downwards.
ATCAACGTCTGGACGGCCCGGACGGCGCCTATAAACAGCGTGACGACGTCAATTTCCTGAAGCATTCGGAAGCCTATTACGTGCCGGGCAGCGCGCCGCGCATCGCTTATGGCGACGTGAAGATCACCAAGTCCCCGCCGGCCGCCCGCGCCTATGGCGCCGCTGGTGAAAAAGCAGACCAGGAAAGGAAAGAATCCCATGCCTGAGCAAAAAATCATCGAAATCGAGGTTCTGCGCTACCTTCCGGAAGCGGATCAAGCGCCGCACTCCGAAGTTTACAAGGTGCCCTTCACCGACGACATGTCGGTGCTGCAGGGAGTCCAGTACATCAAGGACAACCTCGACGGTTCCCTGACCTTCCGCTGGTCCTGCCGGATGGCTATCTGCGGCAGTTGCGGCATGATGATCAACGGGATTCCGAAACTCTCCTGCGAGACCTTCATCCGCGATTACTACCCGAAGCGCATCACCGTCGAGGCGCTGGCCAACTTCCCGATCGAAAAGGATCTGGTGGTCGATCTCTCCGGCTTCATCGAGAAACTCGAATCCATCCAGCCTTACATCATCCCGAAGGAACCGCGTACCGTCGAGCAGGGCGAATACATCCAGACGCCCGCGCAGTTCGCCGAGTATATCCAGTTTACTTCCTGCATCAACTGCACCCTGTGTTATGCGGCCTGCCCGCAGGTCGGCCTTGATCCCGACTTTATCGGTCCGGGCGCGATGGCGCTCTTGCATCGCTACAACATGGATTCGCGCGATGGCGGTCAGGCGCAGCGGATGGAACTCGTCGCTTCCGTGGAAGGCGTCTATAACTGTGGCGCTGTTGGCTATTGCTCCGAAGTCTGTCCGAAAAAAGTCAATCCCGGCAACGCGGTCAACATCAACAAGATCAACGCAGCGAAGGATTACTTCCTGCGCTTCCTGTCGCCGAAAGGGGGTGCCAAGTGAGCAAACGTCGTCCTTATGTCCGTTCAATGGACGGATGGTGGAAAAAGAATCCATACTATGTCGAGTTCATGGTTCACGAGGCCACGGCTCTGTTCGTCGCCGCCTATGCCATCACCCTGCTCTTCGGCCTGATTCGCCTGGGTCAAGGCCCGGAGGCCTGGAACGGTTGGCTGGAAGCCATGCAGAGTCCGTTGTCGATCATTTTCCACCTGGCATTACTGGCGGGCTTCGTTTACCACACCTTCACGTGGTTCAAGCTCTTCCCGCTGACCACGCCGCCGATTGTCATTAACGGCAAGAAGTTGGAACCCTGCGCCATTGTCGGCGGAGGCTGGGCGGCGGCTATCGGCGCGGCGGTCGTGTCGTTTGTCATTGTCTGGGGGATTGCCGCATGAAAACTCGTAAACGTTCCAATGTTCCCATTTTCTGGCTGCTGTTCGGCGCCGGCGGCATGATGGCCGCGCTGTTCGGGCCGGTTTTGGTGTTCATCACCGGGATCGCCGTTCCGCTGGGCCTGTTGTTGCCCAAGAACACGATGAGTTACGAAAACATGCTGGCGTTCTCGCAGAATTTCATCGGCAAGGGCTTCATCTTCGCGGTGATCTTTCTTCTCAGTTGGCATGCCGCGCATCGCATCTTCCATGAGCTGCACGGAATCGGCATTCATCAAGGCGCCGTGGCGAAGCTGCTGACCTATGGCGTGGCGTTTATCGTGAGCTTGATCGCCGCCGCGATATTGCTCGGACTCGGATTTTGAAACTCTGAAACTCTGCTTGCAGCAATTTTTGTTTTGCTGGGTATAGGGGGGGTGTAAGGCGGTAAGGAATCGGGTGAAGGCAGGTCGTTAGAGCCACATAATCATGGCCTTCACCGTGTCCGCCTGCGACGACGAAGGAATTGGCCGGACTTGTTCCGGAGGTTCTCCGAGGTCGGAAAATGAAACGAGAGAAGCCGGGAACTTTTGGGGTTCCCGGCTTTTTTCGTTTGTGCCGGATAAAGCGATCGCTACAGGGATACACTCCGGTCATCGACGGCAAATCCGGCGAGCGTTTCGGCGATGCCCTTGCCGAGAGCTATTACCTTGAATAACTCGCCCATTTCCGCTGGCGAGACAAGTTTCTGAACGGCCCGCGCCCGTGGCAGATAACGTTTGGAATCTTCAAAAGGCGTGCGGGCGAGAATATCCGTCACGCCGCTGTTGAGCAAAAATTGCGCCTGGCTTGTGTAACCAAGGAGATCAAGTCCGGCCTCGTATCCGGACTCAATGATCGCGGTGAAGTCGACGTGAGCGGTGATGTCCTGCAAACCCGGCAGAAAAAAAGCCTCGCTGTGCGCGCGGTGGCGGTAATGGCACATCAGCGTGCCGTCGTTGCGCTGCGGGTGATAGAACTCGTGGCGCGGGAAACCGTAATCGATGAGCAGCAACGCGCCACACGCGAGGATATTGCCCCACACCGCCGTCCAGTCGCCAGCTACAAGAGAGATTTCACTGACATAGCCCGCAGGCGGTTGATACTCGACCGCGATCTTCTGCGCCTGTTCGAGGACGCGTCCTTCCGCCCGTCGGTCGTCCCAGACAAAACCGTCTTGCCATGCGACGCCACGCTCGAAAATCGTCTCGGGCGCGTCTTCGCCGCCCCAGCGAACCCGATGAACGGGCAAGGCATCGAGCAGTTCGTTGGCCAGCACCAGTCCGCTGAAACGTTCCGGCAGGCGATCGAGCCAATCGATACGCGGGAGCAGATGGGGCGCAAGCTCGGCTATCGTCGCCTGTTGGCGTTCGCGCAATTCGCCAGACAGATCGAGGATGCGGTAGCTGTCGGGAAGGCTGTCGCGGCGTTCAAGTTCGAGCAGCATGTCGGCTGCCAGCCGCCCCGAACCCGCGCCGACCTCAATGATGTGCGGCGCGCTCAAGCTCAGAATTTGTTGCGCCTGAACAGCGAGGGTCTGCGCAAAAATCGGCGTCAGTTCGGGCGCGGTGATGAAATCGCCAGCCGCGCCGAATTTGTGGGCGCCGCCCGAGTAATACCCCAATCCGGGGGTATAGAGCGCCATTTCCATGAAACGGTCGAAACCGATCCAGCCGTCGGCGCGGGAAATTTCGTCGCGAATACGGGAAACCAGCGCGGCGCTGGCCTGCTGCGCATCGGCGTCGGGGATGGGTAAGGAGGGTAAGGAACTAAGGGTCATCATTCCTCCGGCCAAATGTCCAGACACACCAGTTCGCCGAAAGCGAATTCCAGCCGCAAGCAGTCGCTTATGGGCAACTGCCACCAGTGACTGACCAGGACACGCATGACACCCGCGTGGGTAACAATTGCGGCGTCGGAGTCATTTTTTTCCAGCGATGAGGCGAAGTCGAGCGCGCGCGCCTGCAACGCAGCCACGGATTCGCCGCCGGGCGGTGTAAAACCAAAAACATTCGCTGCCCAGGCATCGATTTCTTCGCGGCCGATGGCGTCCCAGCGCTGTCCTTCCCACGCGCCGAAATCGATTTCGCACAAGCGTGGGTCGATGCGCACGGGCGCAAGCGGGGACAAGGCTTGCGCCAGTCTCAACGCACGCCGCGACGGACTGGAATGGATGCTGATGCCTGCGGGCAGGCGCGGCCTGAGCGTATGGGCGACGGCTTCCGGATCGTGGCAATCCACGTCGAGACGTCCGTAGCAGATTCCAGGTTCGATGACTGGAGGCGGATGACGGATCAGAAAAACTTGCACAGCAGGCCGCTATAGAACGCCACTTCGGCCAACTGTTGCACGGCGCCCAGGCAGTCGCCGGTGTAACCGCCGATACGCTGCTTGAACAGGCGATACAGCCAGAATGTCGCTCCAGCGGCGAAAAGCAGGGCGGGAATCGATTGCAGCGGCGAGAGCAGCAAGACCGGCAGTATCGCCAGGACCGAAGCGAAGATCAGATCGTTCTTGCCGAGCTTGTCGGTAAACGGCGCGGCCTTGCCGTCCGTTCGCGCATAGTCGAGCGAATGGAAAACGAAGGTCGCGCACAGGCGGGATACGGCGTGTCCGGCGATCAGCGCCACGGGAACCAGCAACATGTCGATCTCGACCAGCGCCAGGAAACGCGCCAGCAGCAGCACGATCAGGCCAAGCGTGCCGAAGCTGCCAATGCGGGAATCGCGCATGATGTCCAGTATCTTTTCCCGCTCGCCAATGCTGCCAAAACCGTCAACCGTATCGCTCCACCCGTCTTCGTGCAGCGCGCCGGTCAGAAGAATCGCCGTGACCATGGCGGCCAGCACGGCGAGCGTTTTCGGCCAGAAGAAGGTGGTGACGGCGAACGCCAGGCCCGCGAACGCGCCCACGATCAGGCCGATCGCCGAAAAGTAGCGCATGGCCCTGGCGAGATCATCCTCGTTCTGGCCGAACGTACTCAAGATCGGCAGGCGGGTGAAGAAACGGATTGCTCCGAGAAAGGTTTCCAGTTCCGAGCGTGTAGACATGTCCTTCCCTTTCAGCGAATATTTTTACTGACGCCAGCCGAATCGAAGCTGGCCATTTCGTTGAGAAAAGCCAGCGCGGAACAGACCAGCGGATAAGCCAGCGCCGCGCCGCTGCCCTCGCCCAGGCGCAGCCCCAGATCGAGCAGAGGCTCGCCGCCGAGATCGCGGATCTGCGCCTGGTGGCCGGGTTCGGCCGAGCAGTGGCAGAAAACGCAGTAATCGCGGATCGCCGGCGCGATGCGCGAGGCAGCCAGCAGCGCCGCCGAAGCGATGAAGCCGTCGATGAGCAGCGTCATCCGGCATTCGGCGCCGGCCAGCAGCGCGCCGGCCATCATGGCGATCTCGAAACCGCCGAATTCCGCCAGCACATCGAGCGCATTGGCGTCCGCCGGAAGTTGCGCGCGCGCGATGGCCTGCGCCAGCAGCTCACGTTTGCGCGCCACGCCGGCATCGTCAAGACCGGTGCCGCGCCCGACGCAATCGGCCAGCGGCGTACCGGTGAAGACATGCGTCAGCAGCGCCGCCGAAGCCGTATTGCCGATGCCCATTTCGCCGACCGACAGCAGGTTGCAGCCTTCCGCCGCCAATCCGCGCACGATTCCCGCCGCGGTTTCAATGGCGGCTGCGCATTGTTCACGGGTCATGGCCGCTTCGTCGAGATAACTGCGGGTGCCGGTGGGTGAAATCTTGGCGTCGATCAAGTCAGGCCGTGTTCCGAAATCGTGCGCCACGCCGGCGTCGATGACCTTCACCGACAATCCATTCTGGCGAGCGAACACATTGATGCCCGCGCCGCCCGCCAGATAGTTTTCGACCATCTGCCAGGTAACGTCCTGAGGATAGGCCGACAAGCCGGCCCTGGCGGCGCCGTGGTCGGCCGCGAAAATCAGCAGGGTGGGCTGGCTGAACCGGGGCGACAGCGTGCGCTGGATGCGTCCGACGCGCAGCGCGATCCGCTCCAACGCGCCCAGCGAACCGCGTGGCTTGGTCTTGTTGTCGATCGCATCCTGCAAGGCTTGATCGAACATCGTTTCGAGCGGAGAAATAGAGAAGTTCATCGAAAATGGCTAAGTGAGGACGGCTGGCGCTGGAAAGGCAATTATACCCTGTGCCCGTCGTGCTAAGCTTTTACGCATGAGAGAACTGATCTTTGGCGGCGCCCGTTCGGGCAAGAGCGCGCTGGCCGAGCAGCGGGCCTTGGGCAGTGGCCTGCGCGTGATTTACGTGGCGACCGCGCAGGCGCTCGACGGCGAAATGCAGCGGCGCATCGCGCATCATCAGGCGCGCCGACCGGCGTCGTGGGGACTCGTCGAATCGCCGCTGGCCCTCGCGTCGGCGCTGCGGCAACACGCGGCGCCCGATGTCTGCCTGCTCGTCGATTGTCTGACGCTGTGGCTGACAAATCTCATCCTCACCGGCGAGGCGGCGCGACAGGCCGAAGTGGGTCAGGCGGTCGACTGCCGGCTGTTGCGCGACGAAGCGCAGGCCTTGATTGAGGCGCTGCCGCAACTACCGGGGCGAATTATTCTGGTGTCCAATGAAGTTGGCTGGGGTATCGTGCCGATGGATCCAGTCTCTCGCCTGTTCGCCGACGAACAGGGGCGGCTTAATCAGCGTGTGGCCGCGGTGTGCGAGATCGTTACGCTAGTGGCTGGGGGCTTGCCTTTGGCGCTCAAACAGTGAAGGAAGGATTAAACACGGGGCGCAAGGAAAAAACGAGGGAAAATAGGTTGCGGGTGAGCGAAGCGAAGCCCAACACACGGCCAATGATTCATTCTGATGTTGGGGTTCGCAAACTCACCCCAACCTATGCGAACTACATCCCTGCCTCTTTCTGGTGCCGGATCGCCAGTACGGTGACAAACTCGCCGCCGTCATAATGGTAGCGCGTCACGTAGCCGCTTTCGCCGAAATCGATCAGCCATTCACGGAACGCTTCCGGCATATCTTCGACCGGGCGGCCCATTTCCGGTTGCCGTTCAAGAATTTTCACACCTTGACGTATCGCCTTGGCGGCTCTTTTCGCGGCGTCGGCATTCTTTCTGGTGAGGAAACGGTAAAGCCGCTGGATGTCGCGCAATGCCACAGGCGACATTTTCAGACGTGGCATTCAGGCGGCTCCGCGTCCTGTCCGTCTTCCAGCCTGGCTAACCACTGGTCTGTTTCTTCCAGCGTGGCATGCAGGCCCGTCATTTGAAACTCTTCCCAGGCTTGCAAGGTGGTCTGCCGGAACGCCTCGCGCTTTTCCTCGCGCTCGACGTATTGCTCGATGGCCTCACGCATCACCCAATGCGTAGTACGCTGACGCGCGTCGGCAAGATGCCGGAGACGGTCGCGCAACTCATCGCCCAGTTTCACGGATACGGTTCTGGCGGCAATGGCTGGCATGGCTTTATCCCTTTTGTTGCTAACAGGTGTTACTTTAGCACGCCGCAACTCGCTGGCCCTAAAAGCAGCTTCATTCGCCGCCTTCAAACATGGCGATAATTTCTTCACGACCGATGGCTTTAATATCAACGTCTTTTCCCACAAAACCGTGTCCTTTCATGCAGCCAAGGCGTTTGGCACCAGAAGGGCGGTACGGTTTATCTTCAGCTTGCTCGCTGAATATTTCGGCTGCGGGCGACCGGATAAGCAGCATTTCAGCCCTACCCGCGGGAATATCATCAGGGAGCGTGACATTGAGCGTCAGTTGACGATTTTCAGGGATATTGATTGTTTGTTGTATTGTGTTCATTGAGCTGCCTCCCGAAAAAAGGGAAAACGGGACCACGATTTGCAGTACCTTGGCGCATTTTACGTTTAGATGCAGACAGTCGCTATTTCTATCTCGTCATTCCAGCGAAGGCGGGAATCCAGCACGTTCTCTCCAGCCAGTGGCGCGCTGACGCACGCAGGCAAGACGGATACGGTTATGCAGATCGTCGCCCAGCTTCAAGGACACGATTCTGGCGGCAATGGCGGGCATGGCTTCACCTCCTGTTATTGCTAACAGGTGTTACCTTAGCACACCACAACTTTTGCCAGCAGAAAGAATGTTGGGGTCACTCACCTATGCAGGCTGCCTTTGACGCTCAAGCCGGGAGGAAAGCTTAGGCACGAGACATGAAGAAAACCCGAGGAAATAGGTTGCGGGTGAGCGAAGCGAAGCCCAACACACGGCCAATGAGTTATTCCAAAGTTGGGGTTCGCAAGCTCACATCAGTGTCAATGCGTGCTGTAAATAACATTACTCAAGAACACCCCAAATACTTTCGTGTATATTATTAAATAATGTCCCATTATTTATGATGAATATTTTTGATCTTTCTCCAGCATAGGCACCCATGCGGTTCTTGGCATTATATTTGCACAGTGCTATCCACCCGTATTGGTGTTTTGCATAATTATTAATCTTTCCCCATCCTTTCCTTGGCTCAGTGCAAGCAATCATAGCGGAGTATGGGTCAAAAAATCCCATACCGTCACGAACCGTATTCTCAAACACTGTCTTGCTTATCGGGGGGCCATAGCTTGCCCTCTGCATTTCATCCCGCGTTGGAGCAGGAATGGCCGTGCATCCGTTTAATGCAATAAGCACAATAATAAATAGTGAGTACAATTCTTTCAATCATTTTTCAGCTCCCAATGGTTGCAGCTTTCGATAAACGTTGTAGCGCCCAGTATTCTTAAACGATGTAGGCAAGCTTTTTCATTTCTTCATTCCTAAGCCGGACGAGCCGGAACCAAAGAGGGTTTACGATGTGAGCTTGGCAAATGGAAGAGGAGGTCCTCATGTCAGAGAGAGGCTTGGCGGAGCGGTACGCAACGAATCTGCATGGGGTGTTGTCCTGTTTTGATCGAATCATTATCGTGGGTACATTGCCGGGGGCGTGCTACGCGCAGGGGATGACGAGTTTCTTGTACCAGCAAAGGATTCGTATATTTGACTACCCGAGATTCGCGGAGCCGTTGCGAGACCGGATTCGTGAGCGGGCGCATCAAGCGTGTGCCGATGCGGGCATGGAGATTGAGCACATCAGCAAGAGCCACATTCGCAAGGAAGAGCGGGTCGCACGCGTATTGACCAAGCGCGGTGACGCGCCCGGTTTGGTGCATGTCATCTCGGCCATGGAGGCGTGTCCGACCTACGTGCCGTGGCATGATAAGCGCACGGGCAAGACCTACTTGAAGGCGACACAAGGCAAATGCCTGCACTACTATTTTTACTTCATCGACGATGAACTGGGGCTGTGCTACCTGCGTGTGCCCACGTGGGCGCCGTTCAGTCTGCCGTTCTACTGCAATGGCCATAGTGTCTTGGCGCGCGCGCTGACCCGTGAGGGCATTGAGTATTTTGCGCAGGACAATGCCTTTTTGCGCATGGCCGATGTGGCCCGTGCGCAAGAATTGGCCAATGCTTTCAGTCCGGATCGGCTGCACCGGCGATTGGATCACTACGCCCAGCAATTCTGTCCGGTATCCGATGTCTTTGGTCAGGACTATCACTGGAGCCTGCGCCAGGTGGAGTACTCGACTGATCTGATGTTTCGCAGCGAACAAATTCTGGCGCCGCTCTATGATGCCCTTTCTCGTCAGGCGGTGTTGGCGGCTGACGCGGAGCGTGTTTCGGGGTTTCTGGGCAAGAAGGTCACGCCGCCATTGGCTCAGGAAATTGGCTCGCGCTTGTCCACGCGAATCGAAGGGCGTTGCATCAAGCACTCCATGGGTGTCGCCAGCGTCAAGGTCTATGACAAATTCTCCCGCGTATTGCGGGTCGAGACGACAGCCAACGATATTAGTTTTTTTAAGCACCACCGCAAGGTGGAACACACGAACAGGGAGCCCACGCGAGAACTGGCTCCGTTGAAGAAGACGATTTACAGCTTGATTGATTTGCGGGAAATTCTGCTCGCTTGTAATCAACGCTACTTGGCCTTTCTCTCCAGCTTGGACGACCCGAGTGCCGGCGAGCGTGATTTACAGCGTTTGAGTCAGCCACGCATCGGCCAAGCGCCCAGCGTCAAGGGGCTGAATTTCTTCGCCGCTGATGAGCAAGTATTGCTGCGCACCCTGCAGCGCGGGGAATTCAACATCCATGGCTGGCGACGCGCTGACTTGTTCAAGTATATCGTTCTCTCGCCTTCGGCGCTTTCTCGCCAACTTAAGCGATTGCGTGACTTGGGCCTTATCAAGAAAGTCACTCATACCTATCGCTACTATCTGACCCGAATGGGACGTGCCGCCATCGCCGCCGCTTGCTCGCTGACTCGCTTTAATATCATTCCTGCCATGGCCTCCGTGCATTGAATTCTTCTCATGATTTGTCAAGACTTGACTTGTTAGTGACTAAAATTCAAGATTAATTCGGAGGTTTGATTTCGCTTTGCTCACCTTAACCTGAGCAGCTATCTCGACGGATAGTCAGGCTAAAATTAGCCTAGGTTTTAGTAATGCATCAGCAGCACTTGCCCGAAGAAATTTTATTTCCGGCCAGATCGAACTTCTCCCAACCTTCATCGGATTTTTGTGGTGGATAAATGTTCATGTAATACCAGATGTGATATTTGGCAACGACTTCCCCTGAAGATGTGACTTCATCCCAATATTCGTCGTCATTATCCATTCCATGCTTTTCGGTTCGTTTCCTATTCGTCAGAATCAGATTGTTTCCTTCCGCAATTGGAAGGTGTGAATGATTTGTTGAACTACTCATTTGCACTCCTTTTTGTTTGTGAACGACATATTTTCGTTTGTTACAAACCACAACAAAATATCCTTTACAGCACATATATTCATGCGCATTTAAGGTCATTCTCCGTCCCGCTCTACCAAACGACCATAGCTGTCTTTTCGCATATGCACAGTTATGGTCAAGCTATACCGTCTGGAACTCGCCTGTCGGTTGGGGCAAAACCTTGCCCATTACCGCCGCCGCGCCAGTCTCACTCAGGAGCAGTTGGCGGAGGCGATCCGGGTCGAGGTGGCGACGGTATCGCGCTATGAGACGGGAGCAACGCTGCCCTCGCTCGTCACCCTCGAAGCCATGGCGGTGCTGCTCAACGTGGCGATCGCCGATCTGCTTACTGAGAAAGTGCCCGCGCATTCGGGCGAGGGCGAGCGGATGCTGGCGATGCTGGAACCGCTCACGCCGGGGGAACGGCTTGCCGTGCTGGACATGATGACGACGCTGGTAAGCTTTCTGCGCGAACAGCGGCGCGAAGGACGAAAAAGCGGGCGAAAAGCGTAACGCCTTCCGTCATCTCTCCTTCCGACGACGCTCCCGTATTGGGGGATTCGTAGTTATCTGCCCACTATGGAAACGTGGTCTTTGCTCATCAATCCGATTCAGGGTAAGCGCCGGGCGCTCGGAGTAAAATTCATTTATTCCAACGATGGACTCAGCGCATGTATATTCACATCCTCGGTATCTGCGGCACCTTCATGGGAGGCATCGCTCAACTGGCGCGCGCGGCGGGCCATCGCGTCACGGGTTGCGATGCGGGAGTTTATCCGCCCATGAGCACGCAGCTTACGGACGCCGGGATTGAGTTGATCGAAGGCTACGGTCCCGAACAACTGGCGTTGAATCCGGATTGTTTCGTGATCGGCAATGCCATTTCCCGTGGGAATCCCTTGCTTGAGGAAATCCTCAATCGCGGCTTCGACTATATCTCCGGGCCGCAGTGGTTGGCCGGTAATGTTCTGAGAGGGCGCTGGGTGCTGGCGGTGGCCGGGACGCACGGCAAGACGACGACCTCGTCGATGCTGGCGTGGATACTTGAGGATGCCGGTTTGAGTCCCGGTTTCCTGATCGGCGGCGTGCCGATGAATTTTGGCGTTTCCGCGCGCTTGCATGGTTCCATAAGCGATTCGCCGTTTTTCGTGATCGAGGCTGACGAATACGATACGGCCTTTTTCGACAAGCGTTCCAAGTTCATCCACTATCGCCCGCGAACCACGGTGCTGAACAATCTGGAGTTCGACCACGCGGACATCTTCTCCGATCTGGCGGCGATCGAGACGCAATTCCATCATCTGGTGCGCACCTTGCCGCGTCGGGGGCTGATTGTTTCGAACGCGGCGGAGGCCAGTCTCGAACGGGCGCTGGCGCAAGGATGCTGGACGCCGGTCGAGCGCTTCAATGAGGTGGATGGCTGGCGCGCTGGCGGTGACGATGCTTCGGGCGAGCTTTGCCTGACGCACGGCAGCGCGACGATTGCGCAAACCAAGTGGTCGCTGACCGGCGAGCATAACCGCGCCAATGCTCTCGCGGCGCTACTGGCCGCCCGTCATGCCGGAGTGCCGGTCGAGCGCGGGCTGGAGGCGCTGTCGCGCTTTGCGAACGTCAGACGCCGGATGGAGTTGCGCGGCGCCGAGCGGGGCGTTGCCGTCTACGACGACTTCGCCCATCACCCGACGGCGATCGCCACGACGATCGCGGGGCTGCGCCGGAAGATCGGAACTCAAGCCGGCGGGCGTATCCTGGCCGTGCTCGAACCGCGTTCGAACACCATGAAACTGGGGGTGATGAAAGCGCGCCTGCCGGACAGTCTGGCCGACGCCGACCGCGTTTACTGCTATGCCGCCAATCTTGGCTGGGATGCGGCCGAAGCGCTCTCGCCGCTTGGGGAGAAGGCAACGGTGGCTAACGGGATCGATTCCCTGGTAGATGGCATCGCTCGCGAGGCGCGGGCCGGCGACCACATTCTGGTGATGAGTAACGGCGGCTTCGGAGGCATTCACGGCAAGCTGCTGGCTGCCTTGCGCGAGTTGAGCGAACATGCCTAAAACCGTCGACGAAATTTCGCGGGAAACCGGTTTTTCGGTAACGACCGTCCGCCTGGTCATCAACGGTCAATCCGAGAAATACCGGATCAGCCGCCAGACCCGGCAGATCATCGAAGATTACGTCGCGTTGTACGGGTACTCGCTCAATCACGCGGCGCGCAGCCTCAAGCTCAATCGCAGCGATACCGTCGGCTTTGTCGTGCCCGATTTATCGAACGCCTTTTTCGCGCACCTGATGGCCGCGCTCGAAACGCTTTGCCATGCGCGCAACCTGCTGTTGCTGACCGTCGCCTCGCACGAGGATCCGGTATTGGAGAACCGCGCCGTCGCCAGTCTCCTTGCGCGCGGCGTAGACGGCCTGGTGATCGCGCCCTGTCAGGCGGAAATTCAGCCACAACTCATCAAGAGTCGGGGGAAGACATCGATCGTGATGATCGACCGGGATTTCGCATCGGGACTTTTCCCCACCGTCGTCAGCGACAACTTCAGCAGCGGACTGGTGATGACCCGCGGCATGCTGCGCAAGTCGGACGGCAAGACGTTTCCCTTCTTATGTGGCCGTGCCGAATCACCCAGCATCCGGGACCGTATTCGCGGTTTTTCGGAGGCTTGCCAGGAAGTGGAGGAAGGTGGCGAGGAGAGGATTTTGCTGGAAACCGACGACAGCATCGAGGCCGGAAGCCGTATGATGCAGCGGCTGATCGATCGTGCCGGAGGAATGCCGCCACACGCCTTCATGTGTTCATCGCTGCTGATCCTGGCGGGGGCATTGCAGCAGATCAAAGCCCAGATCGGCCGAATCGATCCCGCCATCCTGATCAGCACGTTCGACGATCACACCATGCTCGACCTGCTGCCCAATCCCGTCTTTTCGATCCGCCAGAACGTGAAAGCGCTGACGTCAAAAATTTTCGAATACCTGACCAGACCACGCGCCGAGGATAAAAAAGCCGCATGCGCATCCTCGGTCATCGCGACGGAACTGGTATGCCGCAACCTCGAATCCCGGTGAGCGCCGCCTCATTCCATTCATTCTCAGGGGTGGCGCCAGTCACCATGACCGTCAGGTTTATTTCCCCATCACAAGCCCCGGCAGGAAGGTGGTAATGGGTGAGCAGTAGGAGACCAGGATCAGCACCACGAACAGGGGAACAAGGAAAGGCGCGGTGGCCTTGAGCACCCGTTCAAAGGAAATACCCGCCACGTTGGCGGTGACGAAGAGCACGATGCCCACCGGCGGCGTGACGGTTCCCACCATGAGATTGAAAACCACCATGACGCCAAATTGAATGGGGTCCAGTCCGATGGAAAGAGCAATGGGTGCCAGAATGGGAACCAGAATCATCTGGGCGGCGTTTCCTTCCATGAAACAGCCCACGCAAAGCAGGAATATGTTGATGATGAAGATGAAAACAAAGGCGTTTCCGGAAAAGGAAATGAGGAAATTGGCCATGTCCTGGGGTATCCCGGCCACCGCCAACGCCCAGCCGAAGAGCACGGCGGTCATGACCAAGCCAAGGACTACTCCATTGGTATCGATGGTCATGAGGATCATCCTCGGAAGATCCTTGATGCTGAACTCCTTGTAAATGAACAGTCCGATCAGGATCGAATAGAACGCCGCGACGACCGCTGCTTCCGTGGGAGTGAAAATTCCCGATGCGATTCCCATGAAAAGAATGAACGGCGCCATGAGCGCAAAGAAGGAGTTCTTGAAAGCTGTCCAGATAAATTTTGCCGTGGGAAAAGGCAGCTTGGGATAATTTCGTTTCTTCGCGTAGATGGCCACCAGCACCATCAGGGCGGTACCCATGAGGATGCCCGGTATGACGCCGCCAAGGAAAAGCCCGCCCAGTGACACGTTGGCAAGGACGGCGTAGATGACCATGGGCAGGCTTGGCGGAATGATGGGGCCGATCACCGCAGAAGATGCCGTGACCGCCGCCGCGAAATCCACATCGTAGCCCGATTCCCGCATGGCTTGGATTTCAATGCTTCCCAAGCCGCCGGCATCGGCAACAGCGGAGCCGGACATGCCGGCAAAAAACATGCTTCCCACCACATTGGCGTGTCCCAGGCCGCCGCGCATCCAGCCGACGAGCGCACTGGCGAAGTTGAAGAGCCTCTTGGTCACGCCGGAATTATTCATGACGTTACCCATAAGGATAAAAAACGGCGCGGCCAGAAGAGGGAATGAATTCGCCGCGTTGATGACCCGCTGAGGCACGGTCAATAGGCTGAAGTCGTTAAGGATGATGAACAGTGACGAGGCGATTCCCAGGCTGACATAAATGGGCGTGCCCAGAAGGAGCATGACGATCCAGATTATCAAAACCACTGTCATGACAGGGTTCCTCCTTCTTCATGAATTCCACTCAAAAAGCGGATGATGCTGTAGAACACGATGAGCGCCGACGAAAAAGGGACTGCCGCGTAAACCACCGCGTAGCTAAAAAACAGGGTGACGGCGGGAACATCGAGATTCTTTTGCAGCATGATGAAACCGTACCAAAACAGGATGAGCGCGAACACGACGGTGAGGATGAAATTGATGACATCCAGGGCTTTTTGCACCGGAACCGGCAGATTGTCCGCAATGATGGAAACCCGGATATGGGTTCCGTTCCGAGTGGCAAAAACCCAGCCGATGAGTGAAACCCACATGAAAAGATAGCGCGCCAGTTCCTCCGACCATACCAAAGGCGAATCGAGACAAAAGCGCATGAACACTTGCAGCAACACCACGCCGAACACGCCCAGAAACAAGGCGATGGCGTAAATGTCCAAAAGCCTGTCCACAAATCTTTTGAGAACCGCGATTTTCTCTTTCATGACAGCCTGTTCATTCTGAAGACTTCAAAACCATTACCCGCAGAGATACGGGGACACTGAGAAAACCTTACGCGCCCGCGCATTGAAGCAGGTTTGCGGGGTTCGCCTTTCTCCGTGCCTCTGAGGCGGAAGATTTTTGCGTTTGCTTCACCAAAAAATTGGAAATGGAATCAGGGTTGACCGGCGCATCCTTAACCGCCAACCGCCCTCCCGGATTCATTCAGGAAACCGGACGCCTGCCGCCCCGCCGTTTCAGGAACCGGGCAGCGGGCGTCCCGAACTTCGCAGCTATTTGATCGCCTGAATCTTCTCCCACATGCCCGCGCCCCATTTAGACTCGAACATCTTGGGTACCTTGTCCAGCACCGCTTGGCGGAACGCCTGCACATCGGGCGTGATCACCGTCATGCCCGCCGCCTTGAATATATCGACGAAGGAAAGCTCCTGCTTGCGAAGTTCCCCGTTCTGCCAGGCGATGCCGTTGCTCACCGCTTCCTGCAAGGCTTTCTGATCCTCCGGGGAAATTTTCTGGAACACCGTTTCGTTGATCACCACCAGACGGGGCGTAATCACGTGGCCCGTAAGGATCAGGTACTTCTGGATTTCCTGGAATTTCCCGTTGTTGATGGTCGGCAGAGGATTTTCCTGGGCATCTACCACGCTTTGCTGCAGGGCGAGATAAAGCTCGTTGAAGCTCATCGGCGTGGGTTTCGCACCCCAGGCCTCGGCCATGGCGCGGAACACATCGTTCTCGGGCACCCGGAACTTCAGCCCGTTCATGTCTTCCACCTTTTCCACCTTACGGTTCGTGGTGGTGAGATGCCGGGTGCCGTAATAGGTGGCGCCCAGAATTCGCATCTCCCGTTTCTGGATCAGTTCCTGGCTGAACTTCTCGCCGATGGGGCCGCCCATGACCTTGACCAGATGATCCATGTCGCGCCAGACATAGGGCGCTTCAGTAATCCCAATGGAAGGCACCCACTGGCCGAAATTCGCCGAGCCTTCGGTGACGATGTCCTGCGTGCCTGTGGACACTGCCTCGATCATGTCGCGTGAGCTTCCCAACTGCCCGCCGGGGAACGCCTTGATCGTCACCCGGCCATCGGTTTTCTGCGCGACTTCCGCCGCCACCTTGTCGATCATCTGCACCGCGGGATGGTTCCCCGCGAGCACGTCGCCCCATTTGAGCACAATCTTCGCCGGTGCGCCGCTCGCCGTGGGAACTGAGAACGCGCCCGACAGCGCAAGAAATAAAAGAGCCGTACCGATTCGTTTCATTTGACATTCCTCCTTGAAATAGATGACCTGCCTCCAACCACCGTACCGGTCCGTTTGCCGCCCAGACCGAAATTCGCTCTTGACTCCCGTCGCTTCGCGCGGCCGCAAGGTGATCATACACGGCCTTTCCGCTACGGCGGGATCATTACCTTTTCATGGGCGTTTCCTCCTCGAATAGGGCGCTAACAGCTTAGCCTTGATAGCCGAGCGCGCGCGGCAGAAACAGCACGAAGTCGGGATTAAGCACCAGAAACGCCAGCACCACCACTAACACGGTGATGAACTTCCAGCTCTCCCGGATGATGTCCGATAGCGGAATATTGGTCACGCCGTTCAGAATGAACAGCAGAACTCCGAAAGGCGGCGTTATCAGCCCGATCATCATGTTGACAACGATGACCACGCCGAAATAGACCAGATCAATCCCCAGTTCCCGGCAGGACGGCACCAGCATGGGAATGACTACCAACAGCATGATGCTGGTGTCGAACAGGCAGCCCAAAATCAGAAACATCAGGTTGACCATGAGCATGAACGTCATGGCGGTGAAGTGGGCATCGGTGATCCATTGAGCGAGCTTCACCGGCAGATTCTCGGACGCAGCGGTGTAGTTGATGAGGAACGCGCCGGAGAGAATCACTCCTACCGACGCTCCCGCCCGGCTCGCGTCGATCAGGTGATGAACAAACCCTTTTAGCGACAGCTCCCGGTAGAAAAACGCCGACAGAAGAAACGCGTAAAAGGCGCAGACGGCCGCCGCTTCCGTCGGCGTCATCGCCCCGCCGCGCAGACCGACGATGAGAATCACCGGCAGCATCAATACCGGAAACGCCTCGAAGGTGCGCCTGGGCAATTCCTTAAGCGGCACCACTTGGTCAGGCTGGAAATTCCTGCGCCGCGCCACGGCCATGACCGTCAGCATCAGCGCCCCGCCCATCAGCAGACCGGGAATCAGCCCGCCGATGAAGAGATAACCAATGGATGCCCCGGAGACCAGCGCGTAGAGAATCATCGGGATCGAGGGCGGAATCACCGGCGCGATGGTGGAGGCCGCCGCCGTCAGCGCCGCCGCGAAGCCCGGCGAATAACGCCCGGTTTTCAGCATCATGTTGGTGATAAGCCGTCCCATCCCGGCGGCGTCCGCTACCGCCGAGCCACTCATCCCGGCGAACAGCACGTTGGTGACGATGTTGACGTGCGCCAACCCCCCGCGAAAGCGCCCCACCGTCGCCAGGCAAAAACCCAGCAGCCTGTTGCTGATGTTGCCCGCGTTCATCAGGTTGGCCGCGAGAATGAAGAGCGGCACCGCCAGCAGCGTGTAGTTCTCGAACATGCCGTTGAGAATTTGTTCCGCGACGAGGCCGGGGTCGCCGCCGACAGTCACGACATAAACCGCGCCAGCGACGATCATGGTATAGGCCACCGGAACGCCGGCGATGAAGAGGCCGAAAAGCGCCAGCATCGACAAAACAAACGCGGTGCTCATGGTGCAGCCTCCTCAGGTTCGGAATTGACAAATCCCGCCGTTTCATCGAATCCTGCCACCAATGCCTCGTGAGTCTTTTGACAAAAAAGTTCAAGCACGGCGGTAAAAGCCGTCCACAAACAGCGTAAAACCAGCATCGCGATAAAAACGATGAAGATCGAAAAGACGTAATCCTTGCGCAAAAACAAGGCGGGCGTCTTTTCCACTTTCATGAACGTGATGTAATCGAAGATGCCATAACTCACCCGGAGCAGCATCACCACGATCACCAGCGACGATACGAGCGCCAGCACAGTTCTCGCGCGTTGCGGCAGACTCTGGACGACGATGGTGAAAATCACGTGCTGGCCGTCGCGCAGCGTAAACGAACAGGCGACGAACACAATCCACATATAGCAGATGATCGAGAGTTCCTCCGACCAGTTCAGCGGACTGTTCAGCGCGTAGCGCATGAAAATCTGGGAGACGAAAGCGAAAAACAAGGTGCAAAATAACAATGCCGTAAGGTATTCGGCGGCTTTGCGCGCCACGCGTGACAGACTGCCGACTTTTTGACCGAATTGATAGGCCGCGCCGTTCATTGGATTTCAGACCTCCTCACGGTTCCGGTTCGCAGGGGTTTCCCTCCCGCCAAGTGGGTCCGGCGGCTTTGGGAGCCGCCGCCCGCCTTCAAACCTTATTTCACCGCGTTGATGCGGTCAATCAGACCCTTGGGCCAGACTTTGGCGTATTCGGAATTCAGGTACTCTTCCTGCACATGCTTGCGGAAAGCGTCCTGATCCGGCGCGTAAACCTTCAGACCCTGGGACTTGAAGAACGCCAGCAATTCCTGTTCGTCCTTGATACGGTTCTCGTTATTGAACTTGGCCGCGGCGGCGATGGCCGTATCGATGGCTTTACGCTGTTCCGGCGCATAGGAATCCCAGGCTTTCTTGGCGATGGTCAGGAAGATGGCGTCGACCAGATGGTTGGTCAGTACGATCTGCTTAGTCACTTCGTAGAACTTGGCGGCCTTGTCCGTCGGCAGCGGATTTTCCTGCCCGTCGATGACGCCGGTCTGCAAGCTGGTGTAGATTTCGCCGAACGCCAGCGGCAAGGGATTCGCCCCGAGGGCCTTGCCGAGGAATTGCCAGGTGTCGGAAGTCGGCATCCGCAGCTTGACGCCCGCGAGGTCAGCCGGAGTCTTGATTTCCTTCTCGGTGCGCAAATTAAGCTGGCGCGTTCCGAGATAGGCGACGCTCAACACGTGGAGATCCATCTTGTCCTCCACCAGCTTGTACATTTCCTTGCCGATGTCGCCACCGAACACCTTCGCCTGATGATCCGGGTCACGCAGCAGATAACCGGCGGTGAAGATCGACCATTCGGGAATCTGCTTGGAAATGTCGAAGGCGGAAATCATCGCCATTTCCAGATTGCCGCGCTGCATGGCGACCGGCTCGGCGCCCTGCTTGAACAGCACACCATTCAGGTGAATCTCCACGTCGAACTGGCCGGGCAGTAACTCATTCAGCTTGTCTTTGAACACGAAAAGCTGTTTGGCGTGCCAGTCCGTGTCGACCGCCGGACTGGAGATGCGGATTTTGTGCGGAGCGGCGGCCATGACGGAACCGGCGGCGAGCGCCAGACCCGCGCTGAGGGCCAAGACCCCAAACGCTCTGCGTGAAATGGCAATATGCATGGTGTTCCTCCTTGAATGACTACTGTTTACGATAAATGGCGCACGCCGGATTTTTCGCGGCGCTCCTTGAACCGCCTCCGCCGAAGGATTGTTCCCTTTCCGGCAGCGGCGCGGTTTTGGTTGCCAAGGCAATCATACGAATAATGTTGCCATGGCATGAAACGATTTCCTTCCCGGCCCTCCCTTGGCAGGGAGAGGAAATGCGTGGCATTGGCTGGACAGCGCGTGCTCGCGGGAGGGCAGAAACTGTTTTGCGCAAGCGGCGGTTTTCATGCGCTCCCCCGCGCGTCCGGTAACGTTGGCGGGATACCGAGCCACTCTTTCATGAATTCGCCGAGCAGCGTCATCTGCCGGACGCTGTCCTGGAAGTGCCCCGCGTAATAGTTGCCGGTCGCGCGCACGCGAGCGGAGGCGGATTTAAAGTTACCGATGGATTTCTGGTAGTCCTTGGCGCAGATCGGGTAATCCAGATATTCAGCGAGCGATGCCGTAGACAAGTAAGCGGACAAGATGTCGGCCTTTTCCGGTTCTTTTTGCCAGTTGTCGCAAAGCCACACATACAATTCGGGATGAAAATTGGCCATCACGCCGCTGTAGCCGTGCGCGCCGGCCTGCAAAGAGGGCAGCAAAGTCTGTCCGTTGGCGTTGGCGATGTGCAGGCGACTGCCTTTGACCCGTTCGACGCGTCGGCGGATCGTCCCGATGTCGCAGCAGGTATCCTTGATAAAAGTGTAGCGCCCGCTCCGCGCGCACCAGTCGACCACATCGTCCGGGAGCAGGCGCTTGTACGGATGCGGACATTCGTAGATACCCAGCCCGACGGTGTCCGGCAGCGCGGCGGTGATTTTCATCAGTCTGGCGAGCAACAGCTCATCGCCCTCTTCGGGCATGGCGAAACGGTTGCTGATCATGATCACACTGTCGACGCCGGTCTGCACCATGGCGCCAAGCTGGTCGATCTGTTGCGACAGACCACAGGCCGTATGTCCCGAGGCGATGACAGGGACACGACCATCCACATAATCCAGAACAAAGCGGACTAATTGAAGCGATTCGCTGTCGGACAAGAAAAACATCTCGCTCGACTGGCAGTTGGCAAAAAGACCATTGACGCCGGCATTGATGTACCAGTCGATCAGTTTCTTCAGCGACTCCCAGTCGATTTCGCGCTGCTCGTCAAAGGGAGTCAGCATGACCGGCCAGACGCCGCGATAGTGGTCATCGGTATTCATTGCTCGTTCCGAGAGATTACAGCAGCTTGAACGCATCACCGGCCACGCGGACCGTGATGCCTTGCGTGACCGCCTGAGCGACGAAGGCGCGCAATACATCCTGCAGCTTGTCCTGATCAACGTAGGCGATGGTGACGTGATTGCTCTGATGGCCGGCCATCAGGTCATCGCGGCCAACGCCGTCGAGACTGCAGTTGAGCAGCGGCCATTCATAATTGGTGGCATGGCGACGCCTTTCGAATTCGGCCTCCGGCAATTCGACGGCAGTGCCGATACCAATGTGCAGGATCACCTGCGTTCCTTCGTAATGCGCGCGCGCCCAGATCACCCGTCCGGCTTTTCCCTGTCCCTGGATCGTCGCGCCGCCGTAGGGGAAGAACATCGCCGCTTGCCGGTAACCGGTGGCGCCGGCGATGCCGCCCTTCAGGTGCTCGAACGGAACCGAGCCGGAAATCTCGAAATCCCAGTAGAACGTCCCATCGAATTCGCTGCCCCAGCGGATGTCGTGCAGCGTCGTTTCCGACGGCAAGCCGAGCGAATCGAGCAGGCGGAAAAGCATCGTCTGGGGAATCGCCGTGCCCATGTCGACTTCATTGATGCAGGTGATCGGTTTGCCTGGACGGATGATGTTGCCCGCCTCGTCAGGGATTGGGAAACGCTCGGTCGAGCCGATGGCGCCCTCGGCAAAATCGGAAGCGGCGCACGAATGCGCCAGCCCCAACTGATACTGCACGCCGACGCTGGACAGGCCGAAGCGCTGGGTGAAACGGGCCATGGCGATCAGCATCGCGCACTGTTCGAGCACGTGTTCGCGTGTGAGTTCAGTGACCGGGTCAGCGCCGAACTGGAACTTCATGCCGCGCGCCTCATACCAGGCCAGACATTCTTCGCGGAGCGTTTGTGGCACCTTGGCCATTTCCACGAGCAATGCGGACTGCGACAGGCTTTCCAGCGGCATGCCGATATTGACCAGCGCTTTTTGCGGGAACACGCCGTTGATCATGCCCATGCATAAGGTATCGAACAGGCCCATGATCTCCTTGTTGCGCAGCACGAACTCGCCGACTTGCCGGCCGATCGCCCAGGCCGGCGTCTGGCTGACCGGATGCGAGGCATCGACCGGGTGCAGGTAGGAGGTATCGTGCGCGATCGTTCCGGTTTTCAGCCAGGATTCCAGTCCTTTGAAGAAAAATTCATCGTCGAAATCGGACGACCACAGGCGCGAGTAGTCCGTTTTGCCGAGGCTGGTCAGTGTGCCGGCCATGCACAGCATACCGACGAGGCCTGGAAAGGTGCCGTCGAAGTTGGCCAGGAGCAGCATCGGTCCCCGGTGCTTGACCAGGCTCGGCGCCAGATGGTGCGAATACTGCCAGGCGGTGAGCAGCACGATGACCGGCGCGTCCGGATCGATCGCGGCGAACAGGTCGCTGCCCTCGCGCTGGCCGGCGATGAAACCATGTCCTTTGTCATTTTTGTACGGATGCGCGCGCTTGACCTTGACACCGAAACGCTTCTGGAGAGCCTGTTCCAGCCTCACCTCGAACTTGTGCTGCACCGGCCAGCATTCGACATTGGCCGATTCGCGCTGGTCGGCGTTGGTGACCAGCAGAACTTCTTTGTCGCCAGCCTTGATCAGCGGTTTGGATTCGGGAAGGGTCAGCTTGAGCATTTGATTTTCCTTTCGGCTAGATAATCTGATTGGCTTTAAGTGCGGAAAACCCGGAGGGAGTCCGGCTGCCCTGTTTTTCTCTGCGTTCTCCGTGGTTCATTTCTTCACTCTCGCTTCCATGCCTGCATCGCGGAGCGACACCGTTCCATGTCGTCGTAAAGTTGCAGATAAACGGCGTACTTGGCGTCGTGAAACGCCTTCGTCTCGGGTCGCGCCTTGATGCTGCCGCCGGGGCGCACCAGTGTGGCGGCAGCGGCGGGCAGGTTCGGGAAAGCGCCGCAGGCGACCGCTCCGAGCAGCGCGGCGCCGAGAGTTACCGCGTCTTCCTCGCTGACGAGATGGATATCGCAGCCGGTCGCGTCGGCATTCTCGCGCAGCCAATACGGATTCTTCGTCCCGCCGCCGCACATTACGATGCGCTCAATCCGGTGGCCGGCGGCGTTCATGCTCTCGATGATGTGGCGCGTGCCGTAAGCGAGCGCCTGCAAGGTAGCGAGATAGAGCCGCGCGAGCGCGTCCTTGCCCTGCTCCAGCGTCAGCCCGACGATGGCGCCGCGCGCATGCGGGTTGGCGCGCGGCGAACGGTTGCCGTGGTGGTCGGCGAGGATGTGCAGGTCGCGCGCCGGCCATTTCTCCCGGCTTTCAAGGTCTGCCAGCCAGTCGTTGAGCACGGCGTAAACATTGCGCTCCCCGGCCTTGGCCGTGCTTTCCAGGAGCGGCCATGCGTCGCTCTGGCGCAGCGTCCAGTCGAGCAGCGCGCCGGCCGCGCTTTGGCCGCCTTCGCCGAGCCACCAGCCGGGCAGCATCGCGCCATAATAAGGCCCCCACACGCCGGGAACCATGATCGGCTCGGGGTTGACCACCATGTGGCAGTTCGACGTGCCGCCGATGATCGCCAGACTGCCCTGGGGTTCCGTGCCGACCAGCGCCAGACCGCCGGCATGGGCGTCGATGATGCCCGTGGCGACAACCACGCCGGGAGGCAGCCCCAGTTCGGCGGCGGCCTTGGGACTCAGCGTTCCGGCGGCGGAACCGAGCGGGAGAACCCGCCCTGGGACCTTGCCGGTGATGTCGGAGAGACCGACCGCGTCGAGCAGGGTCTGGCTGAAGCATTCCTTGTGCGCCAGATAATTCCATTTGCACGTGAGCGTACAAACGCTCGCCACGTCGGCGTCGGACAAGCGCCAGACCAGATAATCGGCGAGATCGAAGAAACGCCACGCGGCGGCGTAACGTTCGGGGAATGTTTGCTTGAGCCATAGCACCTTGGGCAATTCCATCTCGATGCCCACTTCGCCGCCGACATAGGCCAGCGCCGCATCCCCGGTGGCGTTGATGGCCACAGTTTGCTCACCCGCGCGGTGATCCATCCACATGATGATGTCGCGCTCGCGCTCACCCGTCCCGGCGATGGAAAGCGGCTGACCGCCCGGACCGACCGCTACCAGCGAGCAGGTGGCGTCGACGCCGATCGAGGCCACCTGCACCGGATCGATTGCGGCGGCGGCAAGCGCCTCGCGCACGGCGGCACAGGTCTGCGCCCAGATGTCGGTGGAGGATTGTTCGACGAACAAGGGTTTTGGATGGAATTGCTGGATTGCTCTGGCTGCGAAAGCCAGTCGCCGGCCAGCCGTATCGAACAGGCCAGCGCGCACGCTGGCCGAACCGATATCAATGCCCAGAAAAACACGATCGCTCATGTTCACCCTCTGTATTTTTTATTTGCTAATTCGAGTTAGCAATATAACTAATACGTGAGAACAAAACAAGAGGGTTTACAAGGACGGTTGTCTCGTCTTGCGAAAGATGAACCTGGAAAAAGCCATTAACCGCGGAGTACACAGAAAAGGACAAGAATGTAGCTTTACGTAGTGATCACCCAGGGGGGAATCTCGTTTTTTCTCTGTGATCTCTGTGCCTCTGTGGTAAAAACGGTTTTAGCCGATGAGAGGCGGAATGCGCGAGGTCATCCGCCTCAACACAAGGCTTACAGCCCGAGCAGGCTGGCGTGTACCTTGACCACGACTTTGCGGATCGTTTCCTTGCCCTTGATGGCGACACAGGGACGGTGCAGTTCTTCGGGCAGGAAGACCAGATAGTCGCCGGGAGCAGCGTCGATGAAGCTCTCGCTGGCGGGCGTCGGATAAAATGCCAGATCCTTGGCTTCGAACTGGTCGTCGTTGGGCGCCAGACCCGCTTGCGGCAGGGCGAAGCCATAGCGTTCGGCGCAACTGAACGGGACTTGAATGTCGGCGTACTTCAGGTGTGTTTCGGCGCGGCTCTCCTCCAGCGTGCGCAGTTCGACGTCCTGAACCAGATAGAACAGTTTGTCGCCTTCGATTTCGTAGCGACCCGGCTTCGCCGTGCCGATGTCGATTTTTTGCAGTGCTTCCAGCGCCCGGACAATCGCGCCGGGCAAGACGCCCTTTTGTTTCGCTACGTCGGAAATACGGCCTACTATCATGACAGACTCCTTTGTGTGCTTGGAAAAACGTGCCCTCACAGAAGCGGCACACATCATTAAACTTCACGATTATCCCCCGAACCGGAAGCAATCGCGCAGGGTGTGCTGAGTGACGTGTGCTTATGCCTGGATATTTTTCATTTTAGCGCTGTCTAATCAGAGTCGATATAAATCGATAAATATAGGAGACACGCATGAAACTCTATTTTTCCCCCTCTGCCAGCTCGTTTTCGCCGCATATCGCTTTACGCGAGGCAGGGCTCGATTTCGAACTGGTCAAGGTCGACCTCGGTACCGGCAAGATCGTGGCCGACGGCAGCGACTTCGCCCGGATCAATCCCAAGGGATACGTCCCCGCTCTTGAACTCGTCGACGGCAAAGTGTTGACCGAAAACCCGGCTATCGCCCTTTACATCGCCGATCTCAAGCCCCAAACCGGTTTGGCGCCAAAGGCCGGGACCTTCGAACGCTACCGCTTGCAGGAATGGCTCGGATTCATCAACTCCGAGATCCACAAGAGTTTCGGTTCGCTGTTCAATCCGAGCACGCCGGAGGAATGCAAGGTCGCAACTCGCGAGAACCTGGCGAGGCGTCTGGCCTTCGTGGCCGGCCATCTGGAGAAAAACGACTTCCTGCTGGGCAAGCAATTCAGCGTTGCCGACGGTTATTTGTATACGGTCCTGTTCTGGTGCCAATGGACTGGTGTCGATCTCACCCGCTGGTCA
The DNA here is from genome assembly GCA_025997075.1 of Betaproteobacteria bacterium. Classification (GTDB taxonomy): domain Bacteria; phylum Pseudomonadota; class Gammaproteobacteria; order Burkholderiales; family Rhodocyclaceae; genus Propionivibrio. The sequence goes on along the minus strand of BNUC01000020.1, from coordinate 372 downwards.
TCGCTGGTCGCCTTCCAAGAACACATCGGCGCCCGCCCGAGCGTGAAGGCCGCGCACGCGGCGGAAGCAGCGGCGTAAATACCGATGCCATGCGTCTGGATACATAGTTCCGGCGATGATGCTCAACACTCGTCGTCCCGGTGCAAGCCGAAATCCAGTTTCGTTCAGCCAATTTTCTGGATTCCGGCTTGCGCCTACTACTGTCCGGGATATTTCACATGCGCTTCCCATCCCCGTCATTCCCGCGAAGGCGGGAATCCAGAAGGCGTACTTTCGGCGCAACGCGCCGCCATTCTTTGATTTGCAGCCATTCTGGCTGGAAAAAACGAACTGGATTCCCGCCTTCGCGGGAATGACGGGGTTAAAAATAGC